>NZ_CP022222.1:0-322500 GCF_009930815.1 Bradyrhizobium sp. CCBAU 051011 | reverse complement strand
GATGCTGGCCACCACCATCAGGGCAAGGCCGGCGAGCAGCACCGGGCGGCGGCCCAATTTGTCCGACAGCGGTCCCATGATGAGCTGCGAGCAGGCGATGCCGACCATGTAGAGCGACACCGTCATCTGCGCCACCGAGATATCGCCGCCGAATGTGGTCGCCAGCACGGGCAACGCCGGCACCAGCATGTAAAGCGAGATCGGCGCGACGCCGGTCATCGCGACCAGCATCAGCAGCGTGATTTTCGAGGTCGCAACGGCATTCGCCGCCGCGCCGGGCGGCTTGCCCATAACGCCGTGCATTCAGTTCAGATCCTGTTGGTTGAACTGACTTTTACCCAGATGGCCCAGCGGGAATAGGGACGTTTCGGCATGCGGCCATGCCGATTTCGGACAGCACACTCCGCTGTCGTCACCCGCGGAGGCGGGTGACCCAGTATTCCAGAAACGTCAGCGATTCAATCGATAGGCCGCGGCGTACTGGGTCCCCCGCCTTCGCGGGGGACGACGGCCGGGCATTAGGCAACACTTGCTCAAAGCGGCAGCAGCGCCGCGGTGGCTTCATCCAGCCACAGCTTGGTGGCGTTGTCGTCGAGATGGGGACGCACCGCGCGGTTGACGCGCTCGTGGTAGTCGTTGAGCCACTTCAGTTCTGTTGCGCTCAGCATGTTGACGTCGATCAGGCGGCGATCGATCGGCGCCAGCGTCAGCGTCTCGAAGGCGTTCACCGGCTTCTCGGCGCCCGGCACGTCGGTGCCGATGACGAGTTCGAGGTTCTCGATCCGGATGCCATAGGCGTCGGTCTTGTAATAGCCGGGCTCGTTGGAGAGGATCATGCCGCGTTTCAGCGGCGTGGTGCCGAGTTTTGAAATCCGCGCCGGGCCTTCATGCACCGAGAGATAGCTACCGACGCCGTGCCCGGTGCCGTGCTCGAAATCGAGGCCGGCCTGCCACAGAAATTGCCGCGCAAAGCTGTCGAGCTGCGCGCCGGTGGTGCCGTCGGGAAACACCGCGCGCGCGATTGCGATGTGGCCGCGCAGCACGCGCGTGAAGCGGTCGCGCATTTCGTCGGTAGGATTGCCGATCGCGATGGTGCGGGTGACGTCGGTGGTGCCGTCTTCATACTGCGCGCCGGAATCGATCAGCAGCAGATCGCCGGGCGAAATCCGCCGGTTGCTCTTGCGGGTGACGCGATAATGCACGATGGCGCCGTTCGGCCCGGTGCCGGCGATAGTGGGAAACGAGACGTCCTTCAGCGCGCAGGTCTGGCGGCGAAAAGTTTCCAGCGCCTCGACGGTGTCGATCTCGGTCAGCGCGCCGGAGGGGGCCTCGCGGTCGATCCAGGCGAGGAAGCGCGTCAGCGCCACCGCATCGCGCTGATGCGCGGTCCGCGTGCCCTCGATTTCGGTGATGTTCTTCACCGCCTTCAACAGGCTGACCGGATCGTTGCCGCGCACCGGTTTTCCCCCGGCGGCCGCGATCAGGCGGCTCAGCGCGTCGGCTGCGGTAGCGCTGTCGAGCGCGATTGCGGTGCCACCGCGCGCGAGCTCGGTCAGCATTGGCACCAGCGCGTCGGGCTCGCTGACGTCGGCGGATTGTTCGAGATGGTCGCGCGTCACGTTGGAAAGCTTGCGGTGATCGATGAAGACGGTGGGGCGGCCGTCCTTCGGCACCAGCGCGTAGGACAGAGGTAGCGGCGTGTGCGAGACGTCGGCGCCGCGGATGTTGAAGGTCCAGGCCACCGCGTGGCTATCCGACAGCACCAGCGCATCGACGCCGAGCTTGTTGATCTCGAGCCGGATGCGCTTGAGCTTCTCGGCCTCGATCTCGCCGGAAAACTGCACGCCATGAATGGCGACGGGGCCGCGCGGCGGGGCCGGGCGCTCGGTCCAGATCTGGTCCAGCGGGTTGCTCTCGACCGCGATCAGCTCCGCGCCGGCCTTGGCGCAGGCGGCGGCCAGACGCTCCGCTGCCGCCGAAGTGTGCAGCCACGGGTCAAAACCGAGGCGGTCGCCGGCCGCAAGGTGCCGGGACAGCCAGTGTTCCGGCGGCGGATCGGCCAGCGGCTCGATGTGCCAGGCCTTGCGGTCGACCTGTTTGGCGGCCTGCAGCGTATAGCGGCCATCGACGAAAACAGCGGCCTCGCGCGTCAGGACGATCGCCATGCCGGCCGAGCCGGTGAAGCCGGTGAGCCAGGCCAGCCGCTCCTCGGAGGCCGCGACATACTCGTTTTGCTGCTGATCTGCCCGTGGAATCACGAATCCGGTCAGCTTCCGCTGTGCCAGTTCCTCGCGAAAGGTGCCAAGACGTGCGGCGAGCGCCACGCCGCCTTCGGGTTCTTCGAATGTCTGGAAATGGGCTTCGAACATCGCCGGGTCACTTTAGAGTTGGGCGGAGACGTCCGCAATCGGGCGGAGTTCGCCACAATTTGGCATATTCCGTGCTTCACTATATCCGTCCGCGTTAGTCGGACGAATGGTTTTACGCCCCAGGCCGTTCGGCTCAAGAATACCGGGAGGCTCCAGGAGTGTTTCAACTCAACGAAGAGGGGATACACCATGCCTGCTTTCATGTTCGAGAAGATTACGCCACCGCCGGTCGATCGCGGTCCGGCGCCGCCGGTCGCTAACAAGAAACAGCGCGGCGTCATCGTTCAGATCCTCGACCGGTTCGCGGAGGCGCGCGTCAAGCGGTCGTTGCAGAGAGAGAAGGGCGTCATCGCCCGCAATCGGAACAGACCGTCCGAATAGAGTTTCAGTTCACCTTGCGCAGCAACAGACTGCTCCAGCCTTCGATGCGAAGGTGGCGGACCGGCACCAGCCCGCGGGCGCGATAGGCGGCGATGACGGCGGGCGCCTGATGCGTCAGCAGCCCTGAGAGGATGACTAGCGCCGACGGCGCCAGATGCCGCGCCATCGGCCCCGCCAGTTGCCGCAACGGATTGGCGAGAATATTCGCCAGCACCAGATCGAACGGCGCGGCTTGTGCAAATTGCGGCGCCGAGAAGCCGGTGGCGCGGACCGCGCACACCAGATGTCCCGCTACATTCAGCCGCGCATTGTCGCGCGCGACCTGCACCGATGGCGGATCGATATCGCTGGCCAGGATCTTTTCATGCAGCGCCCGGGCCGCGGCGATCGCCAGCACGCCGGTGCCGGTGCCGAGATCGAGCACGCGGCGTGGGCGCCAGGCTTTCAGGACATGATCGAGCAGCAGCAGGCAGCCGCGCGTGGTGCCGTGGTGGCCGGTACCGAACGCCAGCGCCGCCTCGATCTCGATGCCGAGCTTGTTGGGTGCGATCCGCTCGCGGTCATGCTGGCCGTGGACGACGAAGCGGCCGGCGGGCACGGGAACGAGGTCCTCGAGGCTGGCCTTGACCCAATCCTTGGCTTCGACCGTGTCGAAGACGATGCCCGCGGCGATGTCAGCGCCGGCGGCATTGGCCACGAGTTCGCGCATCAGCGCCTGGTCGGGTGCTTCCGCAAAATGCACCGTGACGTCCCATCGCCCATCCGGCCGTTCGAACGCGGCGATTGCGGCCTGGCCTTCAAAAAAAACTTCGGTCAGGACATCGACGACACCCTTGGCTGTATGCTCGTCACCGACGGCAAAATTGACGCGATGTGTGGGCGCGAGATAAGTCATTGAAGAGCCTGGAGGAAAGGAGGAGCGCGCGATTGGTGGTAGGGTGATTCATTCAAATTTGAGCAAATTTCACGTTGTAATACTCGGAAAAGTTGCGGGTCCGACGTTAGCGCGGCCTTAGATTCATCCCAGTAGGTTCCGGGACAGGAACTGCAGGGGGAACCTCGGTTCCACGAACATCAACCCAGGTCGGAACCAGCCAATGTCGATCATTAAGTCATTCTTCAAGGACGAATCGGGAGCCACGGCCATCGAGTATGGCCTGATCGCAGCAGGTATCGCGATTGCGATCATCACCGCCGTGAACGGTCTCGGCACCAAGCTCAGCACCAACTTCGATACTATCAGCTCGTCGCTGAAGTAATTGCCAAGTATCGGGGGCATAACGGACCGGGCGCGTCGCGCGCCCGGTCCGTTATTTTTGGGCCGGCATTGCCGGTCATTTCCACCGCTTATCCACAGTCGAGCGGGGCCCTGCTGATCCAGTTATCCCGGTAGCCATACCGATGCCTTCCACCGCCGCTACGGCGGGTTTTCGACAACCAATCCACAGGCTTTCCCGCGCGTTACCCACCGGCCGTCCACAGCCTGTTCCACACCATTTGTGGGCGGGAGACGAGCCGGCCATGGCGGGTTAGGATTTCGTTCACCACGCGGTGTGCTTGTCAGCCTATCCGAAGAGCGCGCGGTGATCGCCAAGGATCACCTTTGCGGCGTTGTGGCCGGGGGCGCCGGTGACGCCGCCGCCGGGATGCGCGCCTGAGCCGCAATGGTAGAGGCCTTTCAGCGGCCCGCGATAATCGGCATGGCCCAGCATCGGTCGCGCCGAGAACAATTGGTTGAGCGTCAGCGCCCCGTGAAAGATGTCGCCGCCGAGCAGGCCAAATTGCCGCTCCAGATCCAGCGGGGACAGCACCTGACGGCCGATCACGCTGGCTGCGAAACCCGGTGCGAATTTATCCACCGTCGCGATCATGAGGTCGGCGACTTCCTCGCGGTGATCGTCCCATGATTTCCCGTCCGGCAATTCCGGCGCGACGTGCTGGCAGAACAGGCTCGCGACATGCTGGCCCTCCGGCGCGAGCGACGAGTCGAGCGTCGAGGGGATCAGCACTTCCACGACAGGCTCGCGGCTCCAGCCGTGGCTGCGCGCGTCCTGCCAGGCGCGATCCATGTAGCCAAGGCTCGGCGCGAGGATGATGCCGGCGGTGAGGTGATCGCCCGAGCCGGGCAGGGCGGTGAAGGAAGGCAGGGCATTGAGCGCGACATTCATCCGGAAAGTGCCTGATGCGTTGCGCCAGCGCCCGATGCGCTCAAGGAATTCCGGCGCCAGCGCGTTCGACGGTACCAGCCGCGTATACAGCAATTTCGGATTGACGCCGGAGACGACATATTTCGCGCGAATGGTCTCGCCGTTGTCGAGGACCACGCCCGCGGCGCGGCCACTCTCGACGATCACCTCGCGCACGCCGGCCTCGGTTTCGATCTCCGCGCCAGCCCCGCGCGCCGCGCGCGCCATCGCCTGCGTGATCGCGCCCATGCCGCCGATGGCGTGGCCCCACACGCCCTTCTTGCCGTTCACCTCGCCGAACGCATGGTGCAGCATCACATACGCGGAGCCGGCGGCGTAAGGGCTGGCGTAATTACCGACGATGGCGTCGAAGCCGAACAGCGCCTTCACCAGGTCGTTCTCGAAACGCTCGTCCAGCATTTCGCCGGCCGACCGCGTAAACAGGTCCAGCAGGCTGCGCTGCTGTTCGAGCGTGAGTTTGCGCAGGATGCCGGCGGTACTCATGGCGTTGAACGCTTCGCGGATTGCACCGATGCCAAAACCCTCGACGAGGTTCGGCGGCGCGCGCAGCACGAATTGCCGCAGCACGTCGGCGATGCCCTCCAGTTCGCGCGAGAAGGCGTCGATACGCGTGGCATCGTGCTTGCTGAGTTTTTCAACTGAGGCCCGCGTGCGGCCTTCACCGGTCAGGAGATAGCTGCCGTCGGGCGCGGGCAGAAAATTCTGCGCGTGGCGCTCGACGATGCGCAAGCCGTGTTCGGCGAGCTTCAGGTCGGCTGATATCTGCGGGTTGAGCAAGCTGACCGTATAGGCGGCGACCGAATTGCGGAAGCCGGGGTGGAATTCCTCGGTCACCGCCGCGCCGCCGACCGCCTTGCGGCGCTCCACCACTTTGACGCGCAGCCCGGCCATCGCGAGATAGGCCGCGCAGGTGAGGCCGTTATGCCCCGCCCCAATGATGACAACATCCGTCTCGTTCATGCTAGCTTCAGTTTCAAGAAGGTTTGATCGGGAAGGGCGCGAAGCGCCCTATCCGTGCTTTCTTATCCCGCATTGCTCGCCGTGTCGCCCTATGCTCCATTGCGGCCCGCCGGCGGCCCTGCCGGGCATCCCGCCACCGGTGCCCGCCGGTTTCCAGCCGGAGTTTTGATGACTTCTTCCGATCTGTCCGTTTCAGCGGACCTGCCTTCCGAACGTCGGAACCGGCTGGTCCTGGTCGTCTACACCGCCGCGATCTTCGTCAGCGCGCTGCTGCTGTTTTCGGTGCAGCCCCTGTTCACCAAGATGGTATTGCCGCGGCTCGGGGGCTCGCCTGCGGTGTGGTCGGTGGCGATGGTGTTCTTCCAGTCGCTGCTGCTTGGCGGCTACGCCTATGCGCATTTCCTGATGCAACTCCGCAACCGCAAGCTTCCGGTGGCGGTCCATCTGGTGCTGCTCGCGGTTGCGATGCTGACGCTGCCGCTGTCGATCGCGAGCGGGTGGGGCGATCCGCCGACTTCAGGCTATGCGCTCTGGCTGCTCGGCCTGTTCGCGGTGTCAATCGGATTGCCGTTCTTTGCGCTCGCGGCCAACAACCCCTTGCTGCAGGCCTGGTTCGTCCGCACCGGACACCCCAACGGTCCCGATCCGTACTTCCTCTACGCTTCCTCGAATATCGGCAGTTTCCTGGCGCTGTTGTCCTATCCGGTGCTGCTGGAGCCGATGTTCACGCTACGCACGCAGAACCTGATCTGGACTGGCGGTTATGGCCTGTTGATCCTGCTGATCGCAACCAGCGGCGTGTTGCTGCTGCGCTCGCCGGCGAAGGCGGCGGAACTGAACATGCCGGCCGATGACACCGACGCGCTGGCGCCATCCTGGCTGCTGCGTGCACGCTGGATATTCCTCGCCGCCGTACCGTCGGGGCTGCTGATTGCGGTGACCGCGCATATTTCCACCGACGTCGCCGCGGCGCCGCTACTGTGGGTGTTGCCGCTATCGCTCTATCTGTTGACCTGGGTGCTGGTGTTCCAGTCGCGGCCGTTGCTGCCGCACAAATGGATGCTGCTGGCGCAGCCGCTGGCGATCGCCGGCACCGTGGTGCTGCTCGCCTTCGGCGGCGAGCAGAATCTGCTGCTGACACTCGGCGGGCATCAGTTCTGCTTCTTCGTCATTGCGATGGCCTGCCATGGCGAACTGGCGCGCACGCGCCCGGCGGCGAAATATCTCACCGGCTTCTATGTTGCTTTGTCGTTCGGTGGCATGGTCGGCGGCTTGTTCGCCGGCTTGATTGCGCCGTTCACCTTCTCATGGGTCGCGGAGTATCCGATCCTGCTGGCGTTGGCGGCGCTGTGCCGACCGCCCGGCAACGAACGCCTGTCGCGCTGGAGCCAATGGTACTGGCCATTCCTCGCCGCGCTGGCGGTGGCGCTGCTTCTGCCGACATGGTCGACCGGGAAAGTATTCAACTGGCTGGAAGATCATCGCGTCTGGATGATCGGCGCGGTCGGTGTGCTGGCGGCGCTGCTGGCGCTTGGCCTCAACGCCAACCGCTGGAAGATTTTTGCAACCGTTGTGGTCGCGCTGGTGCTGTTGCGCGCCTATCCGTCCGACGACGGGCGGGTGGAAACCGTGCGCAGCTTTTTCGGCGTCCACAAGATCGTGGTGACGCCGAACGGCCAGTATCACGTGCTGATGCATGGCACCACGATCCACGGCGCCGAGAAATTCAAGAACGACGATGGTACGCCGGTCACCGGCCAGCCGGAGCCGATCACCTACTACCACAAGGACGGCGGCATCGGTCAGGCGATCACCGCGATCCGCGCGCGCAAGGGCTCGCCGTTGCGCGTGGCGGTGATCGGGCTCGGCTCGGGCACGCTGGTCTGCGCGTCCGAACCCGGCGAGGAGTGGAAATTCTTCGAGATCGACCAGACCATGGTCGATACCGCCCGCGATCCGAAATATTTCACCTACATCCAGGTCTGCGAGCCGAATCTCGAACCCGTGATCGGCGATGCGCGGCTGACCTTCGCGCGCGAGCCCGACGGCGTTTATGATCTGATCATCGTCGACGCCTATTCGTCGGATGCGATTCCGATTCATCTGGCGACCGAAGAGGCAATGGAGATCTACAAGTCCAAGCTGGCGCCGCAGGGCGCGGTGGTGATGCACGTCTCCAATCGGCATCTGGAACTGTCGAGCGTGGTCGTCGGCATCGCCGATGCCAACGATCTGAAGAGCTGGGTCTACAGCGAGGATACCGGTCGCGACAGTGAATATATCTTCTCGACCTCGGTCGTGGTCTCGGCGCGGGAAGAGACCGATGTCGGCAAGCTCGCATCCTCCGACCAGTGGGCGCTCACCGAGGCCGAAGACGACCAGCGGGTCTGGACCGACGATTATTCCAATGTGCTGGGCGCGGTGTGGCGTCGGCTCAGAAAGGGCGAGGAATAGCCGTCTTGCAGCCGGGCAGGGCGCGCCTATGATCATGGTGTGCCCTGAACCGATGGAGCGACGATGGCCAATTTCACTCCCGTGTCGGCTGCGATCGGCGGCGCGCTGATCGGACTTTCCGCGGTCCTGTTGATGCTATCGACCGGGCGCATCGCCGGCATTAGCGGCATCTTCAGCGGCCTGTTGAATTTGCGCGGCGAGGACAAGGGCTGGCGCATCGCCTTTGTCGCCGGGCTCATTCTGGCGCCTGTCATCGCCGGCCTCATTGGTTACGGCATGTCGCCGCCGAAGCTGCCGTCGAACTGGATCGTCATTGTCGTGGCGGGGCTATTGGTCGGCTTCGGCACGCGACTCGGCGGTGGCTGCACGTCCGGTCACGGCATCTGCGGCGTAGCACGGCTGTCGCCGCGGTCCGTTGCCGCCACGGCCATCTTTATGGTGATGGCGATCGTTACCGTCGCCATCACCCATCATGTCTTGGGAGGCTGAACCATGTGGATCATTGCTCCCCTGTTATGCGGCCTCGTGTTCGGTGCGGGCCTCCTGATATCCGGCATGGTGCAGCCGACCAAGGTGCTGGGCTTCCTGGATATCTTTGGCGCGTGGGATCCGAGCCTGCTCGTGGTGATGGTTGCGGCGCTTGCGGTCTCGGTGCCCGGCTTCCGGCTGGCCGATCGCGGCACGCGGCCCTGGTTTGCCGGACAATACTTCCGGCCGGGCAAATCGGGATTAGATCTGCCGCTGGTGGCGGGCGCTGCGATGTTCGGAATCGGCTGGGGCCTGGTCGGGTTATGCCCGGGACCGGCGCTGGAGAGCCTCGCGACATTGTCGCCCGGGGTCATCGTTTTCGTCGTCGCGATGGCAGCAGGGATGATTGCTCACGACGCCTGGCAACAGTCGGGGCTGACCGCGCAACGCGACCGGCAGCTTGCGAGCGCGACCGACGGCTGAGACCTCGGTCGCAGATCCGTCTGCGACCGCACCTCTTCATCCGGCTAGTTCTGACCGAATAGCCCGCGCGGCTGATAGTACTGTTGCCGCGGCTGGTAATAGTAGCCCTGCGGCGCCGGTGCATAGCCGCGGTTGTCGTAATATTGCGGCTGCTGCTGATAGGCCTGAGTGTCGTAGACGCGGCGGCTCGGGGGCGCGGGATAGCGCGCTTCGGTCGAAGTACCATCGGCGGGATAGATGTAGCCATCGTCGGCCCGCGCCTGCGGCGACACGCGCTGCTGTTGCGGTGTGATCACGACGGGATCGCCGGCGGCGGAATCGTATTGCTGTTCATATTGCGGCAGCGGCGCACGGCGGGCGACCGCCGTATTGCCGCGCTGCCGCGGATTGCGCGCCAGTGCGACCTGGGACGAACCCGACAGCGTCACTGTGGTGTTGAGCACGCCTTGCTCCTTGACCAGCGCAAAGAGCTTGGCGGCATTCTCGCGCGACAGCCGCACGCAGCCATGCGACGCGGGTGAGCCGAGGCGGTTGACCGAATCCGTGCCGTGGATGGCGTGGCCGATCTTCGTGAAGAAGATCGAGTGTGGCATCGGCGCTTCGTCGAATTCCTTGGAGTAGTGATCCTCCTCCATGCGGAAGGCGCGGAAGCTGCCGTTCGGCGTCTCGTAGGAGGGAAGGCCCGATGACACCGGCCAGCGGTAACGCTCGACGCCGTCGACGGCGACGGTCATCTGCTGGTTGTCCTTATCGACTGTGATGGCGACCTTGGCTTGGACGGCGCCCGAGGCGAACAGCGTCAGGGCGGTGACGGCAATGAGGAAGGAACGCATTTTACCTTTGGCCTCCGGGCCCTGTACTAAAAACGCCGGCTCTCCGTCCCCAAGCATCGAATATGCCCGGAAACCGGCACTGGTTCCAGTGGCCCGCGGCCGTAATCGTTAACGCCCCCGACGGCGCAAGCAAGGCGGCAGGACGGCGCAATGGGGCGCGAAGTGCTGACATTTTCGCGAGTGCGCGCGCCGAGGCCTGTAGCCCGGATGGAGCGAAGCGAAATCCGGGAACGGTGCCGCGGCGTCCTCCCGGATTGCGCTTCGCTCCATCCAGGCTACGTCGGTCAATTCCTCAACCTGTAGCCCGTTCTGAAGATCCACCACACCAGCGCCATGCAGATGGCGAGGAAGCCGAGCGTCATGCCGAGGCTCAGGGCCACACTGACGTCGGCGATCTCGTAAAAGCTCCAGCGGAAGCCCGAGATCAGGTAGACCACCGGATTGAGCAGGGTGATGGTGCGCCAGCCCGACGGCAGCATGTTCACCGAGTAGAAGCTGCCGCCGAGAAATGTCAGCGGCGTCACGATCAGCATCGGGATCATCTGCAGCTTTTCAAAACCGTCGGCCCAGATGCCGATGATGAAGCCGAACAGGCTGAAGGTCACTGCGGTCAGCACCAGGAAGGTCAGCATCCACCAGGGGTGATGGATGTGCAGCGGCACGAACAGCGCGGCGGTCGCCAGAATGATCAGGCCGAGGATGATGGATTTGGTCGCGGCCGCGCCGACATAGCCAATCACGATCTCGACATAGGAAACCGGTGCCGAGAGGATTTCATAAATAGTGCCGACAAATTTCGGAAAGTAGATTCCGAACGAGGCGTTGGCGATGCTTTGCGTCAGCACCGACAGCATCACCAGCCCGGGGACGATGAAGGTGCCGTAGCTGACGCCCTCGACCTCGGTGATGCGCGAGCCGATCGCGGCGCCGAACACCACGAAATAGAGCGAGGTGGAAACCACCGGAGAGACGATGCTCTGCAGCAGCGTGCGCCAGGTGCGCGCCATTTCGAACAGATAGATTGCCTGGATCGCCCGGAAATTCATGGTGCCCTCACCAGGCTGACGAAGATGTCTTCGAGCGAAGACTGGCTGGTGTCGAGGTCCGAGATGCGGATGCCGGCGTCGCGGAGGTCGCTCAAGAGGCTGGTAATCCCGGTGCGCTCGCCCTTGGTGTCGTAGTTATAGATCACGGCGCGGCCGTCGTCCGACAGTTCGAGGTGGTAGGCGGCAAGCGAGGCGGGGATCGCGTCGATCTTGCCCTGCAGATAGAGCTTCAAATGTTTCTTGCCGAGCTTCTGCATCAGCCCGGCCTTGTCCTCGACCAGGATAATCTCGCCCTTGTTGATGACGCCGATGCGGTCGGCCATTTCCTCGGCCTCCTGGATGTAATGCGTGGTCAGGATGATGGTGACGCCGGAGGCCTGGAGCGCGCGCACCACGTCCCACATGCCCTTGCGCAACTCAACGTCGACGCCCGCGGTTGGCTCGTCCAGGAACAGGATCTGCGGCTCGTGGGAGAGCGCCTTTGCGATCATCACGCGGCGCTTCATGCCGCCGGAGAGCGTGATGATCTTGGAGTCCTTCTTGTCCCACAGCGACAGGTCCTTCAGCACCTTTTCGATATGGACCGGGTTCTTCGGCTTGCCGAACAGGCCGCGGCTGAAGCTGACGGTCGCCCACACGGTTTCAAAGGAGTCGGTATGCAGTTCCTGCGGCACCAGGCCAATCAGCGAGCGCGCCGCGCGATAATCCTTGTTGATGTCATGTCCTCCGACACTGACGCTGCCCTCGCTCAAATTGGCGATGCCGCAGATGATGCTGATCAGCGTGGTCTTGCCGGCGCCATTCGGCCCGAGCAGCGCGAAGATTTCACCGCGCCTGATGTCGAGATTGATACCATTCAGCGCCTTGAAACCGGAGCCGTAGGTCTTTGACAGATTTGAGACGGATATGATGGTGGGCATCGCGAGCATGGCAGTCTGAAACGGAATGTGGCCAGCGTCGAAGCGGCGCTTCGGCCGGATCGAGGCGGAGGAGGGGTGGGAACCGGGAGATAGGAACGCGATGCTGCTTATGCAATCGCACGAGGAAAAATTATGCTGCTTTCGGCATGCCGGCGACCTGCAGCGGCAAGTCAGTATAGCTGCCCCTATACCCGCTCGACGAAACTATCGACCACCTTCTTCTCGCCGGCCTTCTCGAACGCAATCGTCAGCTTGTTGCCGTCGATCTTCACCACATGGCCGTAACCGAACTTCTGGTGGAATACGCGATCGTCAAGCGAGAATTCCGAGACGGTGCCAGTCGATTTCGCGACCAGCTCACCTTCGATCACCATCGGGCCGCGCTTGTTGCGCGAGTATCCGCCACTTGAGAAGGCATCGCTGCGCGAGCCTGAAAATGACGACTGGCTTTCCTCAAACCCGCCGCGCGCCTGCCCGCTGCGGCCTGTCTGGCTGCGGTTGCGGTTGGCCTGCGCGCGCTGCCAGCCGGGCGTGGAGTAGCTGGAGCCGAAGGATTCGACATTGTCGAAGCGCGAGGGGCCGTAGCCGCCGCTGCCGCCCCAGCCGCCGCCCTTCGATTCCGTGATCTCGACATTGGCCGACGGCAGTTCGTCGAGGAAGCGAGAGGGGATCGTGGTTGACCACGTGCCGTGAATGCGCCGGTTGGTCGCGAAATAGAGTTTGGCGCGGCGGCGCGCGCGCGTCAGGCCGACATGGGCGAGGCGACGTTCCTCTTCGAGACCGGCGCGGCCCTGTTCGTCGAGCGTGCGCTGGCTTGGAAAAAGGCCTTCCTCCCAGCCGGGCAGGAAGACGTTGTCGAACTCCAAGCCCTTGGCCGAATGCAGCGTCATCAGCGACACCGCTTCGTCTTCGGCACCACCGTCGCGGTCCATCACCAGCGAGATGTGTTCGAGGAATCCCTGCAGGTTCTCGAACTCTTCCATCGAGCGCACGAGTTCCTTCAAATTGTCCAGACGGCCTGCCGCGTCGGCCGAGCGGTCCTTTTGCCACATCTCGGTATAGCCGCTCTCGTCCAGCACGATTTCGGCCAGCTCCGTGTGCGCGGTGACCTCGCGCTGGGCGCGCCAGCGGTCGAACTGCAGAATGAGCTCGCGCAAGCTCCCGCGCGCCTTCGGCTTCAATTCGTCGGTCTCGACCACGGCGCGGGCGGCCTCGAACAGCGGGATGCGGCGCTTGCGGGCATGGTCGTGCAGCAACTGCACGGTGGCGTCGCCAAGCCCGCGCTTCGGGACGTTGACGATGCGCTCGAAGGCGAGATCGTCGGCGGGCGAATTGATCACGCGCAGGTAAGCCAGCGCGTCGCGGATTTCGGCGCGCTCGTAGAACCGCGGGCCGCCGATCACGCGATAGGGCAGGCCGAGGGTGACAAAACGATCTTCGAACTCGCGCATCTGGAACGAGGCCCGCACCAGGATCGCGACCTCGTTGAGGTTGTCGCCGGCGCGCTGCAATTCCTCGATCTCCTCGCCGATGGCGCGGGCTTCTTCTTCCGAGTCCCAGGAGCCGGTCACCGTAACCTTCTCGCCGTCGACGTCCTCGGTACGCAGCGTCTTGCCGAGCCGGCCTTCATTGTGCGCGATCAAATGCGAGGCGGCGGCGAGGATATGACCGGTGGACCGGTAATTGCGTTCGAGCCGGATGACTTTTGCGCCAGGAAAATCGTGCTCGAAGCGCAGGATGTTATCGACTTCCGCGCCGCGCCAGCCATAGATCGACTGGTCATCGTCGCCGACGCAGCAGATGTTTTTGGGGGGTGAGGTGGGGGCCGCAGCGGTCGTCATTCCGGGATGCGCTGAAAGCGCAGACCCGGAATCTCGAGTTGAGTCCTCTTCACCTCGAGATTCCGGGTTCGCGTCTTCGACGCGCCCCGGAATGACCGGGGAATCAAGGGCTCCCGGAATGATCGCCGACAGCGGCACGCCCGGTCGCGACGGCGCCTGCGACAATAGCCGCAGCCACAGATATTGCGCGACGTTGGTGTCCTGATATTCGTCGACCAGAATGAACTTGAAGCGGTTCTGGTATTGCCTGAGCACGTCAGGGTTTTCGCGGAACAGCCGGATGTTCTCCAACAGCAGATCGCCGAAATCGGCAGCGTTGAGAATCTTCAGCCGCTCCTGGTACGTGGCGTAGAGCTTGCCACCCTTGCCGTTGCCGAACATCGCGGCTTCGCCTGATGGCACCTGCGAAGGCGTCAGGCCACGGTTCTTCCAGCCGTCGATCAGCCCGGCCAGCATGCGCGCCGGCCAGCGCTTGTCGTCGATGTTCTCGGCCTGCAGCAACTGCTTGAGCAGGCGGACCTGATCGTCGACATCAAGCACGGTGAAATTCGATTTGAGCTGCACCAGTTCGGCGTGGAAGCGCAGGATGCGCCCGCCGATCGAGTGGAAGGTGCCGAGCCACGGCATGCCCTCCACGGCCTGGCCGAGCATCTGGCCGAGGCGCAGCTTCATCTCGCGCGCGGCCTTGTTGGTGAAGGTCACGGAGAGGATTTCATGCGGGCGCGCGCGGCCCTGGCTCAGGATGTGAGCGATGCGCGTGGTCAGCACGCGGGTCTTCCCGGTGCCGGCGCCGGCCAGTACCAGAACCGGCCCATCGAGCGTCTCAACAGCTTCGCGCTGTTCCGGATTGAGCCCGTTGAGATATTGCGGGCCGGCCGCGGCCCGCGCACGCGCGGCGATGCCGCCAGCCACGGGCTGGTGCTCGGGGACGCCGTGATGCGGCAGTTTGCTCGGCTCGGTCATTGGTCGAATCGTCTCGGCCCCACGATGGCACCGTGAGGCGGTAAAGGGGAGCCTTCTTAGCAGGGATTGCGGGTCATATGGGGCCTGTCCGGCCGTTTTGACAGGTTTTATCGCGGCGCTTTTCCGCGCCCGATTTTGTGCTTCGAGGATGATTTTGTTCCGCCGAAATCGTCAAATTTCGGGATTTTTGCGGCCGGAACCATCGTTTCCGGGGCGGATTGTTTCAACAGTCGATGCGCGACGATTCAGCCGCCGCCGTCGAGAGAGCAACAGGCAATTGAGGTCATATCATGCTGAGCTGGGTCGTAACGTTTCTGATCATCGCGTTGATCGCGGGTGTTCTGGGCTTCGGCGGCATCGCCGGCGTCTCCGTCGAAATCGCCAAGGCCATCTTCTTCATCGCCGTGATCCTGTTTCTGATCTCGGCCGTGGTCGGATTGGTGCGCGGACGTAGCAACGTCTAGCAGGCGCAACCCAAAGCACACTGCCGCGCGCAAGCTAGCGCGCGGCAGTGGCCAGTTCGAGACTGGACTCCCTGACGTGGCAGGAGACCAGGTCCGCAAATGGCTTCGGGTGCGTCGCGATCATGAAATGTGCCGCGCCGGCAATCGTCGCGCGGTCGGCGCCCGGGATACAGCGGCCCAGCAGATCATTCGCCCGGCCCACAGCCGGATGGCTGGCTTCTCCCCAAACGACCAGCGTAGGCACACCGAGCCGGTGCTGCACGATCCCGGCACGAGTACCACTGTCGGGCCAGTTCCGCTTTCGTGGTAGTCGATCGGGCCAAGGGTCTCGAAAATCATCTCAAACTCCTTGCGAACGCAGCAATCGCGGCGGCCTGGGCCGCCGCGTCACGATTGAATCCGTCAGCGTTTGACGATGACGATTTCCAGATATTCGCTTGGAAGCACCATGGTGCCGTCCTCGGCGCGGTTCATCGACGCGATCAGCGTCAGGATATCGTCGGCGAGACGGCGCTGGTTGGTTTCATCAAGCGCGGCAAAGGCTTTCAGCGTCGGGCCGTAGTAATTCCTGAACACGTCGAGAAAATGCAGCGGCGAGCGGTAGCGGAACGTGAAGTGCCGCTTCTCGGCCTTGATCGAGGCAGCTGATGTTCCGAACATCTCGGTGATGCGCGCCTGCGTGCCCCACAGCGCGGGCGATTTCGCGCCGGCAGGCGGCGGCAGGTACTTGCCGAGCGTCTTGAACAGCTGCCCGATAAAGCCATCCGGTGTCCAGTTGGCGAGCCCGATCTTGCCGCCGCTCTTGCACACCCGCAGCAATTCGGCAGCGGCGCGGTCCTGGTCCGGCGTGAACATTACGCCGAAGGTCGAGACGACGACGTCGAACGTCGCATCGCCAAAATCCAAGGCTTCCGCATCCGCCTCCTTGAACTGGACCGACAGGCCTTCCGCCGCGGCACGCGCGCGGCCGCGCTCGAGCAGGCTCGGCACATAGTCCGTGGACATGACGTCGCACCAGCGGCGGGCCGCGGCGAGCGTGACATTGCCGTTGCCGGCGGCGACGTCGAGCACCTTCTGGCCGGCCCGGAGGTCGAGCGTCTCGCACAGCTCCTCGCCCACGATCTGCAGCGTGGTACCGACGACGGCGTAATCGCCTGATGACCAGGCGCCGTGCTGCTTGGTTTTCAGGGCGGAAAGGTCGATCTGGCCGGGTTGCTGGGCTTGGGCGGCGGCGGTTGTTGCCATGTCATTTTCTCCTCTTGGGACGGTGGATTTTTCCGATTTCAGCGTGCTGCCGGATTAGTCCCCAGGGCCGCCCGATACCTATCCAGTTCGCGACACGGCTATCCCGAACGTGAACCTTTCCGCTGCTCCCAGGACTCACCACCAGGGGCCTTCGGAGTTGCGGATGATTGCCAGCCAGGACGTTTCAACGGTGACGTCACCGCTGCCGCGCGGCGTCAGGCGTGCGCTGGATGCGATGCGTGCCAATATCGGCCACACTTGGCGGCTGACGGAGCTTGCCGCTATCGCCGGCGTATCCGCCCGAACCTTGCAGCGGCAGTTCCTTACCTTTGTCGGCAACACCCCGCGCGCGGTGCTGCGCGAGATCGGGCTCGAATGCGCCCGACGCGAACTGCTGCAGGGAACGCCGCACACCAAGATAATGGACGTGTCGCTGCGCTGCGGCTTCCCGCATTTCGGGCGATTCTCGATCGCCTATCGGCGTCGCTATGGCGAGACGCCGTCGCAGACGCTGAAGCGGCAGGAGGTCCTCACCGACGCGCTCGGCGCAATGCCCTCGCTGTTTGTGCCGACGCGGGAGCGGCCGGCAATCGCCTTCGGTCCGATCGAGGCGACGGCGGAAAATCTGGCTGTCGCGGCTGACATCGCCGACGATCTCGTCACCGCATTGACCCGCGCCGGCATCGCGGTCGCAACGCGGTCAATGGCGGCGCGCTATCATCTCGGCGGCGCGATCAGGGGATCGGGCGCGCAGACGCACCTGACCATCCGCCTGATCGACACCGAAACCGGCGGTCAGCTCTGGGCCCATCGCGCGGACGGTGTCCTTCGCGACGATACGTCAACGACGGAACATCTCGCTATCAGGATTGCTGCGGCGCTGCAGCCATGCCTGCGGCTGGCGGAGATCGACCGCGCGCTGCGAAAGCCGATCACCAGCCTCGGCGCGCAGGACCTAGCGCTGCGGGCGATGCCGGGCGTTCTCTCGCTCGATGCCAATGGCAATGCGCGCGCGCTGGATTTGCTGGAGCGCGCGATGGATCAGAACCCGAACCACCCGCTGGCCACCGCGCTGGCGGCGTGGGCGCATGTCCAGCGCGTGGTCTATCACTTCACCCATGCGCCGCAGCAAGAGCGCGCCCGCAGCCTCGAACTGACCAGCCGGGCGAGGGGGCTATCCGGCGAAGCCACCGTACTGGCGATCCTCGGCAACGCGCTGTCGCTGCTCAACGAGTTCGATACCGCCGATCTCGTCACGCGCAAGGCGCTGGCGATGGACGGCGGATCGGCCTGGGCATGGAGCCGCAGCGGATGGATCGATGTCTACAAGGGCGATCCGCAATCGGCGATCGAGCGCTTCAAGATCGCGCTTGATCTCGCGCCCCACGATCCGCTGGCCTTCAACAGCATGGTCGGGATCGGCTGCGCGCTGTTCATCGCCGGTCAATACGCCGAAGGCGCGCAGTGGCAGGAGCGTGCGTTGGCGGAACATCCCTCCGCAAGCTGGGTGCATCGCACGCTGTGCCCGGCCTATGTGCTCGCCGGGCAGGCGCCGCAGGCCCGCCGCAGCCTCGGCGCCCTGCGGCAGCATTATCCCGATCTCACGGTCACGGAAGTTCAGCGCGGCATGCCGCCACTGCCGCCAAGCCAGTGCGAACTGGTGGTCGGCGCCCTGCAGGAGGCCGGGCTGCCAGCCTGAAGGTTTCCGCTATTTCGGCGGCATCGCGACCTTGCGCCCGATACCCTCGGGCCGCGGCACGACGGCATGAGAAGCGGCGACGGCATCGATGCGCGCGCGAATATCGGGCGGGAAGGGCGCCACCTTCCGCTGCTTCATGTCCATATGCAGCGTCATGTTTTCCGACGTCGCGGACAGCCAGCCTTCGCTCGCGTGGCGCAGTTCCTCGAACGTGTGCAGCCGCTTCGCGTCGTTACCTAACAGATAAACCGAAATCTGAACGGGATCGCCGAGATGAATCTCGCGCAGATAGCGAACATGGGCCTCGGCGGTGAAGGTCGAGCACTGGCGTTCCTTCATGTAGGCCGGCCCGATCCCGAGTTGCAGCCACATTTCGTCGATCGCGCGGTCCATCATCACATTGTAATAGGCCATGTTGAGGTGGCCGTTGTAATCGATCCATTGCGGCTCGATCTGCATCACCGAGGACAGGAACGGGACGGGCGGTAGCGGCATATTCTTCAGGTTTTCCCCGGCGGCAGCAGCGGTCGTCATCATTGATCCCGTGGTTGTTTTCGCGCTCTTGACCCCCCTTATATCCTTTGCCACGGTCCGCTCAAATCCGGAGGAATTTGACGTGGCGACGACGATATCGGGTAGTATGAAGCGGCCGGAGCCGCAGGCGCTGGCAAGCGCGGTCGAGGCGCTGGCGGCGCGGTTCGGCAACAGGCTGATCACCTCGCAGGCGGTGCGCGAGCAGCACGCCCACACCACAACATGGCTGCCGACGCAGCCGCCGGATGCGGTGGTGATGGCGGAAGAAACCGCCGACATCCAAGACGTGGTGCGGATCTGCGCCAGGCACCGTGTTCCCGTGATCGCCTTCGGCACCGGCACCTCGCTGGAAGGGCAGGTCAACGCGCCCGCCGGCGGCGTCTGCATCGATTTGCGCGACATGAACCGGATTCTCGAAGTCCATGCCGAGGATCTCGATTGCGTGATCCAGCCCGGCGTCACCCGCAAGGCACTGAACGAACATCTGCGCGACCAGGGATTGTTCTTCCCCATCGATCCCGGCGCAGACGCCTCGCTCGGCGGCATGACCTCGACCCGGGCCTCCGGCACCAACGCGGTGCGCTACGGCACCATCCGTGAAAACGTGCTGGCGCTGAAAGTGGTGCGCGGCGATGGCGAGATCATCACGACCGGCACGCGGGCGAAGAAATCCGCCGCCGGCTATGACCTGACGCATCTGTTTGTCGGCGCCGAGGGCACGCTCGGCATCATCTCGGAGCTCACCATCAAGCTGCGCGGTATTCCCGAGACGATTGCGGCCGCCGCCTGCTCGTTCGAAACCGTGCGCGGCGCCTGCCAGGCGACCATTCTCGCGATTCAGACCGGCATTCCGCTGGCGCGGATCGAACTGCTCAACGCCGAGCAGGTGCGGGCCTGCAATGCCTATTCCAAGCTCACCCTGCCGGAGACGCCGCTGTTGCTGCTGGAATTCCACGGCAGCGAGATCGAGGTCGCCGAACAGTCGAAGAACTTTGGCGAAATCGCCAAGGAATGCGGCGGTGGCGATTTCACCTGGACCACCAAGCCGGAGGACCGCACCAAGCTGTGGCAGGCCCGGCATGACGCTTACTGGTCCGTCAAGGCGCTGCGCCCCGGCGCCGGCGTGGTGGCAACCGACGTCTGCGTGCCGATCTCCAGGCTCGCCGATTGCGTCACCGAGACCGAGGACGATCTGAAGCGGCTCGGTCTCTTGTCGCCGATCGTCGGCCATGTCGGCGACGGCAATTTCCACTGCTCGTTGGTCTGCGACGTCGACAATAAGGAAGAAATGGCGCGCGGCGAGGACTTCATGCACCGCCTGGTCGAGCGGGCGCAGGCGATGGGCGGCACCTGCACCGGCGAGCACGGCATCGGGCAGGGCAAGCAGAAATACCTAAAGGCCGAGCTCGGCCCCGAGGCGATCGACGCCATGCGCGCGCTGAAGCAGGCGCTCGATCCGCAGAACATTTTCAATCCCGGCAAGATCGTGCCGGTGAACTAGACTGCCCGCCACCTTCGCGTTGAAACCGCAGGTGGCGGTCGAAGTCCTGCAATGACGTTCTTCGCTCACAGGTTGTACATTGTGGCGGCCGTCTCAGTTTGGTTCCAAACATAGCCTCGTTTCAACACGGCGCCGCCTGACTTAAACATCGTCGCGCCTGAACTGCCCTCTTCAGCTTGGTTCCGCAACATGTGTTGCGTGTGCGTGCGTGATGAGGTGCGTTGATGCGTTTTGTTTCCTGGGGGATTGTTGCCGCTTGCGGCTTTTTACTGGCAGGTCCGGCGGCGAAGGCTGCCGAAATCCGTGTTCCGGACCTGCCTTCGCCTCACTACAACTGGACCGGATTTTATGCCGGCATCTATGGCGGTGGCGGGTATGCGGCATGGGCTGCCCACTACTGCCGAAACGGTGCGTGTCGTCATGCGGAGGGGCAGGCGAGCGGCTTCGCGGTGGGCGTCTATGGCGGCTACAACTACCAGTTTGCCAACCGGTTCGTGATCGGCGGCGAGTTCGAGTGGGGCAAGTCCTCCTCGTCACGGGACGAACTGATCTTTGGCGACAGCGCCTTGCTATCGAGCTTCGGCGCGTTCGGTGCGGCTCGCCTGCGTGCCGGCTACGCGTTCGACCGCCTGCTGGCGTACGGCGCCGTCGGTGTCGGCGTGGCCAGCATCGGCAATGGCTATCGCTATACGGTGCAGAAGGGTTGCGACACCGTGCAGGAAATGATCTGGGACGAACAGGTCAAGGCCGGGCTGATCGCGGGCGCCGGCATCGAGTATGCCTTTACCAAGCATTTCGTCGGGCGCGGCGAATATCTCTACGCCGATTATGGCAGCGTGACGCTGTCCAGCCGGGACCGCACGCGAACTGAATTCCGCAACGAGATGCACCTCGTGCGCGTCGGCGCCAGTTATCGGTTCTGATACTCCGCTCAAGGTGATCCGGCGGCGATCGGCGGCCGGATCATCCTTCTCAAATGCATTATGGTCGGTGCGGCGCGGTGATCGCCTTGCGGATCGCGGCGAGTGGTGCGGTGTCGTCGAATTCAATATCTTCGCCAATCCGCCTCAATCCGAGATCGCGCCAGAGCGCAGCAAGGTCCGGCGTCACCGGCTTCGGTCCCATCTCGTTGTGCAGACGCGTCAGCACGTCGACGCCGACGGCCTTGTCGGCTGTTGCAAGAATGCGCTCGATCGGCCAGCTCTGCTCGTGATTGCCGCCGGCGGCGAGCACGCCGCGCATGGCGTCCTGCAGGCCGAGGCGATTACCCGTCACTTTGCGGATTTCGATATCGGCGAGCAGGCAGAACATCGCGCCGCCCCAATATTTCCGTCCCCAGGTGGGAGTGTTGTCGAGGCCCTCATCGCCGGCCTGCGGCAGGCCCTTCGGCATGTCGCGCATCATCGCCTGCCAGATTTCCTGCGCGGAGAGGTCGCCGGCCTGCACCCGCGCGACCGGCTCGACATAGACGGCGAGACCCTCCGATAGCCACGCGTAGCGGGCGGGCATGTCGGGCAGGGCGGTATGCACCATCTCGTGCACCATCACCCAGTCACGCCGCAGCACGTCCTCGGTGGAATCGCGGCCGAGCGGAATGCGAATGGCGGCGCCGCGATAGCCCCAGGTCGTGCCGCCGCGAATGCGCCCGCCATCGACGGGCACGAGCAGCAGCCGCAGCGAGTTGACGGGAAAACGCCCGTAATAGGTCGAGACGGCCCGGGCCGACATCCTGATCCAGTCGAGGAGTTTTTCCCTCGGTAGCGCCATGTCGCCCGGCGCGAACGCGACACGGATGGTGCCGCCGCCTATCTCGAGGTCGGTCCGGGGCAGCCGCTCGAACGCGTCGTACGGCATGCGGTCGCCGCGCATATATTCCGATTGCGCGGCGGCGCGGAACGAAACGGTGCCTGCCAGCATCGCGGCGATGACAGCGGCCGCAACGCTCCAGCGAAGAGCGCCGTCGGCCTTCATCGCAGCACGGCTTGGGCCCCGGCCGAATGGTGCTCGCCGGGCCCTTGCGCCATGAACGCGGCGGCCTGTTCGTGGAGGTCGTCAAGGATGGCGGCGAGCAAGGCTTCGCCCTTGGCCGCTGTCGCCCGCGTCGGATCGCCATAGCAGCCGGAGCGGCTGTAGTTCGGCGAATTCGGATCAGACGGGGTCAATGCGCCCGGCGTCTCCTGGATCAAAGCGGGGCTGGCTTCGGCGCGCGCCATGTCAACGAGATGCGGCGCCATCGCCAGCATCAGCGAGGTTTCCAACTCGTCCGCATGGCTGCCATGGCCTTGCTCGGCCAATTGCCTCGCCACGCGCGGATAGCGCGGACCCTCATGGATCCATAAATGCCTGATCCGTTCGCCGTCGAGGCGCCCGAGGGCGCGATCGACAGGGGCCAGGGTGCTGATCCCGGTATTGAGCACGAGCAGCTTTGGG
Source organism: Bradyrhizobium sp. CCBAU 051011 (assembly GCF_009930815.1). NCBI lineage: Bacteria > Pseudomonadati > Pseudomonadota > Alphaproteobacteria > Hyphomicrobiales > Nitrobacteraceae > Bradyrhizobium > Bradyrhizobium sp. CCBAU 051011. Next base: position 299,702 of record NZ_CP022222.1, on the reverse strand, counting down.
CAGCCGCTGCCAAGAATCTGGCCTGCAATTTCGCGTACAAAGGCCTCGAAGGTTGAAATCGACAGGCTGCTGCTGCCGGCATAGTCGGTGAAGGCGGGATAATGGCCATAGGTCAGCGTCGGCCAGACCAGAGCGTCGATTTTTTCCGCCATCCTGGCTGCGAGCCATTCGGCCTGAATGCGATCGGTATTGAGGGGGAGGTGGAAGCCGTGCTGCTTGGCGGCAGCGCCAATCGGCAATATCGCCACCGCGCCATCACCGATGCGCCGCGCGACATCGTCCCAATGCATGCGCTCGATGAAATGGCGATCGGTGTCACTTCCCATTCGCCGAGCGCTCCTCTTCATGAGCCGACGGAAACATCCGTCAAAAGTCCCGCCGTGATCCAGCCGTGCAGATAGCCCGCGCCGCGGCCCGCCGCGCTGTCGGGATCGTCATAGGTCGCGAGCATTTCGCAGAGCACGCCGAATGGAATACCGTTCTTGGCCTCATCCCACATCATCGCCTCTTCCGCCGAAAGCTCGCGGAACATCGGCGTGACGTCCTGGCGCCAGATCAGGAGATGCGCAGGTCGCTCCAGTCCGACCGCGTCGGGCGGCGTTTCCTCGTTCTTGAGCGCGAGCCAGATCGCAGATGCGTTGGTCGCGAGGTCTAGCCTGGATGCACTTGGATGCGGCTGGAATCTGAGGCCCGACCATGCTTCGGGCGCAAAGCCCGCCATGTCGCTCAGCTCGACGACCCTGCCTTCCGCGGCGTCGAAGGCGTCGTTGAGCGCCTTTTCCAGCGCGGCGAGATCGGACAATTCGGGATGCTCGGCGTAGGGCGCGGTCGATTTCAAAAACGCCGGCAGGCCTTGCGAGAACCAGCGCAGGTTCGGGTGCTCGGACGGGCGCGCCTTGACGTAAGCGTGCCCCATCTCGTCGAACATTTCGTCGCCGAGATAAAGATGCAGCAACTCGTGGTCATTGCGCATGGCCTCGACCAGCCGCGAGCCATAGGCGTAGCGATAGACCCCGAACAGCGCCTCGCGTTTCTCCCGCGGGCTGTCGAGGATATCTGCCAGCACCGCATCGTCGCCATCGAGGATGCCGCGCTGGAATTCGGCCTGCTGTCGGGCGAAATCGCTCATACCGCGCGGCTGCCTGCCGGCAATATCTGCTCGGCCATTTTGCGGGTCCTGACAACCTCGCGCACAAGTTCGTCGAGCGGCGGAATGTTGTCGTCGCGCTCGATCATGGTCGAGACCCGGCCGAAGCGTTTCAGCGCCGCGGCATAGAGATCCCAGACGTCCTCGCACACCGGATGGTCGTGGGTGTCGATGATATGGGTGCCCATATGGCTGTGGCCGGCCATGTGAAACTGCACCACCCGATCCGCCGGAATGCCGTTGAGGAAGGTCATGGGATCATAGCCGTGGTTGAAGGCGCTGACATAGACGTTGTTGACGTCGAACAGCAGCCAGCATCCGGAGCGGCGCGACAATTCGGACAAAAATTCCCATTCCGTCATTTCGGAATTGTTGAACTGCACGTAGGTCGAGACGTTTTCGAGCACGATGGCGCGGCCAAGAAAATCCTGCACCAGTTGCACGCGGCTGACGACGTGATCGAGCGCTTCCTTGGTGTAGGGAATCGGCAGGAGATCATGCAGGTTCTTGCCGTGCACGCCGGTCCAGCACAGATGGTCCGACACCCATTTCGGTTCGACGCGCTTGGCGAGATCCTTCAAGCCTTGCAGATATTCGAAATTCGGCGGTGCGGTGGAGGCGATCGACATCGACACGCCGTGCATCACCACAGGATAGCGTTCGCAGATCCGGTCCAGCGTGCGCAGCGGCTGGCCGCCGGGCAGCATGTAGTTTTCGCTGATGACCTCGAACCAGTCGATCGGCGGATTACCGCTGAGAATTTCGTCGTAATGCTGGTGGCGCAGGCCGAGGCCGAAGCCGAGGAAGGGCGGCTTGGCCGATGTCGCCGGACCGTCTGCAAGCGCGGCCGCAGAAGTGTCTGGCAATCTGCTTGCGACGTTCATCTCGTCTCCGCTCGAACGGGCAGCCAAACGGGGCGGCGTGTCTTTCAACCTAGCATGGATGCGAGGCCCGGCCTACACCGGGCCTCGACGGGGATCATGACCTAGGACGGCATGAACTTACCCTTGGCGGCGTCGCACTTTTCCTTGGTCATGGCCGAGAAGCCCTGACCCTTGCAGGCGTTCTGGCCCTTGCAGGCGTTTGCGCTGCCCTTGCAGGCGCTCTGGCCCTTGCAGGCATTGGCGCCGACGCACTTGCCCTCGCCGGCAGCGTAGGTCACGGTCGACACGGTGGTGCCGGCCAGGAACAGAGTAGCAGCGGCTGCGGCCAGTACGGCGCCGGACTTGGGAGTCATCTTCATTGTATCCTCCATAGGAAATGTGAGGGTGCACCGCCCGCAAGCAGCGACAGCTCCAGCCGACAAACGGCACCCGGAGAGAGCTACGCAGCGGGTTTGAATTTTGTTACACCCGGGGCCGATTTTATTTTAGCCGCGGGGCCGAAACAATGAGGGCCCGGCAGCGCCGAGCCCTCCTGGTATCTGGTCCGTTCGATCAACCCTTGACGAACTTGGCGCCCTGGGCGGCGCAAGCCTTCTCGGAGGTCATCGAGAAACCGGTGCCCTTGCAGGCGTTCTGGCCCTTGCAGGCGTTGGCCGAGCCCTTGCAGGCGCTCTGGCCCTTGCAGGCATTGCCGGCCATGCACTTGCCCTGGGCCGCGTTCGCAGGCGTCGACACCGTCGACACCACCGAGCCGGCGAGGAACAGCGTGGCGGCGGCAGCGGCGAGCGTCGCACCGGATTTGGAATTCAACTTCATGACGATCTCCTCGATCATTGTTTGAAGACAACACGCCGCAAGCATCCGCTGATCGCCCGATCACGGACCCTCACAACGCAAGCGATGTGACGGACGGCAATCGGGTCGCGGGTTGCTTGCTGGAAACCGTCAAGCGTCCGTGACCGAGTGCGCATCCGAAAACCAGCTACGGGGCATCAGGCGATTTGGTTACAGAGTTTCAAAAGAAAATTTTCTTTTTTTGCGGTTGGACATTCCGTGGATCTCTAACCCCGAGCAGCCTGAGAGTATTTCGTTGGCGCGCTGCGCTCTCTGCGAGCGCGCCGCGCAGAAAGCGCCGCGCTTCAACAGATTAGGCGTGATGCGCGAGATTAGGCGTGACGCGCGCTGAGTTGCATTGCACAATGGAATTCGGTCGGCCTATCCGCGCGCCGGCTTCAGCTTCGCCATCTGCGCGACCGTTGCGCGCAACTCCTCGGCATTGAAGGACGGAAACGAGCAGATCCGGTTGCTGCAGGCGAAGGCCGCGGGTTCGCCGAGATCGGGATACTCCACGTCCGGGTTGGGCAGCTTACCCTCGCGCGGATCAAGCCATTCCAGGCGCTTGTAGCGGGCCGGCAGCGCGCGGGCCAGGGCATGCAGGCTTTTCGCGCGGGCGTCGTCCTTGTGTCCGACGATCGTCATGTGGGTCGGCTCCACCGCGAGTTCTTCGTCGGCGAGCAGAACGCCGGGCATGGGACGCATCATCCCGGCCGAGGCGCTGGCAAGATAACGCATCGCGTGTGCGGCCTGCTCGCGATAGGCATCAACGCCGAAGTAGCGGTTGAGCAGGTTCATGAACCTTGCGACCTGCACCTGGTCTTCGATCAGCTTCGCAGGCTTGGCGAGCACGCCGGTCTTGCCTTCCGCGGTCTTCGAGGTCACGAAGCCGCCGGCCTCGTCCCGGAAGGTTGCGACGAAATCGCCAGCCTTCGCGGCTGATGTGAGCCAGTCGCGATTTCCCGTGGCAGCATAGAGATCGAGGAAGGCCTGGCCCATCGCCAGCGTGTCGCCGATGAACGGCCCGCCGCGATCCTTTTCGCCATGGCGGAAGCCGCCTTCCGGCAGTGCACGGTTTTCGATCACCCATTTCGCCGCGCGCTCGGCGATCGCCAGCGCCTTGGCGTCGTTGGTGACGTTGTAATAAGCCGAAAGCCCCGAGATCGCCCAGCCGTTTTCGCGTGCGTACAGGTTCTTGTCGATGCGCGGCATGCCGAGCTTGCGGCGCTCGCGGTCCGACAGCGCGTAGTATTTATGACCGTCGGTATCGTGATCGAGATCGGCGTCCTGGCTGACATAGAACGCACCCTCGGGGCTCGTCAGAAATTGCGCGAGATAGCGTTCGATATTGCGTGCGGCGGCAAGGTATTTCGGATCCTTCCACAGCGCGTAGGCCTGGCTGTATTGCCTGAGATACTGCGCCTGGAACGACATGATCTTTTCGAAATGCACGCGGGTCCAGGAGCCGCCTTCGGAATACTGGTATACGCCGCCCCAGACCGGATCGATCAGCGCAATGGCGGCATCCAGCGTCTGCCGGGCACGCTTGGCCGCAATGGTGTCGCCGGCCTCGGCGCGGGTGATCGCCAGATCCAAGCTGTCGGCGTCGATGTATTTCTGGTTCTCGCCCCAGCCGCCGAGCTTTTCTTCATAGGATTCGTCGACATTCTTTGTCAGCGCGGCGCGCTGCTCCTTGTCGAGGAAGGCGGAGCCGGATGGCTTCACCTCAAAGGCTTCGCCGACCGACGGCCCCGGCGTGGGATCATCGATGATCGCCTTGAGCAGCGCCTGCATTCGTTCCGGCTCGATGTATCCCCTGATCTTGGCGATCTCGGTGCCATCAGGGCCGAACACGATGGTCGCCGGCCATCCCCAGTCGCCATAGCGGCTCGACAGGTCTGGATTGGCGTCCTGGTCGACCCGCACCGGCAGATACTTTTCCGCCAGTAATTCCCTAACCTTGGGATCGGCGTAGGTCGTCTTCTCCATCACATGGCACCAGTGGCACCACACCGCCTCGAGATCGAGGATGACGAAACGCTGTTCGGCCTGCGCGCGAGCGAACAAATCGCCGCTCCATTCGCTCCATTTCGGCCCGTCCGCGGCGAGCGACGGAGAGGCGGCAAAGGCGGCGAGGACGAAGGCGACAATGCGGACGAATTTCATGATGGCTCCCGGAAGCGCTGGCGTTTTTTCGAGATACGCAGGCGGCAGGATCCGGGCTCAGCCTTTCGCCGATGTCACGGCATTGTGAGCGTCTTCGACGGGTCGCGGTGACCGCTGGCATTCACCAGCAGCCGATCCAGAGAGGCGGCGCCGGGACCTGCGATGGCGAGCCACATGAAGGCGGCGAAGTAGGTCGCCTCCTCGAAGCCGAGCAGCGTCTCCAGTGAATCGACATCGCCCCATTTTGCCGACCTGATGGCGACGACCATGACCACCGCCAGCATTGCGGCCGGAATGCGTGTGAACAGGCCGACGATCAGCATCGCGCCGCCGAAAAATTCGACGCCAGCCACGAAGGGGGTGAGTATCCCAGGAAACGGTATGCCCCAGCCGATAAAGTTTTCGGTCACCTGCGTCAGGTTGTTGAGCTTGCCCCAGCCGGCCAGCATGAAGGTGTAACCGACGATCAGCCGCATGATCAGCGGACCGGCCCAGGAAAAATGTGACGCGATCTGAGCGGGTAACAGGACAAGAAGATTGATGATAAAATTCATGCGACCTCCCCTCTAAGTATTTGTCGTGACGGGGCCGCCGGCCTGCAGTCTCCGTCAATCCGGCGCGCTCGAAAGTGCCGCGCGAAATCCGGCTCCGACAGCAGGTTCGCAGGCGACCGCCCGCTTGTTACGGAGCCTCAGCCGAAATTTTGCAGGGCCGGGAAAGTCTCGAGCAGCCAGATGCTGATGCTGGAAACGGCGCCGGTCAGGAAGCCGATGCCGGTGATGACCATCAGGACGCCCATGGCCTGCTCGACCTTGCCGAGATGCCGCTTCATCCGCGCAAAAAGGGAGGAGAACTGTTCGATCATGAAGGCCGCCAGCAGGAACGGGATTCCAAGCCCGGCGGAATAGACCGCCAGCAGGCCCGCGCCCTTGGCGACGGTGGCCTCGGCCGCTGCGATCGACAGGATCGCCGCCAGAATGGGGCCGATGCAGGGCGTCCAGCCGAACGCAAAGGCGAGCCCCATGGCATAGGCGCCCCACAGCCCGACCGGCTTCGGCATCTGCATCCGGCCCTCGCGCATCAGCAGCCCGATCCGGGTCAGGCCGAGGAAATGCAGCCCCATGATGATGATCACGATGCCGGCCAGGATCGAAAGCTCTGCCGACCAGGCGCGGATCAGGCTGCCGATCAGCGAGGCGCTGGCGCCGAGCGCCACGAACACGGTGGAAAAGCCAAGCACGAACATCAGCGCCGAAGCCATCACCGCGCGCTTGGAGGCCTGCGTCGGTCCGTCATTGGCGACATGCTCGATGGTCGCGCCGGTGAGATAGATCAGATAGGGCGGCACCAGCGGCAGAACGCAAGGAGACAGGAAGCTGACGAGACCGGCAATCAGGGCCGCCGGGATGGAAACATCGTGCATTGCATGACCTTCGAGAATTGCCACAAGGCATAGCGCCGTCCTGACATGTACGGAACAGCCAATCGCGAAGTTTCGTCGTCATTACGGCTCAACTGCGGTCACAGAGCCGTGTCCAGGGCGCCGAAATGGCCTCGCGGCTGAAACAGGCGCTGGTATGGTCTCGTAAGGCCGGTAACGGCCCGCGAACAGGACCCCCGCATGCGCCTCGGCATCCGCACCGCCATTTCAGCCCTCGTGCTGACGTCCATCGTCGTCAGCGCCGTCGGCGTGCATTTGTTGTGGTGGCGCACGGCTCACCAGGTCAGCCAGACGCTCGCCAACACCATCAACGACCAGATCGTTTCGGCAGTGGGCGACGAATTGCAGTCGGTCACGACGGAGGCGCGGTCGTCGATGATGGCGGTGCGGACGCTGCTGGCCGAAAAAGTGTTCGACCCACGCGATGCCCGGAAACGCGAAGTCGTATTCCGGTCGCAATTGCTGTCGCAGCCGACCATCTCCTGGGTAGCGTTCGGATGGCCGGACGGATCGTTCTTTGCCGGGCACAAACTCGGCAACAACGTCATCGAGATGCTCGAGATCACGCCCGACCGCAACATGCGCATCAATCGCTACGAATTCGTCGGCGACGATCTGAAGCTCAAGGCAAGCTGGTTCGAAGACACCGACTATTCCCTGACGGAGCAGCAATGGTTTCGGGTCGTCAGGGAGACCAATGACGAACACTGGTCGACGCTGACGACGCATCCGCGCGGCGAACGGCTGGCGGCGGCTTTCTCGGCGCCGGTCGAGATCGACAAGAAGCCGGCCGGCGTCGTCGCCATCATCATCGAGCTGACCCGCGTCTCGAATTTCCTGTCGCAGCTCACGGTCGGCAAATCGGCAGGCGCCTTCATTCTCGAACGGGACGGCAAGGTGGTGGCCTCGCCCGATCCCGATGCCAGCGAACTGGTGGCGCTGAAGACCGATCATCCGCTGTTTCCGGTCGCGGTCGAGGCAATCCGAAACGCCGGCAGCGCCTACGAACCCGGCGAAGGGCAGCCGTTCAATACGACGGTGACGCGGGACGGCAAGGCCTATCAGGCGGTGATCACGCCAATTTCCTTTCCAGGCTGGTCGCTGGTGACCGTGGTGCCGGAATCGGAATTTCTCGGACCGGTCCAGATGACGATCCGGAACTTGCTGATCGGCCTTGCGGTGCTGATCGTCTTTGCCGGGCTATTGTCGGCCTGGCTCGCCCAGCGTCTGATCGCAGCGCCCCTGATCAAGGTGGTCAACGAGATCAGGCATGTCGAGCGCTTCGATCTCGACAAGGTGCAACGGCATCCGTCGCGATTGACCGAGATCGGCAATCTTTCGGGCGCGATCGGCGACATGGCGCAGGGACTGGCGGCGTTTCGCAAATACATTCCCGCCGACCTCGTCAAGCGCCTGATCAGCGACGGCAACGGCGCGCGGCTGGGCGGCGCGGTGCGGCCGATGAGCGTGATGTTCATCGATCTCGCCGGCTTCACCGGCATGTCGGAGCGGCTCGGCGACCGCATCATTCCACTGCTGTCGCGCTATTTCGACTGCGTTTCGGCGCAGATTCAAAATCAGAACGGCACCATCGACAAATTCATCGGCGATGCCGTGATGGCGTTCTGGGGTGCGCCATCGCCCAATCCCGATCACGCCGTCGATTGCTGCCGCGCCGCGCTGGCGTGCCGGCTTGCGGTGGAGGAGGCCGGTCTCGTCGATGACCACGGCCAGAGCGTCAGGATCCGCATAGGCATCAATTCCGGCGACATGCTGGTCGGCAATATCGGGTCGGAAGTGCGGCTGAACTACACCGTGATCGGCGATGCCGTGAATATCGCGAGCCGCCTGGAAAGCACCAACAAGACGTACGGCTCCACGATCATCATCGGACCCGAGACGCGAAGGCTCGCGGGGAAGAGCGTCGTGGTCCGCGAGCTCGACCGGCTGGCGGTCTATGGCCGCGCAGGTGGACTGCAGATCTATGAATTGCTTGGGATGGCCGGTGAGTTTGACGGCAAGCTCGATTGGGTAACTTCCTATGAGGCCGGCCTCGCTGCCTGGCGCGCGGGCGACTTCATGGCCGCGATCGATGGCTTCGAGAAGGCGCTGGAGGTCCGCAAGGACGATGCCGCCTCATCCCTGATGATCGAACGCTGCCGCCAGCAGGTTGAAAATCCCACCGGCGAGGATTGGGACGGCACGACGGTCGCGCGGAGCAAGTAGACGATGCGGCCTTGCCGCCTTGCCCCGGGACGCCGTTTGGCCATAGATGTGCCGGCCTTGGAGCTACATCCATTGGCAATTGATAGAGAAGCCGTTCCGAATTGAAAGTGCTGTTGACCCATACGCCGCAGTCTCGCGCCCAGTATTACGGTGCGCGCAGCCTTGCCGGGCTGCAGGCCGTCGCGCAGGTGAAGCTGCATGAAGCAAACGATGCGCTCGACGCCGCCGGCCTGATCGCGGCGGCTGATGACGTCGATATCATCGTCGCCGACCGCCTCACCGCGGGACCGGGCGAGATATTTCCAAAACTTCCAAAACTGCGCGCCTTCGTCCGTTGTGCCGTTGATATCCGCAATATCGATGTCGACGCCGCTTCCGTGGCCGGTGTCCTCGTCACGCGGGCCGGACCCGGCTTCGTCCAGTCGGTCGCCGAGCTTGCGCTCGGCCTCATGGTCGACCTGTCGCGCGGCGTATCACGCGCCACCGCCGACTATCATGCCGCCCGCAAACCCGAAATCATCATGGGCCGGCAACTGGCCGGCAGCCGGCTCGGCATCATCGGCTATGGCAGCATCGGCCGTTACCTCGCCGACATCGCCAAGGTGCTGGGCATGGAGATCATGGTCGCCGATCCTTATGCCGCCGTCAGCGACGCCGACATCCGGCATGTGCCGCTCGACGATCTGCTGGCGCGCGCCGACTACGTCGTCTGCCTCGCGATAGCCAACGAGCAAACCGAAAACCTGATCGGGCAGGCGGCGCTGGCGCGCATGCAGCCGCATGCCTTCTTCATCAATCTGTCGCGCGGCAATCTCGTCGACGAGGCGGCGTTGGCGGCGGCATTGCGCGACAACCGCATCGCCGGCGCCGCGATGGATGTCGGCCGCGCGCTGGACCAGATGCCGTCGCCGGAGCTCGCCAAACTGCCGAACGTCATCGCCACGCCACACATCGGCGGCCTGACGCCGCCGGCGATCGAGAGCCAGGCGCTGGAGACGGTGAAGCAGGTCGAGGCGATTGTTGCGGGAGAGGTGCCGGCCGGCGCGGTCAATGCCGAACGTTGGAAGCGGCGGGGGTAAATCCGTTAAGATAGCATCTATGTTGCCTCTCAACGTCCACGGGACTACAGTAGCGGCCTGTAGGCTCGACAAGCGTCGCGACCAGTCGAAGCATGGTCGGCATGCGCAAGCGATTGCGCTTCCCGGTTGTTGTAGGCGGTTTGGCGAAGTAGGATATTGCGCCGCGTACTAACCGCTTAGCTTGACGGTTCAGATGAAGTGCCCCAGGTGCGAACACGACAATCGGCCTGAAGCGAAGTTCTGCGAGCAATGTGCCGCTCCTTTTGAGCGCGGCTGTCCCAATTGCGGTAGCTTGGTGTCACCGGGAGCCAAATTCTGTTCCCAATGCGCCCACCCAATTGGACTTGACGAAGAACATCGAGCGGTAAACCGCTTCCTGTCACCTGACAACTATACCCCAAAGCATCTCGCCGTCAGGATAATGACGACGAAACGCGATCTCGAAGGCGAACGCAAACAAGTCACCGTGCTATTTGCCGACATCGTCGGGTCCTTCAAGATCATAGCGGACCGCGACCCTGAGGAAGCACAGAAGCTTCTCGATCCGGTTCTCGATCTCATGCTCGAAGCCGTCCATCATTATGAGGGCATGGTGAACCGGGTCATGGGCGACGGCATCATGGCGCTATTCGGAGCTCCGCTCGCGCATGAAGATCATGCGGTGCGCGCATGTTATGCAGCCCTCAGAATGCAGCAGACGATTGCCCGTTATGCGGAGGAGGTCCGCCGGGTTCATGGCGCACCGATAACCGTCCGGGTCGGGATCAACTCCGGAGAGATCGTCGTCTCCTCAATCAACAATGATCTCTACATGGACTACACGGTTGTGGGACAGACCGCCCACTTGGCATCCCGCATGGAGCAAATGGCGATGCCGGGTTCCGTGCTCGCTGCTGCCGACACCATTCGCCTCGTTGAAGGATACGTCGAAGCGAAATCGCTTGGCGAGATGACGATAAAGGGACTGGCGCATCCGGTTGAAGTCTTCGAGATCACCGAAGGGGGCTTTGAGCGGACAAAATTGCAGGCGGCCGCCTCGCGCGGGTTGACGCCTTTTGTCGGTCGCGAACTCGAAATGCAACAACTCACCAAGGCGCTGGATCATGCACGCGGCGGTCATGGTCAGGTCGTGGCAGTTGTCGGCGAGCCCGGCATGGGCAAGTCGCGCCTGGTTCATGAATTCGTTCATTCGTCCCGGACCGAAGACTGCCTGGTCCTCGAAACAAATTCGGCTTCATACGGCCATGCGGCATCGTATCTGCCGGTGATCGAATTGCTCAGGCATTACTACTTCAAGATCAGCCAACGCGACAACGCCAAATCGATCCGCGAGAAGGTGACGGAAAAGATCCTGGCGCTCGATCCGTCGCTGCAGGATGTAATTCCGCCGCTGCTCGATCTGCTGGACGCTTTGGATTCAGGTCATCCGTTCCAATCACTGGATCCGCTGCAGCACCGACAGCACACATACCAGGCAATTACCAGATTGCTGTTGCGCGAAAACCATGTGCAGCCCGTCGTCGCCGTGTTCGAGGATTTGCACTGGAACGATTCTCTTACCCTGGGTCTTCTGAACGAAATCGTCGTCAATGCACGTGATGCGCGCTTGTTGCTGTTGGTAACCTACCGTCCGGAATTCAGTGACGGCTGGAAGGGGCGGCCGAATTACCGCAATCTGCGGCTGGAGCCGCTTCCGAGCGAAAGTCTCACCACACTTCTGCATACACTTCTCGGATCGGATCCGGCACTCGAAAACCTCAAAAATTTTGTCCTTGATCGCGCGGGCGGAAATCCGTTCTTCGTGGAGGAGCTGGTTCGAACGCTGGTGGACCGCAAGGTTCTGGAGGGATCGCGACAGAACTACAGGATGGTCAAGCCGATTTCGGGAAACGAAATACCGCCCACCGTGCAAGCCGTTCTCGCCGCACGTATCGACGCGCTGGCAAAGGCCGAAAAGCGGCTGCTGCAGGAAGCGGCAGTTATCGGACACGACGTTCCGCTCTCGTTGTTGAAAGAAATAAGCAGTCTTCCCGACAGCGAACTTCGCGGCGTTCTCAACAGCTTGCAGACGGCCGAATTTGTGTTTCCAACCCAGTTATTCCCTGACCTTCAATTTTCCTTCAAGCACGCGCTCACTCACGACGTCGCCTATGGAGGCCTGCGGAGCGAGCGGCGCCGCGACATCCATCAGCGCGTCGTTGTCGCGATAGAAAAGGTTTATGCCGGCCGCATCGGAGAACAGGTCGAACGCCTGGCCGATCATGCGCTACGTGGCGGGCTTCGGGAGAAGGCCGTGACGTATCTGCGCCAAGCGGGAACGAAGGCTGCGGATCGAGAAGCTTATCCCGAAGCTGTAATCCTGTTCGAGCAGGCGCTCGATGCGCTGGCTGGGTTACCGCAGAGCAAGGAGGCCATTCAGAAGGCGATCGATATCCGTTTCGATATCCGCAATGTGCTGCAACCGCTCGGAGATCGCGACCGAATTGCTGCTCGTCTGAACGAAGCGGAAGAGCTGGCAAACCGGATCGGAGACAGGCAGCGCAACGGATGGGTTCAGTCCTACTTGACGGAACAGTTCTGGATGCTGGGCCGATACAGGGAGTCAATCGAGGCAGGAGAGCGGGCGCTCGCTGTCGCGGAGGCGGATTTGCCGCTCCGGGTCGTGACCAATTTGCCTCTCGGGCTCGCGCACCACACCCGAGGAGACTACAAGAAAGCCCGCGAACATTTCGGTTGGAACGCCGCCCATTTGGAAGGCGGCCTGGCCAGCCAGCGTTTCGGAATGTTCGTCTTGCCGGCCGCGTTCTCACGCAGCTTTATCGCCTGGGGCTTGGCCGATACCGGGCAATTTTCCGAAGCATTCAATGTCGGCGAAGACGCCCTTCGCATCGCAGAGAATGCGAATCATCCCTTCACTTGCGGTTACGCGCATCTCGGTCTCGGCGTCGTCGCCTTGCGTCAGGGAAATTTGCGCCGTGCCCTGCGCTCGTTCGAGCGGGCGCTGGCAGCCGGCGCATTTGCAGATAGTCCCGTGGGCTTTGCCTACGTTGCGCTGCATTTTGGTTACGCCCTCGCTTTGGCCGGCCGGGCGAATGAGGGAATTCCAATTCTGGAGCAGAGTATCGAGGTTGCGGAATCCAAGGGTTTCGTCGCCCGTCATTCGCTCCGCTTGGCTTACGTCAGTGAGGCTTACCTTTCGCTCGGCCGGGAGAGCGACGCATTGAAGGCGGCCACGCGAGCACTCGAACTGGCCCGCAAACATGAGGAGCGGGCAAATGAAGCCTATTCACTGCGGTTGCTGGGTGAGGTGGATCTGTATCGGGGAAACCTCAGTGATGCCAAGCATTGGCTCACGCAAGGCGTAACGCTTGCTGAGGAATTAGGCATGCGGCCGCTGGAAGCGAACTGCCATAAGGGGCTCGCCAACGCGTTCGATCTTAGCCATCAGAAATCGAATGCAGAGCACCATCGCAGCATTTCAAATTCACTGGCAGAGGCGATGGAAATGCGTTTCTGGGGATGAGCTTGTGAAGCTGGAGATGTCGGGATAGGCTTCGTTCGCGCTTGGCATTTGTACAAAAGCAATTTGGAGGGGCACCATGGATCAGAATGAGCTTCTGCTTGGTATCGAAAGAATGCGAAGCGACTCCAACTACTACGCGGCGGAAGTGATGCGCCGCGACCTAGGTACGGACGCCTTGGTCGCCCCTGGAGCGACGAAGGAGGGGAAAGCGGCAGCTCAGCTCCTGTGCGTCACATGGGAATCGATCGCGATTCTGATACGCGGTGTCAGAACCAAGGACAAGATCTTCGAAGCTACGCCGATATGTCACATGTATAAGGAGCTCAAGCCGGCCATTGATATTTTCCGGAGGGAAGTCCCGGAGTTTGCCGCGGAGTTTGAAAAGCTGAATGCCGAATACCATGCCTGGCTGAAGAAGAAAAAGAAGAGTGGCGATTATGTGAGCCGCGCCTGCGGCGGTCTCTTGCATGCACGATTTGGCTAACCAGGCACCCGGCGAGCGCCTCGGCTCTCGCTTTTCCACTTGGCTGCTTCGTCCGTACCTTGACCTGGGCCCGTGCCAAGTCGGCCCCACCCATGCCAAATCGGTTGACGCCGGTTGGCAAGCCAATGCCGATCTGGATAGCCCTTCCTTCCTTCCCCAACGTGCATTGTCGCCCGGCTTCCGCATGCAGCTCGCGGAGCAGGCCGGCGCGCCTTACGCAATCAACGATCCCCGCGACCTTGCCGAGGATCTGCGAACTGATCGGTGGCGCAAGCTTTGTCACGACCTTGAGCTTTGGCCAACGCTTTCGTCGGCGCGCAAATGCCGGTTGGCGATGCTGCTTCACTCGATGTGCTTCTACGAGCCGTTGCTCAAACTCATCCCGGTAGATTGGTCAGGTGCAAGCATTTCCGATCTCTGCGGGGCACAACTCGCTTTCTGCCGCGCCTCGGCAAAGTTCATGCTCGATTTGCCAAAGCGAACGTCCGGTTATGAATCCGAAACCATGTCGGCTTTTGAGAATATTGCGATCGACGATCGGACCGACAGGGCGGTAAGATTCAATGCAACAGCAATGGTCTTCGTTCAGAAGGCCAAATCCCGCGCGCCCCTCGCGGAGCTCGATGATTGGAGCAAGCGGCTGGAGATCGCGTTTGCCGCCGTGAAGGACGGCGAGAATGGATTTGCCGCACGATTGCTTGAAAGCAGATTCCATCGCGGAATGGGCTTCCTCCCTCAAGCTGCCGGCGACCAGGAAGCGATGATCAGGACAATGGACATTGCGGAACACCAGGCGCGGGACCTGGCGCCGACGAGCGCGGCGGAGGAGATTCTCTATCGAGAAAATCTGCACGCAGTTCTGGAGAGCCGGACGAAGGAGGCGCTGTGGCTGAATGATCTTGACCTGGCAGCAGCGCGGGCGGCCGAGCTAACGCGGATAGATCCATACGATTCAAAGGCCTGGGTCGAGCTTGGTCAGGTACATTATCGTCAGGAAAATTGGCGGCGGGCCGCCGACGCATATGTCGTTGCGGCGACGTTGGGTCCGCCAGCAAGTTCAGTCGGCCGGTACATGGCGGGCGTTTGCTTCGGCAAACTGGGTTTGGATTTTTTGGCCGCGTTCCTTTTCAAGGAGACCCTCGAAATAGATCCCCTCGGAATATCGTCCCGCCAGGAAATATTTGACTTGCCGGACATCGCGGCCCTCGACACACTCAAGCAATGGGCCCGTTCGAATATAAGATTGTGATCACTCTTCCTGTCGAATCATGATCGCGCCGGCAACGGACCGGTCACCATTGTCCTTCCAATGATGGTGTAAGCGCAGAGTGTATTCGGTCAACGGGACCAACCCGAATTGTAACCCATGCGTCTCCCCTTCTTCTACGGCTGGCTGATCGTTGTGGTGACGTTTGTCACCATGGCGATCGGCGTGAATGCGCGGACGGCGTTCTCGCTGTTCTTTCCGCCGATCATCGGCGAGTTCGGCTGGGACCGCGGCGTTACCGCCGGCGCGTTTTCGTTCGGCTTCGTGGTTTCCGCGGGCGTCAGTCCGCTGATCGGGCGGATGATGGATCGTTTCGGGCCGCGCGGGGTGATGGAGCTCGGTGTTGCGCTGATGGGCGGTGGGCTGTTGCTGGCGCCGCTGACGACGCAGCCCTGGCATCTCTATCTCACCATCGGCGTGATGGTCGGCGCGGGCAGCGTGTGCCTCGGCTATTCCGGGCAATCGCTGTTTCTGCCGAACTGGTTCATTCGCCGCCGCGGGCTTGCCATGGGGCTCGCGTTTGCCGGCGTCGGCATCGGCTCGGTGACCTTGCTGCCGTGGGTGCAGCACATGATCGAGCAGACCGGCTGGCGCACCGCCTGCACCGCGATGGGCATCCTCGTGTTCGCCGTGCTCGCGCCGATCAATCTTTTCCTGCGCAAGCGCCCCGAGGATATCGGACTATTGCCGGACGGCGACGCCGCGCCGTCGGCGACATCGGCAGTACCCGTTTCGAACGTGGTCGATCCGGTCTGGGCCGGCACCGACTGGACGCTGCGCCGCGCGCTGCGCACCGCACGTTTCTGGTGGATCGCGATCGGTTACTTCTCGGGCCTGTATATCTGGTACGCGGTGCAGGTCCACCAGACCAAATACCTGCTCGACATCGGCTTCAGCGCCAACGTGGCGGTCTGGGCGCTCGGCGTCGTCAGCCTGCTCGGGATTCCCGGCCAGATCTGGCTCGGGCATCTTTCCGACCGCATCGGGCGCGAATGGATCTGGGCCATCAGTAGCGCCGGCTTCGCGATCTGCTTCGCGGCGCTGATCGCCTTGAAATTCGCGCCGGTGTTGCCGCTGGTCTATCTCATGATCTTCACCCAGGGTGCGCTCGGCTATGGCCTGACCTCGATCATGGGCGCGGTGGTGCTGGAAATCTTCCAGGGCAAGCAATATGGCAGCATTTTCGGCACCATCATGCTGGCGGCGCTGGCAGGCGGCGCTGCAGGCCCATGGGCGACCGGGCTGCTCTACGATCTTTCAGGCAGCTATACGCCAGCCTTTGCCATCGGCATTGCCGTCAGCATCCTGTCGGGGATCGCGATCTGGCAGGCATCGCCGGGCAAGGTGAGGGCGGTCGCGGGACAAATGCACAAGGTGCCGATCAGGAGTGGCGCGGGCTAGCAGGATGAAGAACTCACCGCGGAAGCGTGTCGATGTCGAAGGTCTTTCGCAGCACTTCCGTGCCGTCTCTGGTCACGCGGTAGGTCGCGGTGTAGCGGCCGCCGGGCCACGCCGCCTCGGTGCGCTTCTTGCCGGAGAGGATGAGGAACTGCGCCTTGTCGCGATCGAGGGCGGGAAGGCTGTTGGCCGCAAGCGACGTGCCACCCGGGCCTTGCACCGCGAGGAATTGCTGGTCGCCGGCCTGCAAGCCGATGGCTCTCACATAAGCGACCAGCGCATCCGAAGCGGACGTGACGGAATGCTTGCCGATTTCTCCGGACTCGACCAACTCCATGGTCGGGGCGATGGCGGCAAAGCCGTAATCGATGATTTCGCGGGGGCAGTATTGCATCTGTTCGCCGAGCGAAGCGGCCCAGATCGACCGGCCGCCGCCGCAGGAATCCTGCGTCGCGCCATAGGCAAAGGGATCCACGATCTTGCCGTGATGCCTCACCGTGAAATGCAGATGGAAGAATTCGGTATCGCCGGATAGTCCGACCAAGCCGATCGGCTGTCCCGTCGTCATCTGATCGCCGACCTTGACCCGAACGCTGCCCTTGGCCATGTGGCAATATTGCGTGCGCCAGCCAGCCTCATGCTCGATGACCGCGCCGTTGCCGCATTCCTTTCCGGCAATGGCAGCCTTGCCCACGGTTTTGACCGAGACGTCGTCCATGTCGTTTCGCGTCCCGATGACGCGGCCGGGCGCCGCGGCGAGCACATCTATTCCCTGCCGTTGGATTTCCAGATTCCGGATCCTGATGTCGGTGCCGTCATGGCCGTCATAGCTGCGGCCGCCGCAGCGGTAGTCGCGGGCCTTGTCGGAAGCGTCGTGATCGACATAGCTCTGGAAGAAACAGGTCAGGCCCGGCTGGCACCTGACGGGCAGCGCGAGCGAAATGACTTCCTCCGCTCTGGCGTCAAGCGCGGTGGCAAGACACAGCGAAATCAGGATCAGGTATTTCAGGGGCATCCCTCCGCGTGCAGCGAAACGATGCATAGGTTGGCGCGCGGAATGTGTCGAATATCCGATGTATCGTTCGCGAGCATCCGCGGGGCGCGCGAGGGGGGAAGCACGCGGAAGATGTTCACTCACGCCGCCGAAATTCCCATCGCCCGTTGCAGGTCGCCGATGGCGCGGAAAAAACTGTCGGGCGCCGTCGTCTCGGGATCGATCAGGCGGTGCAGGCGGAAGCCATCCTCCAGCGCCAGTACCAGCGCGCCGGCCCATGTCGGATTGAGAATGGTCGTCCTGCCGCTGTTCCTCGCCGTGGTCTCGATGATGTCGGTGACAAGTTTCCGCCGCGCGCGCAGCCGCTTGGCGAGTTCGGGGCGGCGCTTCTCGGCGCGCGCCACGAACAGGATCATTTCCATGTGAAGCAGCGGAGAGCGGCCGAGCGGATCCTGCGCGCTGCGGTTCATGCTCTTCAACGCATCGAGGAAATCGGCGAGAGTCTTGTGCTGCTCGAGCAGATCGCGGATCCGGCCGATCGATTGCTCGACGTGATCCTCGAGCATGGCGATGATCAGTTCGTCCTTGCTCTTGAAGTTTGAATAGAACGCCCCGCGCGTAAAGCCGGCCGCCGCCGCGATCGTCTCGATGCTGGCGCCGCCGATGCCCTGTTCCTCGAACACGCGCGCCGCCGCCTCGAACAGCTTGTCGCGGGTCTCGTCCCTTGTCGGCCTGGTTCGCACTCTTGACATCTGCCCAGTTTAGGCGAGAATGCAACTCAATACAACAGTGTATCGAGTTTGGTCGATCGGCCCGGGGGAAACGCGCTGAACGGCGCATAGCCAGCATGAGGTCACCATGAACGAGCATGTTCAGACTGCCACTAGCGCTCCGTTGTTCAATCCGCTGGCCCCGGAATTCATCCGCAATCCCTATCCGCATTACGAGCGGATGCGCACCACCGACCCGGTGCATCTGACGTCGTTCGGGGCGTATGTGGCAAGCCGCCACGCCGAGGTCAGTCTCGTCATGCGCGACAAGCGGTTCGGCAAGGACTATGTCGAGCGCACCATTCGCCGCTACGGCCCCAAGATCATGGACGAGCCGGTGTTCCGCAGCATGAGCCACTGGATGCTGCAGCAGGATCCGCCGGATCACACCCGGCTGCGCGGGCTGGTGGTGAAGGCCTTCACCGCGCGCCGGGTCGAGGATATGCGCCCGCGCATTCAGCAGGTCGTCGACGAGACGCTCGACCGCGTCATCCCGCAGGGCAAGATGGACCTGATCGAGGATTTCGCGTTCCGCCTGCCGGTCACCATCATCTGCGACATGCTCGGGATCCCCGAAGAGCATCGCGAAGCGTTTTATACCGGTTCGCGCGATGGTGGACGCCTGCTCGATCCGGTGCCGCTCTCGCCCGAGGAAATCAAGCAGGGCAACGCCGGCAACGCGATGGCGGCGATGTATTTCCAGCAACTGTTCGAGCTCAGGCGCAAGCACCCGGGTGACGACCTGACCACGCAACTGGTGCAGGCTGAGGAAGACGGCAGCAAGCTCACCAACGAGGAACTGACCGCCAACATCATTCTCCTGTTCGGTGCCGGCCACGAGACCACCGTCAACCTGATCGGCAACGGGTTGCTGGCGCTGCATCGCAATCCGGATCAGCTCGCGCTGCTCAAGGCCCGGCCCGAGCTGATCACCAACGCCATCGAGGAATTCCTGCGCTACGATTCCTCGGTGCAACTCACCGGCCGGGTGGCGCTGGAAGACATCGACGATCTCGGCGGAAAACGCATTCCGAAGGGCGAGAGCGTGCTGTGCCTGCTCGGCTCCGCCAACCACGACCCCGCGGTCTATCCTGATAACCCGGAGCGGCTCGACATCACCAGGCCCAATGTGAGGCCGCTGTCCTTTGGCGGCGGCATTCACTTCTGCCTCGGGGCCCAGTTGGCGCGGATCGAGGCCGAGATCGCGATTTCGACCCTGCTGCGCCGGCTGCCGGACCTGCGGCTCGATGACGCTGTCAATGCGGAATGGCGGCCGACCTTCGTGCTGCGCGGCCTGAAGCGGCTGCCGGCAAGCTGGTAACGCGGCCGGCCACGGCGGTTCGGCCCCGGCGCAGGTGCTGGAGCCGGGCAGGGCTCCTGTCAGTATGACGCTGTGACTTCGCCATACTTCTCTCTATATTCCGGGCTGCCCCGGCACCGGTTCCGGCATGACGCGCGGCCGGCGCCGGGGCGGTTCAAGGGGAAGCACCGTGCAGACGACACTGCTCGGCCTGGCAATCGCCTTCATCATTGCGCTGATTGCCGCGCTGGTCGGGCCGTATTTCATCGACTGGAGCCAGTTCCGGCCGCAATTCGAGGCTGAGGCGACGCGCATCATCGGCGCGCCGGTCCGGGTCGGCGGCAAGCTCGACGCGCGCCTGTTGCCGGCGCCGTCGCTGCAACTGCACTCCGTCGCGGTCGGCGGCGCCAACGATCTCGGCAAGGTTCGCGCCGACAAGCTCGACGTGGAATTCAGCCTCGGCTCGCTGATGCGCGGCGAGGTACGCGCCACCGAACTGACGATCAACGGCATGTCGCTCGATCTCGGCCTCGATGCCAAGGGACGGATCGACTGGCCGGCGACGACCGGGACCGTCAATCTGGGTTCGCTGGCGATCGACCGGCTCAATCTCACCGGCCGCATCGCCCTGCATGACGCGGCGAGCCGCTCCACACTCGAGCTGAACGACATTGCCTTCAGCGGCGACGTCCGTTCGCTGGCCGGCTCGGTCCGCGGCGACGGCAATTTCATGCTGTCCGGCACGCGCTATCCGTTTCGGGTCTCCTCGGGACAGGGGCCCGACGGCAACGGCACCCGCGTTCATCTCAACATTGATCCGGGCCAGCGTTCGCTCGCCATCGATCTCGACGGCCTGCTGAACTTCGATTCCCGTGCGCCGCGGTTCGAAGGCGCGATAACGCTCGTCGCTCCTCCCGGCCAGAAGGGGAAGGGCAACGATCCACCGTGGCGTATTGCTGCGAAGGTCAAGTCCGACTATTCGGCGGCGCGGCTGGAACAGGTCGAGGTGACCTATGGCGCCGAGGAGCGCGCGCTGAAGCTTGCGGGCAGCGGCGACATCCGTTTCGGTGCGGCGCCGCTGTTGCGTGCGGCGCTGTCGGCGCGTCAGCTCGATGCCGACAGGTTTGTTACCAAGGAAAATGCAAAGGACAATGCCGCCGAGCCGGCTCGCGCGTTGCCGGCGCTGCGGGCTCTCACGTCAGTCGTTCCGCATTTGCCGATATCAGCGCAAATTGAACTCGCTTCCGAGCAGGTCATCCTCGGCGGGCGGCCGCTGCAGGACATCGCGGCCGAGCTCGAAAGCGATGCCAAATCGTGGCGCGTCCACAGGTTGGAGTTCCGCGCGCCCGGCGCGACCCGGGTTTCGCTCAGCGAAGCCGCAGCGAAGGGCGCCTCGCCGGACCAGTTCAAGGCGGCGGTTAGCATCGATTCCTCCGATCCTGAGGCGCTGTTGACCTGGCTTCAGGGCCGCGGCGACGGCGCCTATCGCAGCCAGAAGCCGCTTCGCCTGCGCGGCGATCTCACTGTGGCGCCGGAGGGCTTTGCCATCGACACCATGAAGGCCGACATCGATGGCGGCGCTGTGGAGGGGCGGGTGGCGGTGTCGCACCGGCAAGCGAATCGGGGCTTGCGGGTTGATGCCGAGCTGAAGTCCGAGCGTCTCGATCTCGATGCCGCCACGGCCTTTGCGCGGTCGCTGGCGGGCCCGCAAGGCGAGTGGCCGGATGAGGGAAGACTTTCGCTCGATGTCGGCCGCGCCACCTTCGCGGGCCAGGAGCTGCGTCCGCTGCTGGCCAAACTGTCCTACTCGCCGGCGAAACTATCGCTCGAGCAGTTGAAGATCGGCGAGCTTGACAGCCTGGCGCTGGACGGCGCGGGCAATTTCGACCGTACCAATGCGACCGGATGGTTCGCGCTCAACTCGACCGCCGCCTCGCTCGGCCGGTTGACCGGCCTGGTCGTTCCCTTCTCACCGTCGCTGGCTACGCGGCTCAATGCGATGGGGACCGGCCCGGGCCCGGCGCGCCTGAAACTGGCGCTCGACCTCACCGGGGACGCCCGGCCGTCCGATCGCGTCCAGGCCCGTGCCACAGCCGAACTCGACTCGCCCCAGCTCAAGGGCGTTACCACCATCACCGCCAAGCCGGCAGTCGCGGCAATTCAAGGCATCGATCTCACCGAGCTCCAGCGCAGCGACGTCGGGATCGCAGCGAAACTGTCAGCCGAGCAGGGGCGCGCTCTGCTCGGCCTGCTCGGCTTCGATCGCATCGTCACGGCGGGCGATGGCGCGGCGCAATTCGAGGGCACCGCGACGGGCGCATGGGGCGCGCCGTTGCGGCTCAAGGCAAAGATCTCGGCAACGGGCCTCGAGGCCGAAGCCGAAGGCTCGGCCGAACCATGGGCACAGGAGGCCACGGCCAGTCTCGCCCTGAAGGTTGGCCGCGCCGATTTCGCTCCGCTGCTCGATCTCAAGCCGGCGGATACGCTGGCGCAGAACATCGGCCTGACTTCGCGCGTGCAGCTCGCCGGCAACCGGCTGACCTTCGACGATCTCGATAGCAGCGTCGGCGGTTCGCGGCTGCGTGGCCGAGTGGCGGTGATGCTCGGCGAGGAGAAGGAGATCGAAGGGGAAGTCGGCGCCGAGCAGATCGCGCTGGCGCCGGCCTTTGCCCTGGCGCTCGGTGCCGCCGGACACGATCCCGGCGAGCCGCTCGGCACCGGGCTTGCGAAAGGCTGGCGCGGCAGAATCACGTTTCAGGCGCTGCGCGGCCTGCTTCCGGGCGGAAGCGAACTGCAGCCGGTGAGCGGGGTGGTCAAAAGCGATGGCCGGTCGCTGAGCTTCGATGACATCAGGGGCAAGATCGGCGGCGGCGATGTTACCGCGAGTATCGATGCAAGACCGGGTGCGAACGGAATTGCGGTAAATGCGAGCGTCCAGCTCTCGGACGTGGACGGCACCGCGCTGCGCTACCGCAATCTCGCGATGCCCGGCGGCCGCGCGTCGCTGCAGATGACGCTGACGAGCCAGGGCCGCAGCGCCTCGGCGCTGGCGGGCGCGCTGTCGGGCAGCGGAACGCTGACGCTGGAGGCGGCCAGGATTGCCGGTCTCGACCCGCGCGCCTTCGAGGTCGCGGTTCGCGCCAATGACAGCGGGCAAGTCAAGGACGACGTGCGATTGAAGCAGATCGTCGAATCCGCACTGCCGGCCGGCGCGCTCGCGGTGCCTTCCGCGCAAATCCCGTTCACCATCCGGGACGGTCGGCTTCGTGTCGGTGCGACGACGCTGGATGCCAATGGCGTGCGGGCGATCGTCTCCGGCGGATACGATATTGCCGCCGATCAGGCCGATATCCGCGCCGCGCTTTCGCTGACGATGACGACCGGGAAGCCGGAGATTCAACTGCTTGCGGTGGGCACGCCGGACGCGCTGAGCCGCAGCGTCGACGTCGCGCCGTTGTCGTCATGGCTGGCGGTGCGCGCGATCGATCACGAGACCCGAAGGCTTGATGCGATCGAACGCGGCGAGCCGCCGCCGCCGGCGCCGCCGCCGATCGTGCTGCCCGCAGAGGGTTTTTCACCGATCCAGGAAGCGACACCGAGCGCGCCGGTGACCCCCGCGCCAAAGGGTGGCCGCGAACGGCGGCCGCCGGCGAAGAAGGCGGCTACGCCGCAGCGCTCGCCCGTCGTCACTGCGCCGCCCGCGCCTGTCGCTGGCCAGCCGCAGGTCGCGCCGCTGCCGCCGCCGATCGACGTCAGGCCCGCACCGGGCGCCGCCAAGCAGAAGCCGCCGCCGCCGCGTCCGCCGCTGGCGCTGACGCCGCAGGTCGGCAATCCGTCGCCGCGCTCGAACTAAAGCGTGACCGGAAAAGTGTGCAGCGGTTTCCCGAAAAGATCATGCTCAAGGCGCATATTCTAAGCCATCGACGGTCTGCACATTCACCGACAAATCAGTACGGGGATTTTCGCGTGCGCGAGCACCCTGTTTGTCACACTGCCGATCAGAAGCTTGGAAAGTCCGCTGCGCCCATGCGATGACATGACAATGAGATCGCAGCCTTTGTCCTCGGCTGCTGCGATGATGGCTTGATGGGGTTGCCCGTTCTCCACCTGAATCGTCTCGCAGGAAATACCAGCCTCCTTGGCCGCGTTTGCCGCGCGATCCAACACGCTCGTGGCCTGCTCCTTGCGCAGCTCGGCATATCTTGCGACGGCTTCAAGGAACCGCCCTGTCAGTTCTGAAAACGGTTCGAGAACGAAGATAACAGATACCTTCGCTCCAAGGGATTTCGCCAGCGCGAGCCCATGCGCCACCCCATGCTCCGCTAGGTCCGAGCCATCCGTCGGAATGAGAATATGCCGGTACATGCATCACCTCTCGATTGTCCGGGACGTACCGCTGCCTTCCGAATGTAAGCTGGGCCCGCGTTTCGGAATCTTGAGATAGATCAATCATCGGTCCATCGCGCACCGCCCCTCGCGCTGCCCTGTCGTTGCAGTTCTTCGGCGGTCGGGAACCGCTCGCGGCGGCCTTGCTGATCTATCGATTCCGCGCGCCGGATTGGTACTTTCTGCTACGATGTCCTACGGCCAAGGTTCACTTTTTGAAGGAAAAAGGCTCACTTTTTAAGGAAATGTTCAACGAGCACGGGAGCCAACGAATGTACGCCAATATTCTCGTGAGCACGGATGGATCGGATGTCGCGAGAAAAGGCGTTAAGCATGGCTTTGCTTTGGCAAAGGCCTTGAACGCCAAGGTGACAGTTATCACCGTCACCGAACCGCTGCTGCTCGACTATGGGAGCGGACACGCCTTTCCCACGCAGGAAATGATGGATAGCCTTGACGAAGCCGGCAAGCAACGCGCGCGCGAGGCCCTCGATGAAGCTCGAGCTATGGCCGAGCAGATCGGGATATCCGCAGAACTCGTGCATGTTCCGAATGCGCATCCAGCCACTGCGATTATCGGAACAGCAAAGTCCAGAGGCTGCGACTTGATCGTCATGGCCTCTCATGGGCGTCGCGGCCTCAGGAAGCTGATTTTGGGGAGTCAAACATCGGAGGTCCTGGTGGACGGAAGCGTTCCTGTGTTGGTCGTGCACTAACGCGCATAAATCATCGTGGGGGGCTTTGGTGAAACCGGTCCCTTAGCTTCCGAATGCAAGCTGGGCTCGCCTTTTCGGTTGTAGTCCTGAGATAGATCAGTCGGGCGGCCCATGCACAGGGGGTTTGTTGTGCGGCCTGCCTACTACGGGCTCCGCCATATGCAGGAATTCGTCGAACGCGATGGCGCCTTCCGCAACGGTGTGACAAGCGCGGCTGTCGATAAAGAGTTGCGCGTCATGGTCAAAGATATCGATGATGAAAAGCGGCTGCTCCGCGGCACTCGTAGGCACGGCTGCGTGCATACGAATCTCAAAGTCTCCGATCCACGCCAGAGAAATCGCCGTCGCGTCACCACCCTCAGGGCGGGACAGTAGGCTGACATATGCTCGGGAAATTCTCAGCGTTGTAAGATTGTATTCCAACGCACCGCCCACAAAAAACCTCGCGCTTTGATGGTCGACGGTATGGTTGCCAGCTCCGCCATTACGAGATGCTGGCGGCGAAATTAATACTTCGAAAGACAGGGCACCGCTCCGGGCGCAAATGGCGCGCGGCCGCGCGGAGTTTGGTTCCAAGACGACTGCGATTGACCGTCATGTCCGCGTCGGGCTCCTCGCGTCATTCGCTGCCGTTCGGCAATCGCGTCACGCCACCCTGTCATTGCGCGGTCTAACTCAGTACGATCTCCCTTTCGATCCCGATCGCCCGCAGAAACGCCTCATCGTGGCTGACCGCGATCAGCGCGCCGTCGAAATCTTTCAGCGCACCTTCCAGTTCCTCGATCGAGGCGAGGTCGAGATGGTTGGTCGGCTCGTCCAGCAGCAACAGCAAGGGCGGCTGCGGTCGCGCGAACACGCAGGCAAGCCCCGCGCGCAGCCGCTCGCCGCCGCTGAGCGTTGATGCGATCTGCAGCGCCGCCTTGTTGCGGAATGCAAACCGCGCTAGCGCCGCGTGCGCCGCGTTGGCCGAGAGCTCCGGATTGAGGCGGCGCAGATTGTCGAGAATGCTTAGCGCGGGATCGAGCAGGCCGATATGCTGATCGAGCACGGCAATGCGGTCGGTGAAGCGGCCGATGTCGCCGCTCGCAGGCTTCAGCTCACCGGTGAGCAGGCGGAACAAGGTGGTCTTGCCAGAACCGTTGGCGCCACGGATGGCAATCCGCTCGGGTCCGCGAATGTCGAACGACAGCGGTCCGAACAGACGGCGCTCGCCGAAGGTCATCACGACGTCCTTGAAGATAATGAGCTCGCGGCCGCCGGGCAGATCGGTGCGCGGCAGATCGATCGATAGCGGCGTCAGGATCTCGACTTGCGCCTTGGCCATTTCCAGCGCCTCGGTGCGCTCGCCGAGCAGGCGGCCGGCGAGGTGGCTTGCGCGCGCGGCGCTGTTCTCGGCGCGCTCCTTTTCGCGATCCATGAACATCTTGTCCTCGATGCCCTTGGCGCGCCAGGCGCGGCCGGCCTTGTCGCGGCGTGCTTTCTTTTCCCGAGCCTTCTGCACCGCGCGTTCGGTATTGCGCAGCGCGTCCGAAGCGCGCTCGAGGTCATCGGCGGCGCGGGCCCGCGCCGCCTCACGCGCTTCGGCAAAGGCCGGCCACGCGCCGCCGAATATCGTGATGCCGACCGGCGTCAGTTCGACGATGCGGTCGACGCGTTCGAGCAGTGCGCGGTCGTGGCTGGCAACGAGGACGCCGCCCTGCCAGCGTTCGAGCAATTGCGCCACGGCGTGCCGTCCATCGGCATCGAGATTGTTGGTGGGCTCATCCAGCAGCAGCAGGTCCGGCGCCTCGATCAAAAGGCGTGCCAGCGCGACCCGGGTCCGCTCGCCGCCGCTCAAGGAGACGATCGGGCGATCCAGCGGCAATGACGACACTCCGGCCCCAGTCAGCGCCGCCTCTATCCTCGTTTCCAGCGTCCAATCTGCTTCCGCCGCATCAGCAAGCGATCCTTCGCCGCGTTCGAGCCGCTGCAACCGGGCAAGACCGCCGGTGACACCGAGCGCCTCGTCGACCGTCAGCCGTTCATCGGTCAGCTGCGCCAGCATGCCGATCGAGCCGATGCGCTGCAGCGATCCGCCGGCGGGTTCGATCTCGCCCGCGATCAGGCGCAGCAAGGTGGATTTGCCGCTACCATTGCGGCCGACAAGGCCGGTGCGCTCGTCGCCAATTGCGAGCGTCAGTCCATCGAACAGCGGGCGTCCGTCAGGGGTGGCAAGGGAGATGGAATCCAGAACGAGAAAGGCAGGCATGGAGAGCTTCCGAAAATGGACTGAGGTCGCGAGGCGTGGTCAGCTTTGCGATGTCCATTTCTCTCTCCAGGGCTCTCGATGGGTGTCTGTATTAGCGGTTCCGCCCACTGCTTTGCAGGGGAACCGTGACGTCCATCAATTAGATACGCATTGTCATCATTCGTCCAGCTTGCCGCTGGCGCAACGCTTTCCAGGCGAACCGGCGGAATACTTCGCTTGCGGCGGGGTCTGTACCTGCGGCTGGACCATGGATTCACTCACGTAAGGAAAACCGGAGGTTCGCATGATGAAGTCGGCCATCAAGCTTGCAACGCTGGCCATGTTTTCAATGGTTCTGATCGCTTCGCCGCCATCCATTCCGGCCTTTGCCGCGGGAGGCGGCGGTGACCCGCCTTCGGCCACCCCGCCGCCGCCGGACAACCGGTCCGGGCCCAAGTCGAGCTCGAAAGCCAAGAAGAAGGCCACCAAGCAGTCGAGCGCCGACGATGCCGCGTTCAGGCAGGGATATCGCGCCGCGCACGCAACGATTTACGAGCGACAGGACTACGCTGACGCCATCGCGCAGCTGAAGGCGCTCGGCCGCGACGACAATGCTGATGTTGCCAACCTGATCGGCTATTCCTATCGCAAGCTCGGCGACTACAAACTGTCGCAGACCTGGTACGAGCGCGCGTTGAAGGCGGATCCAAAGCACGTGCTGACCTGGCAATATTACGGCCTGTGGCAGATCGAGCAGGGCAATCGCGACCAGGCGTCGTATCATCTGACCCGGATCGCGGCGATCTGCGGCACCGGCTGCGAGGAGTATCGGTCGCTGGCCGCGGCGCTGGAAAAGCCGCCCGGCACCGGACTCGTTTATTGAGCGGACAGAGAGGGCGGGCGCGCGGCGTAACGCGCTCGCCGATCGAGGCCTAAGCCTGCGGCCGCGGCGCGTCCGGCGCGGCGGCCGGCATGGCGCGGGTGCGGAAGTAGTCGAGCACGAAGAGGCGGATCGCCGAGGACAGATTGCCCTGCTGGCGATTGCCGTCGATCTCGCCGACCAACTCGGACAGCGTCATGTTCCGCAGGCCCGAGATTTCCTTCATGCCGTTCCAGAAAGCCTCTTCGAGGCTGACGCTGGTCTTGTGGCCGGCGACGACGATCGAGCGCTTGACGACGGGTGACTTCATGACGCCTCTCCGTCATCGAGCTTGTGCTGGTCCAGAAGATCTGCAGCGCGATCCTTGCGACGTTCGTCGAGCGTGCGTTCGGCTTTGGTCCGGCCGAACCGCGCGCGGTTGGCATCGGCCTGATTTGCCGATTGTTCCCGTTCGTTACGCTTCTTGAATCGCTTCAGGTTGATCACGTCGCCCATGTTCGTCTCCATCATCCGGCGACTCGAAGGCATGATGATTCATGGGGCAGAAAAAAGTCACGTAGCACGCATGCAAATTGACCGGTCATCCGGAATCCCCGTGTAGCGCTTATTGATAACATCAAAAAATAAATTTCGCTCTGCGAAAACCGAATAATCCCTGCTCCTACCACGCATCAACGCAATCGCGATAGATGATCAACCTCATTCTTCAGATATCATCCATAATTTCTATCCCTCATCCGTAGTTTCCCGGGGGGAATGCGGCCATCAGCCCGGGTGTGTCATTTTGTCCGGCTGCACCAGGCGTTCGAATTCGGCGGCGTCCACAAAGCCGAGGCGCACAGCCTCTTCCTTCAACGTCGTTCCGCGTGCGTGCGCTGACTTGGCGACCTTCGCGGCGTTGTCGTATCCGATCTTCGGCGCCAGTGCAGTGACCAGCATCAGCGATCGCTCCATCAACTCGCGGATTCGCTTTTCGTCGGCGCGGATGCCGACCACGCAGTGCTCGGTGAACGAGCGTGCCGCATCTGACAGCAGTTGAATGGAATTCATCATACAATATGCCAAAACCGGCTTGTAGACGTTCAATTCGAAATGCCCCTGGCTGCCGGCGACGGTGACGGCAGTCTGATTGCCGAACACCTGGCAGCACACCATGGTCATCGCTTCGCACTGCGTCGGGTTGACCTTGCCGGGCATGATCGACGAGCCCGGTTCGTTTTCTGGTAAGACCAATTCACCAAGACCGGAGCGCGGGCCTGAGCCCAAGAGGCGAATGTCGTTGGCGATCTTGAACAGACCGGTCGCGACCGAATTGATCGCGCCATGCACGCTGACATACGCATCGTTGGAAGCCAGCGCCTCGAACTTGTTGGCTGCGCTGGTGAAGGGAAGCTTGGTAATTTCGGCAACGTGCTTGGCGAACAGTTTGGCAAATTTCGGCTTCGAATTGAGGCCGGTTCCAACCGCAGTGCCGCCTTGCGCCAGCGGGAACAGTTCCTTCACCGCCGTTCGCAGCCGCGCGATCCCGCTCTCGACCTGCGCGGCGTAGCCTGAGAATTCCTGCCCCAGCGTCAGCGGCGTTGCGTCCTGGGTATGGGTCCGCCCGATCTTGACGATCTTGGCGAACGCCTTTTCCTTGCTTCGCAATGCGCCATGCAGTTCGTCGAGCGCCGGGATCAGGTCGGCGATGATGCGTTCGGCGGCGGCGATATGCATCGCCGTCGGAAATGAATCGTTCGACGACTGGCTCATGTTGACGTGGTCGTTGGGATGAACCGGCTCCTTGGCGCCGAGTTCGCCGCCCAGCATCTCGTTGGCGCGGTTGGCGATCACCTCGTTGAGGTTCATGTTGGTCTGGGTGCCGGAGCCGGTCTGCCAGACCACCAGCGGAAAGTGATCGTCGAGTTTGCCTTCGATCACCTCGCGCGCGGCGCGGATGATGGCGTTGGCTTTGCGTTCGTCAATCAGTCCGAGTTCCAGGTTGGTCTGGGCGGCGGCGAGCTTGACGAGGCCGAGCGCATGGACGATCGCCAGCGGCATGCGGTCGTGGCCGATTTTGAAATTCTGCCGCGAGCGTTCCGTCTGCGCGCCCCAGTAGCGGTCGGCGTCAACGTCGATCGGACCGAAGCTGTCGGTCTCGCTGCGGGTGGATTTGTTTCCGGATGTTTCTGATCGAGCCATGCGTAATGTCCGTTGCGCCGTGAAAGGGCGGAACGCGTACATTACAGCGTGGCGGGGTTTCCCGCGCTTAGATTATTTCTTGCGGAAACGATCCAGCCGAACCACTTCCGCGCCTTCGTTCGTCTTGGCCGGCTCGTCCTTGCTTTCCGCGGCGGGCTCGGGCTCCGGCGCGGCGACGGGCAGGGCGGACGCGGCTGGAACCGCTGGCAGCTTTGCCGCCGGCGCCTCGGCCATGGTTTCCGACGGCTCGAATTGCAGGCCGAACTGCACCGACGGGTCGAGGAAGCTCTTGATCGCCGCGAACGGCACCACCAGCCGCTCGGGGATGCCGCCGAACGACAGGCCGACCTCGAAGCGATCCTCCGTCACCACCAGATCCCAGAACTGATGCTGCAGGATGATCGTCATCTCTTCCGGATATTGCGCCAACAGCCGCGGCGACAGCTTCACGCCGTCGGCGGTGGACAGGAAGGTGATGAAGAAATGATGCTCGCCGGGCAGGCCGTGTTCGGCGGCGTCCGCCAGCACGCGGCGCAGCACCCCGCGCAGCGCGTCGCGCGCCAGCACGTCATAACGGATATGGTCGGTTGCCATGGTCGTCCTGTTACGTCTGTGGCCGCCGGTCCCCCGACTCGCCCCTTTGCCCATGCTACCCCGGCGGGAGCCAGAGGTCAGCAGGCGCGACGGATCGAATTTGCAGCAACGGCTCCGTCGGCCGGAAATGAAAAGAATTAAGTGGAGGCTTCTGTTGCCAGGTGCCTCCGGACCCCGCCTAGCGGAGCTTAACCCGCTAGGACTTCAGATTGGTCTTTCAAACTGCGTTACGCAGCCTGAGCAACCGGAGCATAGTTGTCGTTTGCAACTATTGCATGGCCCGATATCGGCGGAACCATACCGAGAAAAAACGCGCCCTTTACGCCCTCGTCGATCCTGTTTCGCCCCCGCCGAAACCCGCTGCTCTCGGGTGGGCTTGGGTGGAGGCGCCGGGTACTGCCCCCGGGTCCGAATGGTTTATTGCGACGGTCATTTATTTCCATAGCCGGCGAACCGGCAGGCCTAATATAGGGTGGAAGGCTGGAGAAAAACAGGGCCGAAGGCGCTGAACGGGACGGGAACGCAGCCTGAACTTTCGGTTTGATGTCGCCCAGTTGCGGTTTCGCCACGGATTCGAGCATCCGCCAAACGCAGCGGGTGCCGTGTGGCTTCCGGGCGCGCATCCAGTTAGGGCGCCCAGCGCGCGGGACGTGGACGCTGATTGGCCTGTCCGCCCGGGGGTGTTGCGGCGATGCAATCGCAATGGTTGCGACCGGCGGGCTTGATTACGGTCTTAGGGCGCCGTTTGCCGTTCGGCCCAAAAGCGGTTTTGGTTTTGCTGGCGTTATCCGACGAAAGTCGCTAGCAAGTTTCCGGGACAAGCTTTCAAGTTATCCAAACAAGCGGGCGTATCCGCCTTTGGGGGAGGAGTATCGATGAACGCTACGCCGGGCCAAGCGCCGGTTAAATCCATCATGCCGAAATGGGTTCGGAATCCGCAGGAATTCGTCGGCGGAATTGCCCTGATGGCGATTGCTGCGTTTGCCCTCTGGGCATCGAGCGATCTGCAGGGCATGCGCGGCTTTTCGTTTGGCGCCGGTACCGCGCCGCGGATGTTCGCGTTCTTGCTGCTGGGACTGGGCGCCCTGATCGCTATCGTTGGCGTTGTCACCGAAGGTCCGCATCTTGCGAAATACCATTGGCGCGGACCTTTTTTCGTGACGGTCGCGATTTTGACGTTTGCTTTCACGATCCGGTCCATGGGAATGATCTTTGCCGCTATGGCCAGCTTTCTGATCGCGGCATGCGGGACACCGGAGACGAAGTGGGTGGAAACCGTGATCGTGGCCATCTGCCTGACGGCGTTTTGCAGCCTGTTGTTTCCGTATGCGCTCGGCCTGCCTTTGCAGCTCCTGCCGACTTTCATGATCCGGTGAGGGCGTGATGGGAGATATCTTCTCAAATCTTGGACTCGGTTTCGGCGTCGTTTTCCAGTTCGTGCAGTGGAGCCCCGCTTTTCTTGGCGGCGCATCCATTCCGATTCCGGTCAACATTCTCCTGTGTCTGATCGGCGCGCTGGTCGGCACGCTGGTCGGCGTGCTGCCGGGGATCGGCACCATCGCCACCGTCGCCATGCTGCTGCCGATCACCTTTGGTCTGCCCCCGGTAGGCGCGCTGATCATGCTGGCTGGCATCTACTACGGCGCGCAATATGGCGGCTCGACCACGTCGATCCTGGTGAATATTCCAGGTGAGGCCGGTTCTGTGGTGACCGCCCTCGACGGCTTCCAGATGGCGAAGAGAGGCCGCGCCGGTCCGGCGCTCGCGATCGCCGCGATCGGATCGTTCTTCGCCGGCTGTGTCGCGACCGTGCTGATTGCCCTTTTGGGTGCGCCGCTAACCAAGGTAGCGCTGGCGTTCGGTCCTGCCGAATACTTCTCGCTGATGGTGCTCGGCCTGATCTTCGCAGTTGTGCTCGCGAAAGGCTCGGTGCTGAAGGCGATCGCGATGATCGTGATGGGCCTGCTGCTGTCGATGGTCGGGTCCGACATCGAGACGGGCGCGTCCCGAATGGCATTCAACATTCCCGAACTGGCCGATGGTCTTGGCTTTGCCACGCTGGCGATGGGACTTTTCGGTTTTGCGGAGATCATCCGCAATCTCGACGCCGGCGGCGAAACCGATCGCAAGCTCGTCCAGGAGAAGGTGTCGGGACTGATGCCGACGGCGAGGGATCTCAAGGATTCGACCCCGGCGGTCTTGCGCGGCACGGTGCTGGGATCAATCCTCGGCATCCTGCCAGGCGGTGGCGCTACGATCGCATCGTTCGCGGCATACACGCTCGAGAAAAAAGTCGCGAGAGATCCCTCGAAGTTCGGCCATGGCGAAATCCGGGGCGTCGCAGCACCCGAGAGCGCCAACAACGCGGCCGCTCAGACGTCTTTCATCCCGTTGCTTACGCTCGGCATCCCGCCCAACGCCGTCATGGCGCTGATGGTCGGCGCGATGACGATTCACGGCATCGTGCCGGGTCCGCAGGTGATGCAGAAGCAACCCGATCTGGTGTGGGGCATGATCGCCTCGATGTGGGTCGGCAACCTGATGCTTCTCATCATCAACCTGCCGCTGGTGGGGATATGGGTGAGACTTCTGCGCGTGCCGTATCGCCTGATGTTCCCGTCCATCGTGATCTTCTGTTGCATCGGCATCTATTCGGTGAACAACGCGCCGACGGATGTCATCATTGCAGGCATATTCGGGCTGGTCGGCTACTGGCTGATCAAGCACGATTTCGAGCCGGCGCCTTTGCTGCTCGGCATGGTGCTTGGACCGCTGATGGAAGAGAACCTGCGGCGGGCGCTTTTGATCTCGCGCGGCGATTGGTCAGTTTTCCTGACGCGGCCGTTGTCGGCAGTGCTGATGGCAATTGCTGCAACGTTGCTGGTCCTTACGGTACTGCCAGCGCTCCGCAAGAAGCGCGACGAGGTTTTCGTCGAGTCGGAGAACTGACCTGCGTCGGTGCGCCGCAGCCCGAAGTCTGGTCGACTTCGGCCTAATTTTCTATGCCATGGAAAATGCCGACCCGGCGGGCTCGGCATTATAACGGATTTCGGGAGATCAAAATGAATCGGTACGGTCGCTCGCTCGCGAGCGGTTTTCTGGCAGTGCTTGCCGGACTGGGCTTGTCTTCGTCGCAGGCGGTGGCGCAGGCCTATCCGACGCGCAACATCACCATGATCGTGCCGTTCGCGGCGGGCGGACCGACCGACGTCATCGCGCGCATCGTCACCGGCCACATGGCGCAGACGCTCGGTCAGACCATCATCATCGAGAACGTGGTCGGCGCCGGCGGTACCACCGCCACCACCCGTGCCGCGCGTGCCGCCAATGACGGCTATACGCTGATTACGGGGCATATGGGCACACATGCGGCCTCCGTGCCGCTTTATCCCAAGCTCGCCTATCACCCGGAAAAGGACTTCGAACCGGTCGGACTGCTGGCCGGCACGCCGATCCTGATCCTGGCGCGCAAGGACCTGCCGCCCAAGGACCTCAAGGAATTCATTACCTACGTCAAGGCGAACGAGGCCAAGGTCAACGCCGCGCATGCCGGCATCGGCTCGGTTTCGAACGTTTCGTGCGAATTGCTGAACTCGGTGCTTGGGGTCAAGCCGATCGGCGTGCCCTTCAACGGCACCGGTCCGGCGATGAACGCGCTGGTGGCCGGGCAGGTCGATTACATGTGCGACCAGATCGTCAACGCTGTGCCGCAGATCAACGGCGGCACCATCAAGGCCTATGCGGTGGCAACGCCGGAGCGCAATCCATCGCTGCCCGATGTTCCCACCACCACCGAGGCTGGCCTGCCGGCTTTCCAGGCCCAGGCGTGGAACGCGATCTTCGCGCCGAAGGGAACGCCCGCGGACGTCGTCGCCAAGTTGAATGCTGCGGTGGTCAAGGCGCTGGACGACGAGGGCGTGCGCAAGCGCCTGCTCGAACTCGGCAGCGTCATCCCGCCTGCCGCCGATCGGACGCCGGCGGCACTGGGAACGCTGGTGAAGAGCGAAATCGCCAAGTGGACGCCGGTGGTGAAGCCGGTCAATTAATTCACGCAATCAAGCAGATGGGCGAGGGGCGGGACGCGGGTTCCGCCCCTTGTCGTTTGCGCGGAAGATGATCATTTTTCCGGGTATAATCGGTGTTTGACGCCGAATCGGCGTGTTGATCGGATGTCCCGGTCGCTACATTCGCCGTCCTGATGAAGGCCTGAAGCACCAGCCATGAACCAGTATCACGATCTGCTTGAACGCATCCTCAGCGACGGCGCGGAGAAGCACGACCGCACCGGCACCGGCACGCTGTCGATCTTCGGTCACCAGATGCGGTTCAACCTTTCGGCCGGGTTTCCGATGCTGACCACCAAGCGGCTGCCGCTGAAGGCGATCGTGCACGAATTGCTCTGGTTCCTGGCCGGCGACACCAATATCAAATATCTCAGGGATAACGGCGTTTCGATCTGGGATGAATGGGCCGACGCCAACGGCGATCTCGGCCCGGTCTATGGATCGCAGTGGCGCTCATGGCCGGCGCCGGATGGGCGCAGCATCGATCAGATCTCCAACGTCATCGACATGATCAGGCGAAATCCGGATTCGCGGCGGCTGATCGTGAGCGCCTGGAATCCGGCCGACGTCGACAAGATGGCGCTGCCGCCCTGTCATTGCCTGTTCCAGTTCTACGTCGCCAACGGCAAGCTCTCCTGTCAGCTCTATCAGCGCTCGGCCGACGTGTTCCTCGGCGTGCCCTTCAACATCGCGTCCTATTCGTTGCTGACCATGATGGTCGCGCAGGTGACGGGATTGAAGCCCGGCGATTTCGTGCATTCGCTCGGCGATGCGCATCTCTACTCCAACCACCTCGAACAGGCGCGGCTGCAACTGACGCGACCGACACGTCCGTTACCGGCCATGAAGATCAATCCTGACGTGAAGGATATCTTCGCCTTCCGTTACGAGGATTTCGCGCTCGAGGGCTACGACCCGCACCCGCATATCAAGGCCGAAGTCGCTGTATGAGTCGCGGTGTGAGCATCTGATGTCTCTCACGATCCGCCGCGCACGGCCGGGCGAAGCGGGACTTGTCCTGTCCTTCGTTCGCGAACTCGCCGAATACGAAAAGCTGCTCCACGAAATGGAGGCGACGGAGGTTGACATCGACGCGGCGCTGTTCGGCGCCAATCCGCGCCTGTTCTGCGAGATTGCCGAATGGGAAGGCGAGCCGGTCGGCTTCGCGGTCTGGTTCGTCAATTTCTCGACCTTCAGCGGCCGCTCCGGAATCTATCTGGAAGACCTGTTCGTCCGCCCAGCGCTGCGCGGCAAGGGAATCGGCAAGGCGCTTTTGGTGCATCTCGCAAAGGAATGCGTGGCAAATGGCTGGTCGCGTTTGCAATGGTCGGTGCTGGACTGGAACACGCCGTCGATCGAATTCTACAAATCGCTCGGCGCGGTCCTGATGGACGAGTGGACGATTTGCCGGGTCGGCGGTCCTGATCTGACGGCGCTGGCGCAAGGGAAGCGGTAATGGAAATCGTTCTCGTCGTAGCGGTCGCGGAGAACGGCGTGATCGGCGCCGCTGGCGCGATCCCGTGGCGGCTGAAATCCGACATGGCGCACTTCAAGGCGCTGACGACGGGCAAGCCCGTGGTGATGGGACGCAAGACTTTCGTCTCGATCGGACGGCCGCTCCCCGGACGGACCAATATCGTCGTCACCCGTGACTGCGGATTCCGTGCCGACGGCGTGGTGGTTACCCATTCCTTCACCGACGCCAAGGCGATCGCCACCGGCGACGCGCTGCGGCGTTTCGCCACTGAGATCGCCGTGATCGGCGGTGCGGAAATCTATGCGCAATGGATGGACAGCGCCGATCGCCTGGAGATTACCGAGGTGCATGCCCGGCCCGAGGGCGACACGAGCTTCCCGGCAGTCGATCTGACTGCATGGGAAGAGGTGGCGCGCGTGCGGAATCCGGCCGGTCCGGACGACAGTGCCGATTTCTCCTATGTGACATTTCGTCGGCGCCATCAGCGTTAACCTCGCTAACCAATGTTTTGCATTGACAATTATGGCGTCAGGCATAGCTGCTTCGAGCAGGAAGCTTGCGTTGTAAGGGCCCGGGCGGTCCCCTATAAAGCCGGGCGGATATGCGAGGCTGAGGCATCCCCAACTGGCGGACCCAGGTCCCCCGCAGAGGAGAGTTTATATGCCGTGGAAGAATCAAGGCGGGGGCCCCTGGGGTCAGGGTCCCAAGGGACCGTGGGGCGGTGGACCGCAGTCGGTCGGGCCGAGGCCGCCTGATCTGGAAGACCTTCTGCGGCGCGGCCAGGACAGGCTGCAGCAGCTGCTGCCGGGCGGACATTTCAGCGGCATGGGCATCGCGCTGGTGCTGGCCGGCGCGCTGGTGATCTGGGGGTTGTCGGGCTTCTTCCGCGTGCAGTCGGAAGAACTCGGCGTAGTGCTGCGCTTCGGCAAGCATGTGCGCACCGTCGAACCCGGGCTGAACTATCATCTGCCCTATCCGATCGAAACCGTGCTGCTGCCCAAGGCGCTGCGCGTCTCCACCATCTCGATCGGCATGACGCTAATCGACGATCCGGCAAGGCGGGGCCGCACCATGCGGGACGTGCCGGAAGAAAGCCTGATGCTGACCGGCGACGAAAACATCGTCGACGTCGATTTCACGGTGTTGTGGCGGATCAAGCCGAACGGCGTCGGCAATTTCCTCTTCAACATCCAGAATCCCGAAGGCACCGTGAAGGCGGTGGCCGAAAGCGCGATGCGCGAGGTGATCGGCCGTTCGCAGATCCAGCCGATCCTCACCGGCGCCCGCAACACCACCGAGCAGGCCGTTCACGAGCTGATGCAGAAGACGCTCGATAATTACGGCTCGGGCGTTCAGATCACGCAGGTGCAGATGCAGAAGGTCGACCCGCCCGCGCAGGTCATCGACGCGTTCCGCGACGTCCAGGCTGCGCGCGCCGACTTCGAGCGCTTGCAGAACGAGGCGCAATCCTATGCCAACCGCGTCGTTCCCGACGCCCGCGGTCGCGCTGCGCAGATCCTGCAGGTCGCCGAAGGTTACAAGGAACAGGCGGTCGCCGAGGCCAAGGGCCAGAGCGCGCGCTTCAGCAAAGTCTACGACGAATACAAGAAGGCGCCCGACGTGACGCGGCAGCGAATTTATCTGGAGACGATGGAGCGGATTCTCGGCGGTTCCGAGAAGCTGGTCTATGACGGCGGCAACAACGGACAAGGCCAAGGCCTCGTGCCGTACCTGCCGCTCAGCGAATTGACCCCGCGCCGTCCGGCGCCGCCCGCCGGCCAGCAGCAGAGCGGAGGCACACGATGAGGTCTCCGGTTGCAGGTATTGTCAGCCTGATCCTGCTGTTCGCCCTCGTGATCGTGGGCTACAGCTCGATCTTCACGGTGTCGCAGACCGAACAGGCGCTCGTGGTACGGCTCGGCCGGCCGGTCGACGTCGTGTCCGAGCCGGGCCTGAACTTCAAGGCGCCGTTCATCGACACCGTCATCAGCATCGACAAGCGCATTCTCGATCTGGAAAATCCGTCCCAGGAAGTCATCGCTTCCGACCAGAAACGGCTCGTGGTCGACGCCTTCGCCCGCTACCGGATCAAGAACCCGCTGCGCTTCTATCAGAGCATCGGCTCGATCCAGGCCGCCAACATCCAGCTCACCACGCTGTTGAACGCGGCATTGCGCCGCGTGCTGGGCGAGGTCACCTTCATCAATGTGGTGCGCGACGAGCGCGAGGGCCTGATGACGCGCATCCGCGACCAGCTCGACCGGGAGGCCGACCAGTACGGAATCCAGGTGGTCGACGTGCGTATCCGCCGCGCCGACCTGCCGGAGCAGAACAGCCAGGCGGTCTACAAGCGAATGCAGACCGAACGCGAGCGCGAGGCCCAGGAGTTCCGCGCCCAGGGCGGCCAGAAGTCGCAGGAAATCCGCTCGAAGGCCGACCGCGAGGCGACCGTTATCGTCGCCGAAGCCAATTCGACCGCCGAGCAGACGCGCGGCGTGGGCGACGCCGAGCGCAACCGCCTGTTCGCCGAGGCTTACGGCCGGGATCCGGATTTCTTTGCCTTCTATCGTTCGATGTCGGCCTATGAAACCGGGCTCCGCTCCAACGACACCCGCTTCCTGCTGCGGCCGGATTCCGAGTTCTTCCGCTTCTTTGCCAATCCGTCCGGCCACCCGCCGGCGGCAGCGGCGCCGAAGCAGTAAGGTCGGGCCAGGGATACGCGCGTTACGGCGAAGCGGGGGGCCGCTTCGCCGGCAAAAAAGCAAAAGGCGCTTAAAGAGCGGGGGGATGCCATCCGATGAGGTCCATAGCGTTCGCCGACTTCCTCATCGGTGTGGGCATCCTCTTTGTGCTCGAAGGTCTGATGTTCGCTGCGAGCCCGGCCTGGATGCGCCGGGCAATGAAAAGCGCGCTGGCGACCCCGGACAATATCCTGCGGACCGTCGGCATCGTCTCGGCGGTCGTGGGTCTGCTGCTGATCTGGTTCGTGCGGCGGTAGCGCATTTTACCGCCGTTTGTGGCGAGATTCGACGGACA
Organism: Bradyrhizobium sp. CCBAU 051011; assembly: GCF_009930815.1. Lineage (NCBI taxonomy): Bacteria > Pseudomonadati > Pseudomonadota > Alphaproteobacteria > Hyphomicrobiales > Nitrobacteraceae > Bradyrhizobium > Bradyrhizobium sp. CCBAU 051011. The sequence continues at coordinate 260,628 of NZ_CP022222.1, read as the reverse complement.
GCCTTGGAACTTTAAGGCTCCTCCGGCGTGTAATGGCCTGCCTTGGTTTGTTTAGTGCCTTGGCTTGCTTCGCACCTTGGAATGCCGGTGCCCCAGCGGACGCAAATAGCTGTGGCGCCAACGCAATCGTGAGTCGCCTGGCGCCGGTTTTTCGCCGGAATATCAGGTGCAGATGCTTGCGCCTCGGACCCGTTCGGGCGCAGTGTGGACCCCAAATTTGACCCCTTTTGGAGACAAGCCGATATGACCGGTGTCAGACCCGCTTTGACGAGCCGCCTGCGCCTGCTGGGGATTGCGATCTCGTTCAGCGCCGCCAGTATGCTGGCGGCGGCGCCGGCCAGCGCACGCGGGCCTGACGGCATCGCCGACATCGCCGAGAAGGTCATCGACTCCGTCGTCAATATCTCGACCTCGCAGAACGTCGAGGCCAAGGGCAGCGGTAACAGGGAAGCGATGCCGCAATTGCCGCCGGGCTCGCCGTTCGAGGAGTTCTTCGACGACTTCTTCAAGAACCGTCGCGGCGCCGCTCCCAAGGATGGCGACAAGAGCGGCGAGATGCAGCGCCGCAAGACCAATTCGCTCGGCTCCGGTTTCATCATCGACGCCGCGGGCGTCGTCGTTACCAACAATCACGTCATCGCGGACGCCGACGAGATCAACGTGATCATGAACGACGGCACCAAGATCAAGGCGGAGCTGGTCGGCGTCGACAAGAAGACCGATATCGCAGTCCTGAAGTTCAAGCCGGTGAAGCCGGTGAACGCGGTCAAGTTCGGCGATTCCGACAAGCTACGGCTCGGCGAGTGGGTGATCGCGATCGGCAATCCGTTCAGCCTCGGCGGCTCGGTGACGGCCGGCATCGTGTCGGCGCGCAACCGCGACATCAGCCAGGGGCCGTACGACAGCTACATCCAGACCGACGCCTCTATCAACCGCGGCAATTCCGGTGGACCCTTGTTCAACCTCGAAGGCGAAGTGGTCGGCGTCAACACGCTGATCATCTCGCCGACCGGCGGTTCGATCGGCCTCGGCTTCGCGGTGCCGTCGAAGACGGTGGCGGGCGTGGTCGATCAGCTCCGGCAGTTCGGCGAGCTGCGCCGCGGCTGGCTCGGCGTGCGCATTCAGCAGGTCACCGACGAGATCGCCGAAAGCCTCAACATCAAGCCCGCCCGCGGCGCGCTGGTTGCAGGCGTTGACGACAAGGGACCGGCGAAGCCCGCCGGCATCGAGCCCGGCGACATCGTCGTCAAGTTCGACGGCAAGGACGTCAAGGATCCGAAGGATCTCTCCCGCGTCGTGGCCGACACCGCGGTCGGCAAAGAAGTCGACGTGGTCATCATCCGCAAGGGCAATGAGGAGAGCCGCAAGGTCACGCTCGGCCGCCTCGAGGACACTGAAAAGGTGCAGCAGGCGGCCGCCAAGACCAAGGAAGACCCGGTCGAGAAGCCGGTGACGCAAAAGGCGCTCGGCCTCGATCTTGCCACGCTGAGCAAGGATCTGCGCACAAAGTACAAGATCAAGGAGAGCGTGAAGGGCGTTATCGTCACCGGTGTTGACGGCTCCTCCGATGCCGCCGAAAAGCGGCTGTCCGCCGGCGACGTCATCGTCGAGGTGGCGCAGGAGGCGGTCGGTAGCGCCGCCGACATCAAGAAGCGTGTCGACCAGCTCAAGAAGGACGGCAAGAAGTCGGTGTTGCTGCTGGTCTCGAACGGCGAGGGCGAATTGCGCTTCGTCGCGCTCAGCGTGCAGTAGATCTATCTCGTCATGGCCGGGCTTGACCCGGCCATCGATCCTATTCGCAAGACTCGCTCAAGATTGATGGATGCCCGGATCAAGTCCGGGCATGACTAGTTTTAGCCCGTCGGAGAGCCAAACGGCCTCACGTGAGTGAGACCACCGCCAGAAAGTGGATCGGCTCGAGGCGCAGCTTCGATCGCTTCACTTCCGGTATCTTGCTGTAATGCTGCAGCCAGAGTTCAAGAAAGCGGTCGAGGTCGACCAGCTCGATATGGACGGAGCCATTGCCGGCTTCGCGGCGCGCCTCCCGTGAGAAGCCGCCGGAAGAAACAAACAGGCCGATTTCCCTGTCACCCCGGATAATGCCGCGAAGCGCCGCGACATCCTCCCGCGACGCCGTCTGGTCGCGATGCTTCACCTGAACCGGATGTGCGGCGTCTGCGCGCCGAGCGGATCGATATAGGCCAGGATATCCGTCCCGCCATCCGAGCCCGGCTTTGAAACGGTGCTGGTGGCGTACCCCCAGCAGCGCGGCGACCAGGTTTTGAAACTCGTAGCCGGACAGCGTGTCGAGATAGGTGTCGATTTCGTCGCGCGCCTTTTCCTTGGCATCCTCAAACAAGACCGACGTATCGGGTGGCGGCGTTTCGTCGACGGCGTTGGCAATTCCAGCATCGGTCTTGCTCTTCTGATGGCTCCAGCGCCATTCTCGGTAGCGGGACCGCATCAGCCGCTTGAGTTCGTAGTCCGGCAGGGTCACGAACTTCTGGCCTTCGTCGGTCACCCGCCATCGTCCGTCCGACTTGACGAGCAGTCCGGCCTTGGTCGCCGCGACGGAAAGGAAGTGCAGGGCGGCTCGCCATCGCGGCAGCCCCGATCCCTTCATCGTCTCCTTGTCGAAATCGTCCAGCGGGAGCTTTGATTCGATCTCCGCGTAGATATCGCGCGGACGCATGCCGTCCGGGTGAGCCCTTAAGAGTCCAAGTACGAATTTGATAAGTGAAACGCCACGATCAACCGTCTTAGGTTGGCTCATTGCGACCTCTTAAGATGCTCTTTTGTGCAAGCTACTTAAGGTTGCTCATCGTCGCAATAGGTTCACGTTGCTGGCGTGAGCAACGAACCGTTTTCAATTAGTCCGCGAACTCCTCGCGCCGATATCCCTGCGCATAGAGCAGCGCAGTGAGATCGCCGTAGTCGATCCGCGCGGCGGCGGCAGCGGCAACCGCGGGCTTGGCGTGATAGGCGACACCGAGTCCCGCCGCCTGGATCATGCCGAGGTCGTTGGCGCCGTCGCCCGTCACCAGCGTGTCGATCTCGTCGAGGTCGAAGGATTCGCGCAGCTCGATCAAGGTTGCGAGCTTGGCGGCGCGGCCGAGAATCGGTTCAGTGACTTCGCCGGTGAATTTGCCGTCGCGCACCCTGAGCTCGTTGGCGCGGTTCTCCTGGAAGCCGATCCTGGCGGCGACCGCATGGGTGAACAGCGTGAAGCCGCCCGAGATCAGGCAGGTGTAAGCGCCGTTGGCGCGCATGGTCATGACCAGCTCGCGGCCTCCCGGCGTTGGCGTGATCCGCTTGGCCAGCACATCGTCGACCACGCTGACCGGCATATCCTTCAGCAGCGCGACGCGCTCGCGCAGCGCCGGCTCGAATTCGATCTCGCCGCGCATGGCGCGCTCGGTGATGGCGGCGACATGGGCTTTCAGCCCGGCGAAGTCGGCCAGCTCATCGATGCATTCCTGGCCGATCATGGTGGAATCCATGTCCGCCAGAAAAAGCTTCTTGCGCCTTGCCGCGGCAGGCTGCACGACAATGTCGATCGGCAGATCGCCGCGCGCCTGTTGCAGGCGGGTTTCGATCGCCTTGATCTCGTCCGGGCTATTGACCTGGCTGTCGAAGGGAATGTCGACTGCCACTTCGTCGAACAGCCATTGTGCCGTTCCCGGCGAGGGGAGAACGGCCAGCGCGCCGTCGACAATGGTACTGTCGAGCGCCGGATTGGCCGGGTTGCAGATGAGGGTGGCGACGAGGGACATGCAGGCGCATCAGCTTGGTTTGAGCAAGGCCGTGCTTATCGCAGGGCCGACCGCCAGCGGCAAGTCGGCCCTGGCGCTCGAATTGGCGCAAAAGGCCGGCGGCGTCGTCATCAACACCGATTCGATGCAGGTCTATCGCGATCTCCGCATCATCACGGCCCGGCCGACGGTGGAGGAAGAGGCGCGCGTCCCGCACCGGCTCTATGGCCATGTCGACGCGTCGGTCAATTTTTCGGCCGGTGCCTGGGTGGCGGATGCCGAAAAGGTATTGGCGGAAGCGCGCCCCGAAAAACGTCTGCCGATCTTCATCGGCGGCTCCGGCCTCTATTTCAAGGCGCTGACGCGCGGCCTGTCCGCGGTGCCGCCGATCCCTACGGAAGTGCGAGAAGCCGTGCGCGCCCGGCTGGAGCGCGACGGCGTCGAGGCGTTGCACACCGAGCTGGCGCGGCGCGATCCGGTGTCAGCCGAACGCCTGAAACCGCGCGACCGCACCCGGATCGCCCGCGCGCTGGAAGTCGTCGAAGCCACGGGCCGTACGCTGCCGGACTGGCATCGTGAAAGCCTGCCGCCGCTGCTGCCGCCCGGCGAATTCACAGCAGTTTTCCTCGCGCCCGATCGCGACCAGCTTTATGCGCGGATCGATGCACGGTTCGGCGCGATGCTGGCCGAAGGTGCGCTGGATGAGGTCGCCGCACTCGCCGCGCGAAAGCTCGATCCACTGCTGCCGGCGATGAAGGCCCATGGCGTGCCGGCTTTGATCCGCTACCTTGGCGGTGAGATCACGCGCGAAGAGGCCGCCGAAATCGGCCGCGCGGATACCCGTCATTATGCAAAACGGCAGTTCACCTGGTTCCGCCACCAGTTGCCGGAGTTTGAATGGGTGACGCCCGAAGCGGCGAGGGGGTGGGTGACTAACGTCATTCCGGGGCGCATCGAAGATGCGAACTAGGATGTGCACTTGCACATCGGAGAATCTCGAGATTCCGGGTCTGGTCCTTCGGACCATCCCGGAATGACCTCGACGTGATGCCGCATGGCTGCACGCGCAAAATTCCCCCTCGCCGAATGCCCGGAACACCGCTACACTGCCTAAATCGCGCCGAAAGCGTCCATCCCTTGACTTCCGGGAGCCGGACGGTATAACCCGCGCAACCTTTGGGAAGTCCGAGCCGCAAAATGCGTAATATTATTACCAATCTCCTTATCGTCGTCGTACCCAGGCGCACCGCCGGGGGTGGCTAACGGCCATCCAAATTCAGGCGGTGTGCATGGGGCCTCTCGGGCCCCTTTTTATTTCCCAAAACAGACAACCGAAAGAAGCCGCGCCAACAGCGCATCCGGAGCAGACCATGACCGACCAGAGCCAAGACCCCAATCAGATGACCGGCGCCGCGATGATCGTGCGCGCGCTCATCGATCATGGCGTCCAGCACATCTTCGGCTATCCCGGCGGCGCGGTACTTCCGATCTATGACGAGATTTTCCAGCAGAGCGAGGTCGAGCACATCCTGGTGCGGCACGAGCAGGGCGCCGGCCACGCCGCCGAAGGCTATGCGCGCTCGACCGGCAAGCCGGGCGTCGTGCTGGTGACGTCGGGCCCCGGCGCCACCAACATGGTGACGCCGCTGACGGACGCGCTGATGGATTCGATCCCGCTGGTCTGCATCACCGGACAAGTTCCTACTCATTTGATCGGCAACGACGCGTTCCAGGAATGCGACACCGTCGGCATCACCCGTCCCTGCACCAAGCACAACTGGCTGGTGCGCGACGTCAACGATCTCGCAAAAGTGCTGCACGAGGCGTTCTATGTCGCGAGCTCAGGCCGTCCCGGCCCGGTCGTGGTCGACGTTCCCAAGGACGTGCAGTTCGCGGTCGGCACCTATCATCCGCCGCGCAAGGACGATGTGCATGTTTCCTACACGCCGCGGGTGAAGGGCGACGCGACGCAGATTCGCAAGGCCGTGGCGCTATTGGCTTCCGCCAAGCGGCCGGTGATCTATTCCGGCGGTGGCGTCATCAATTCCGGACCCGAGGCGTCAAAACTCCTGCGCGAACTGGTCGAGGTCACCGGATTCCCGATCACCTCGACGCTGATGGGGCTGGGCGCCTATCCCGCGTCGGGCAAGAACTGGCTCGGCATGCTCGGCATGCACGGCACCTACGAGGCCAACATGACGATGCATGGTTGCGACGTCATGCTGTGTGTCGGCGCGCGCTTCGACGACCGGATCACCGGCCGCACCGACGCGTTTTCGCCGGGCTCGAAGAAGATCCACATCGACATCGATCCATCCTCGATCAACAAGAACATTCGTGTCGACGTGCCGATCATCGGCGATGTCGGCAACGTGCTGGGTGACCTGTTGCAGGTGTTCAAGGCCGAGGCGAAGAAACCCGACATCAAGAGCTGGTGGCAGGAGATTGCCACCTGGCGGGCGCGCAATTCGCTCGCCTACAAGAAGAGCAACGACGTTATCCTGCCGCAATACGCCATCCAGAAGCTGTTCGAGGCGACGCGTGGCCACGATACCTACATCACGACCGAGGTCGGCCAGCACCAGATGTGGGCCGCGCAATTCTTCGGCTTCGAGGAGCCGCACCGCTGGATGACATCGGGCGGGCTCGGCACCATGGGCTACGGCCTGCCGGCGGCGCTCGGCGTGCAGGTCGCGCATCCCGACAGCCTCGTGATCGACATCGCCGGCGACGCCTCGGTGCAGATGACGATGCAGGAGATGTCGACGGCAGTTCAGTTTGAACTGCCGATCAAGATCTTCATCCTGAACAACCAGTATATGGGCATGGTGCGGCAGTGGCAGCAGCTTCTGCACGGCAACCGGCTGTCGCACTCCTATTCGGAAGCACTGCCGGATTTCGTCAAGCTCGCGGACGCCTTCGGCTGCGTCGGCATCCAGGCGATCAAGCCGGGCGATCTCGACGGCGCGCTCAAGGAGATGATCAAGGTCAAGCGCCCGGTACTGTTCGATTGTCGTGTCGCAGCGCTGGAAAACTGCTTCCCGATGATTCCGTCCGGCAAGGCGCACAACGAAATGCTGCTGCCGGTGGAAGCGACTGACGAAGCGACGGCGGCGGCCTTCGCCGGCGGCAAGGCGCTGGTGTGAGGTAATTGGTTATGCAGTGCTCATCACGAGCTCACTCTCTTAGCCTCTCCCCGCGTGCGGGGAGAGGTCGGCGCAACGCGCCGGGTGAGGGGGACTCTCCGCGAGTCCCTCACTCACCGTCTTTGAGGAGGCAGCCCCTCACCCCAACCCTCTCCCCGCAAAGAGCGGGGCGAGGGAGCACATCGTGCGTGCGGCTAGTGGGGAGAATCCATGTTTGACCTCGCAGAGCTCGAACGCGCGCATGGGATCGTGGGACAGGCAGTGCCGCCGACGCCGGCGCATGCCTGGCCACTGCTGGCCGAGCGGCTGGGTACGCGCGTCATCGTCAAGCACGAGAACCACACGCCGATCGGCGCCTTCAAGGTGCGCGGCGGGCTGGTCTATCTCGACCGGCTGAAGCGCGAAAGTCCGAACACGCCCGGGATCATTTCTGCGACGCGCGGCAATCACGGCCAGAGCCTTGCTTTCGCGGCTTCCCGTCACGGCGTGCCGGCAATGATCTATGTGCCGAAGGGCAATTCGGTCGAGAAGAACCGCGCGATGCGCGCGTTCGGCGCCGAGTTGGTTGAACACGGCGAGGATTTTCAGGCGGCAGCCGAAGAGGCCCAGCGCCGCGCCCAGTTCGACGGCCTGCACGTGGTGCCGTCGTTCCATCCCAACCTCGTGCTCGGCGTCGCCACCTACGCGCTCGAACTGTTCCGGGCCGCGCCCGATCTCGATATTCTCTACGTGCCGATCGGGCAGGGCTCCGGCATCTCCGGCTGCATCATGGCGCGCGATCTGCTCGGGCTGAAGACGGAGATCGTCGGCGTGCAGTCCACCGAAGCGCCGTCCTACGCGCTGTCGCTTGCGGCAGGAAAAATCGTGACCACCGAATCCAGCAATACGCTGGCCGACGGCATGGCGACGCGCATCCCCGATCCGGACGCCTTCGCCACCATTCGCAAGGGCGCTGCGCGCATCGTGCAGGTGACCGACGATGAGGTCGGAGCCGCGATCCGCGCCTACTGGACCGATACGCACAACCTGGCCGAAGGCGCCGGCGCAGCCGCGCTCGCCGCCGCGCTGCAGGAAAAGCAAAAACTCGCCGGCAAGCGCGTCGGCCTGATCCTGTCAGGCGGCAATATCGATTTCGATCTGTTCCGCAAATGGGTCGGGACGGAGGTCACGCCGACCGCCGAACGAGCAATGGCGTGATGAGAGGACATGTAAGGGGACGACCATGAACCAGCCCGCATCCGCCTACTTCCTGGAAGAGCGCCACGATCCCAACGAGACGCACACGCTCTCGGTGCTGGTGCAGAACGAGCCCGGCGTGCTCGCGCGCGTGATCGGCCTGTTCTCCGGCCGCGGCTACAACATCGACAGTCTCACTGTCTCCGAGACCGAGAGCCAGAAACATCTCTCGCGCATCACCATCGTCACCACGGGCACGCCGATGGTGATCGAGCAGATCAAGCACCAGCTCGACCGCATGATTCCGGTCTATCGCGTGGTCGACATGACCATCACCGGCCGCTCGATCGAGCGGGAACTCGCCATGGTGAAAGTGCGTGGCCGCGGCGACAGCCGGGTCGAGGCGCTGCGGCTGGCGGACGCGTTCCGCGCCCGCGTGATCGACGCCACGACCGAAAGTTTTGTGTTCGAGATCACAGGCAATTCATCGAAGATCAGTCAGTTTATCGACCTGATGCGCCCGCTCGGCCTTGTCGAGGTGTCGCGCACTGGCGTTGCCGCAATCGGGCGTGGGCCTGAGGGGATGTGAACATGCTGGCGCGGGACTGGTACTACACTCAAAGACGGCGTCTCGGGCTCGATCGCGCGGTCGCCTCGATCTACGACCGGCATGACGACAGCGACGAGCGCGCCCGCGCCGCGCTCACCATGCTTGGTGTGCAGTCGGGCTGGCGGGTGGCCGATATCGGCTGCGGCAACGGCGTACTGGCCTGCGAAGCGGCGCTGATGGGGGCCGAAGTAGACGCAATAGACATATCGCCGGCGATGCTGGCGCTCGCCAATATCCAGGCCCGCGACCGCAAGATCGCAATCCGCACCCAGCCGGCCGGCATGCTGAGCTTTGCCTACCAGCCCAATTCCTACGATCTGATCGTCAGCGAATTCACGCTGCATCATCTGCCGGATTTCTGGAAAGCGGTGGCGCTGGCGCGGATCTATGCCGCGCTGAAGCCCGGCGCGAATTTCTACCTGCGCGACATCGTCTTCGTCAGCATGCCGGATGGCGTCGAGCGCGATGTCGACCAATGGGCCGATTTCACCATCAAGAACCACGATTTCCAGCGCGAAGGCGTGGTCACCCATATGCGCGACGAATACTCGACCTTCGGCTGGGTGATCGAGCGCATGCTGACCGATATCGGCTTCACGCTGGAATCGGTCGATTACCACGCGCCGCTCCACGGCACCTATCTCCTGCGCAAGCCAAAGCCGGACCAACAGAGCTAGAAAAAAATGAAACCGGCGGATGTCTGCATCGCCGTGCTGGTAGCGGTGATCTGGGGCCTTGCTTTCGTGGCCAGCCGGATCGCGCTCAATGAGTTTTCGCCGGAACTGATGACGACGCTGCGCTTTTCGATCGCCGCCTTGCCCTGCCTGTTCGTGGCGCGGCCCAAGATTTCATGGACGGTGCTGGCCTCGATCAGCTTCACGCTGTTCCTCGGCCAGTTTCTGGCCCAAGCCTTCGCCATCGCGCATGGCGTTCCCGTCGGCCTTTCCAGCGTGATCGTGCAGAGCCAGGCGCTGTTCACCATCGGCTTTGCCGCGCTGTTGTTCCGCGAGCGGCCGGGCCCATGGCAGAGCGTCGGCATCGGTATTGCCACCGCTGGGTTACTGATGATCTGCGGCACCGTCGGCTACGATTTCAGCATCAGCGCATTTGCCGTGCTGATGATCTCGCCGCTCAGCTTCGCGGCCGGCAATCTGCTGCTCCGGCGCGCGCAGGGCGTGCCGATGTTCGACCTGTTCGCGTGGCTGTGCCTGGTCGCGGCAGTTCCGCTGCTGGCGTTGACGCTGGTCAGCAATGGTCCGCAGCCGACCTGGCATGCGCTGACCCACATGTCGCTGACCGGTCTAATGTGCATGATCGGCCTGGGCGGCGTCTCCACCAGTATCGCCTACTGGCTGTGGGGCCGGCTGCTGCGGGACTATCCGGCGGCGCAGGTGGTGCCGTTTGCGCTGCTGGTGCCGTTCGTCGGTTCCGCCGCATCGAGCGTAGTGTTCGGCGAAACTTTTGGGCCGCTGCGGCTCGCCGGCATGGTCACCGTGGTCGGCGGCATCGCCGTCATGCTGCTGTCCAAACCTACCCAGGCTTCAGAAAAACAAGTTCTGCCAAAGATCGCGTGAGGCCCCCAATGTCGCAGTCGCTTTTGATCGCCTTCGTCATGTTCGCCACCGTGATGTTCTTCACCCCGGGGCCGAACAACATCATGTTGCTGTCCTCGGGGCTCACTTACGGCTTCCGCCCGACCATCCCGCATATCATGGGCATCACGGTCGGCTTCGCCTTCATGGTCGGCGCGGTCGGCCTCGGGCTCGGCACCATCTTCATCGCCTATCCAGTGCTGCAGACCATCCTGAAATATGCCGGCGCCGCCTACCTGATCTATCTGGCCTGGGCGATCGCGATGTCCGAGCCACCTTCCGCCGAGGAGGACAAAAGCCGCGGCCGCCCGATGACGTTCTGGGGCGCGGCCATGTTCCAGTGGGTCAACGCCAAGGGCTGGGTCATGGTGATCGGCACCATCACCGCCTATGCGGCGATCGCAGCCTATCCCTGGAACATCGCGATCCAGGTCGGCCTCAGCCTGCTGTTGGGAATTCTGTCCTGCACCGCGTGGGCCCTGTTCGGCACCGCGCTGCGGCCGGTCCTGACCTCCCGCCGGGCGGTGCGTGCCTTCAACATCGTCATGGCGGTGCTGCTCTTGGCCTCGCTCTATCCGGTCTTCATGGACGCATGATGCCGCACCGGGCCATGCATAAACGGATTTCCCCTCGGAAGGAAAATGCTCTAGACAACGCCGGAAATTCGCGGGCGACCGGCGGTCCCACCCACCCAAATGCCTGATTAACCGGCCCTTTTTGGCCATCGATTGAGGAAACGACCATGCGTGTTTATTACGATCGCGACGCCGACCTGAACCTGATCAAGGGCAAGAAGGTCGTCATCGTCGGCTATGGCAGCCAGGGCCACGCCCATGCGCTGAACCTGAAGGACTCCGGCGTCAAGGAAGTCGCCATTGCGCTGCGCAAGGGTTCGGCCTCGGCCAAGAAGGCGGAAGCCGCCGGCTTCAAGGTGATGGAAGTCGCCGAGGCCGCCAAATGGGCCGACCTCGTCATGATGCTGACTCCGGACGAGCTGCAGGGCGACATCTACCGCGAGCACCTGCATGACAACATGAAGAAGGGCGCCGCGCTCGTCTTCGCCCACGGCCTCAACGTTCATTTCAACCTGCTCGATCCGCGCGCCGATCTCGACGTGCTGATGATCGCGCCGAAGGGCCCGGGCCACACCGTCCGCTCGGAATACCAGCGCGGCGGCGGCGTGCCCTGCCTGATCGCGATCGCCAAGGACGTCTCCGGCAACGCCCATGACCTCGGCCTGTCTTATGCCTCGGCAATCGGCGGCGGCCGCGCCGGCATCATCGAGACCACCTTCAAGGAAGAGTGCGAGACCGACCTGTTCGGCGAGCAGGTCGTGCTCTGCGGCGGCTTGGTCGAGCTCATCAAGGGCGGCTACGAGACGCTGGTCGAGGCCGGCTACGCCCCCGAGATGGCCTATTTCGAGTGCCTGCACGAGGTGAAGCTGATCGTCGACCTGATCTATGAAGGCGGCATCGCCAACATGAACTACTCGATCTCCAACACCGCCGAGTACGGCGAATACGTCACCGGCCCGCGGATCGTGACCGCCGAGACCAAGGCCGAGATGAAGCGCGTCCTCGCCGACATCCAGGGCGGCAAGTTCGCCCGCGACTGGATGCTGGAGAACAAGGTCAACCAGACCTCGTTCAAGGCGACCCGCGCCAAGCTCGCCGCCCACCCGATCGAGGAAGTCGGCGCAAAACTCCGCGACATGATGCCGTGGATCAAGAAGGGCGCGCTGGTCGACAAGACCAAGAACTGAGGCGGGGTCGATCTGTGTAGGGTGGGCAAGGCGCAGCGTGCCCATCATGCAGAGTGACCGAGTGGATAGATGGTGGGCACGGCGCAAAGCGCCTTTGCCCACCCTACAAAGCCGGTAGCAGAACACCAAATCTTAAGCCTTGAACTACAGTATCCCGGCGAGATCGCACATGCGGTCTCGCCGTTTCCTTGAAGGATTGATGCTTCAAGCACATTCTTCAACGCGTCGCCCGAAGTACGTCAGCCTCGCCGAAACGAAGAACTGACGCGTCACGCACATTCTCGGTGCGAAGCAATCTCACCAGCTACATTAGCGACGGAAAAGCCAGCGTTTGCAGATTCAAAGCGCGGGTTCTTAATCTGCATTCGATGCGTGTGCCGCTCGCGGATCGGGCGATCGTCAAGCGAGCCGGGGCAGAGCGCTACGTCGTGCGCGCTCACCTGTTGGATCAGCGCAGCGAAGCGGCACCTTGATAGATGCCGCTTGCAGTCCGGCCGGACTCAATGCGTCCGAATGATCGGTTCTTTCTCGATCTTGTTGTGCAGCTGCCAGAAGCGGACGGTGCGCTGGGCCGTCTCCATCGACAGCTTGCGGAAATCACGTTGCGCGATCTCCAGCGTCTGTTCGCTGATCGGAGGCTTTACCGGCCGGTTGCGCAGGATCGACTCGACCGTCGGCCAGTTCAGCTTGGCCGAGCGGCAGGGAATCAGGATCAGGTCGGCGCGGGGGCCTTCCATCAGCTTGGCCGTCATTTCGACCGGCATTTCGTTAAGTACCGCAAGCGCGACGGTGACCTCGTCGAACTTGTTCTGTTCGGCGAATTTGTAGACCGCCGCATCGTCCAGCTCGTTCAGCCCCTTCATCAGCTTCACCAGCTCCTCGGCAACGCCGAAGCTGCGGCTTGGGGGCGGCGCCTCGCGGGCGATTTCGTTCAAGACCCGCTTGATCTCTTCCTGGACTGTGGGCGGCGCGATGGCGAGCAGCCGGGCGCGGACCGCATCCTTGGCACGGCGGAGCAGGTCGCCCATGAACTTTTGCGGGAAATCGCCGCGCAGGCCGAGTGCCTCGACCAACTCGTCGTCTGCGCCGGCGCGCGCGACGATGCTGGAAAAGCCCTGGTCGGAAAACTTGGCGCCGGCATTGTTGGCGAGTTTGCGGATCACCTGGCCTTCGCCGCGGTCGACGATGACATCGGTCACCGCCGCGGGCAGTTCGGCGCGGCCGGAAATCGCGAGCAGGTGGTCCTGTCCCTTGCTGCTGGCGATCTCGACCAGCACGTCGGTACCGAGCCGGCTGGAATGGGTCAGCACATTGCCGGCGACCTCGATCTCGTCGTCCCAGGCGAGATGCTGGATCACCTCGAACGGGGCGTAGTCGAGTGGCGCCAGCCGCTTGGAAAGTTCAGCCTTGGCCCGGGTTTCGACCCGGGCGATCAGGAGGCAGAGCACGTCGTCGAAGACTTTGACCTGGTCGTCGCTCAGACGTCCTCCGTCATTGAGGAAGAGGTCCGTCACCTGCCGCAGGGTTTCCACCCGCTTGGCGGATGAACCGCCCCTGACCGCGTCTTCGAGTTCGGCAATAATCGAGTGTGCCGCCTGTTGCACCATTGTGGGCAAGCCTGTTTGTTGTTGATCGGTTGGCGCACACCATGACGAGCCGAGCCTTACACCCGCGTTAAAGGCGCGACGGGGCAGACCCGAGGGCGGCTGCATCCAAAACGGGCGGTGCATGGGCCACGGTCACCGCCGGCCAAACCGCCGCCGAAGCACGCCGCGCATTGCAAATGCCGCGTTCCGAATTGCTTTACCAATGCGATCGGGGTCTACGCCGCGATTTCACGCGATAAATCGCGCATGTCGGACCGGATTGGGCTTGCGTCGCCGCTTCCGGTATCCTGGTCCGGCTGCTATCCTCACCAAACCGTTCCCGGGAAAAATCGAATAGCAACTTACCGAACAAGACGCCGTCAAGGCTGGACGCCCCGCGAAGGAAGCACACCAACCGGCGCTTAAGCATTCCTTCACGACGAACTTCATTAAAACCTCCGACCAAGGGCTTGAGACCATGAGATCTGTCGTCATCACCGGCGCTTCAACCGGCATCGGCTGGGCCAGTGCAAAACTGCTGCTCGACCGCGGCTTCCGCGTCTTCGGCAGCGTCCGCAAGCAGGCCGACGCCGACCGCCTCGGACGCGAGTTCGGCGTGAACTTCACGCCCTTGATCTTCGACGTCACCGATGAGGCCGCAGTGCTGGCCGCCGCGCGCGAGGTCCGTGCCGCCCTCAGTGGCGAAACGCTCGCCGGCCTCGTCAACAATGCAGGGATCGCGGTATCGGGCCCGGTGCTGGAACTCGCCACCGACGAATTCCGCCGGCAGATGGAGGTCAACTTCATCGGCCCCATCATCGCGACCCAGGCGTTCGGGCCGCTGCTCGGCTCCGATCCCAGCCTGAAGGGACCGAAAGGGCGGATCGTGATGATCTCCTCGGTCGCCGGCAAGAACGGCAATCCGATGACCTCGGCCTATTCCGCCTCCAAGCACGCGATCGAGGGACTGTCGGAGAGTCTGCGCCGCGAACTGATGTTGTTCGGGATCGACGTCATCATCATCGCGCCGGGTGCGGTCAAGACGCCGATCTGGAGCAAGGCCGAGGAGGTCGATATCTCGCCGTACAAGAACTCGCCGTATCTTCCGGCGCTGGAGAAGATCCGCGCTTTCATGCTGGACCTCGGCGCCAAGGGATTGCCGGCCGAAACGATCGCGGAGAAGGTGTTCGAGGCCTTGACGCTGCCGAACCCCAAGGTGCGCTACACGATCGCGCCGGACCCGATGCGGCAGTTCCTCGCGAGGGTGCTGCCCAAGCGCACCCTCGACCGGATCGTCGCCAAGCGCCTCGGCCTGACGCCGCAGGGATGAGCATGACAGTGAGAACGGCGATCGGCCTCGTGGCCGCCCTCGCGCTCGCATCGGCCGCCTACGCCGGCGATCAGGGCGAGGGCGAACCATCCTGCGACGGCAACACCTATCAGATGGTCGAATGCCTCAAGGCCAAGACGGCGCAATGGGACAAGCGATTGAACATTGCCTATCAGAAGGCGTTGGAGTCTAAGGGTAGCGCGCAGCGTGACCAGTTGCGCGCCGCGCAGAGGCTGTGGATCCAGTATCGCGACGCCAACTGCCTCTATTACGGTCTCGGCGAGGGCACCATCGCGCGGCTCGAGGCCGGCGAATGCATGCGCAGCATGACAGAGGCGCGCGCGAAAGAACTCGAAGGTCTCGGTCACCAGTGACGACGGGAAAGAGCAGAGCGGAGCTGACGCAAATCGCCGACGACGCGCTTCGCAGCCAGCCGGGATGCGAAACGGCGTCCGTGCCTGCCGTGCGCGGCCTGCCCAACGTCCGTGAGGGGCGGAATTGGGAAATCCCCAATGTCATCATCGGCGACAGCCTGATCAGCGATGTCGATCGTGCCGTGATCACCGTGCACCGCCGGCTCGGGCGGAAGTTTCATCTGAAGGACGACTAGGCCGTGCAGCTTGCGGCAACGGCGCCGCACGCGGCGATGCTACTTGTCGCTTGACGCCGGAGAAGCGGCGGGCACGGGATCGCGCGACAGCGTAACCTGATCAAGCCAGGAATTGACCTGATCGCGGATCCTTTCGGCGTCGCTGCGCCACTGCGATCCGAAGCTGATGTCCACATGCCAGCCGTCCCGCAAGAAACGCACGGAGCAGAAATGCCTGGAGGCGCCGGGCTTGTTGGCACATTGCGAAGGCGGCGCGATCTCGGTGGTCATCGGATAGCCGTCTGGCCGGCGCAATTGCAAGTGTATCGTCCTCTGCGCGAGGTCCTCTAATGACAGCTCAGCGTGGGCCAGGCAGGGAATGTTCTCCGGGACTGTTAGAAATGCCGCGCGCTCCTGATCGCTGACGGGAACGGTCAACCAGGCGTTCCGCAATTCCCCTTCGATCGGTGCGGAGGGGACCATCTCCGGAAATAGAACGGCGCCGAACAAACTGCTGCTGGCATCGGATCGAGGCCAGGCGTCCTGTTCGCGGAAATAGACCGGAACTTGCAGGCGCCAGAAGGTCTGTTGCGTTACGGCGGGCGGAAAGGTCGATTGCACATTCGCCGCGAGCCCTAGGGCGACAGTCTTTTGGGGAAGATCCCGCGCGATACAGACGTTGCGTTTCTGGTCGCCAATGAAGGGGCGCGCTGCGAGGCGGCGGCGACGCGACTCGTCGGGCTCGCAGTCAGTGAATTTGCAGACGAACTCGCGGACAAATTGAGCGCGTTGGTTGGCATAGGCGCGTCCGCCGTGCAGCCGAAAATCCACGAACTTGGCGCTTACTGTGATCGTATCGCCGACGTCGATCTCATAGGTGCAGAACCAACTTGGCTTCAGTTCTTCATGGCAACTGATTGACTCGAAGGAGTCGGATGCATCGCCGACAAAAATCTCGCCACTGCCGGAGAAGTGAGTGAGCCCCTCATATCGATCCGACTGACGAATACGGCCGTATCCGGCGAGGTTGGCTTGGCGGTCGGTTCGGCCGTTCGGATTGGCATTGGCTCGAAGCGAGACTTGATATTCCCTCCAACGCCATTGCCGTTCATCCGGCTTTTTGCTCGCGACGGTCCACGCCTCGCCATTGTCGACAAATCGGATTGCAATGCCCTGCGTGGCGATCTGGTCAGGAAGCGGTCCCTTACGGCTGGAATAGTTGTCTGCCCGAACGATGTAGGATCTGGGAATGCGGAGTTGGGCGAGGACCTTTGATGCCGCCTTGGGATTGGGAGAGGTGAGATCGACCTGGACCGGACTGGGGTCCAGGGAGAAAAAGTCGGGTTCGAGGCACGCGCCTTGATAGAGGCAATACTCGCCGCAGCCGGCGAGAAAGCCGCAAGCAATGAGCACAGCAGCAAGACGGACCTTGATCAACATGGTCAAACCCGAGTTCACTGACCATTCGATGCTAGCCCTTGCGTCGTGAAATAATGTTGAATCCGGGTTGATAAAACGGTGGTGAGTTTCTCCATGGATCAGCCTTGCTGCACGGACGGCTTTGCCCTGGTCGGCGCCATTGCGAACATCCGCAGCGCGAACACGGCCACGAGCGGGATCAGGAATAGCGCGTAGAGCGGCATGTCCGGGATCCGCATGCCGAACGACACCATGAACTGGAACAGGAGATAATAGCCGCCTGCGAGATGCAGCCGGCGCCAGGCGCGTGCGCCGATCGCGGCCGCGGTGCGGTCGAAGGAGGTCGCGGTCATGGCGATTATGAAGGCGTAGCCGATGCCGCCAAAGATGTAGGAGGCGATCGAGGTCGCGGCCGCATAACCGATCGGGTCCATCACCGCGAAGGCCAGGATGGCGGCCGCGTGGATGGCATGCGAGGCGGCAAAGCTGACGCCGAGATAGCGGCGGTTGCGGCGCAGCCATCGTGTCCATGCGTTGGGCCATAGCCGTGCCAGGGCGGCGGCGGAGAAGGCGAGGCAGAAGAGCACCAGCGAGGTCCGCGCGGTGAAGCGGATCACCATGCGTACGCCCTCGACCTCGAACCCGCGCATGCCGGCGATCCAGATGCTCAGGGCCAGCAGGGTCAGCGAGAGCAGGGCGAACAGCCGCCAGCCATCGAACCAGTTTTGACGTGTCGGCATGTTGTGCTCCCCTGTTTGCACCGTCATTGCGAGCGAAGCGAAGCAAATCCATTCTTTCTTGACGCCGGGAGATGGATTGCTTCGCTGCGCTCGCAATGACGCGGATAGTGATGTAATCATCAGTTACATTTACGGGCGCCCGGCGGTCAATCCGTGTAATCAGTGCTTACATTCACAAGCCAGTGATGCTAGGAGAGGACATGCGCCCAGCCGCCAAATCGTCCGCCGCCAAAACTCCCGCGTCCCGCCCGCGCCGCCGCGCCGCCCGGGCACCTGGGCCAAAGCCCTATCACCACGGCGACCTCCGGCGGGTCCTGATCGACGCGGCGCTGCAATTGGTCGGCGAGGGCGGCGCGGAGGCGGTCAGCGTCCGGGAGGCCGCCCGCCGCGCCGGCGTATCGCCGGGGGCACCGTTCCGCCATTTTCCGAGCCGCGCCGCCTTGATGCAAGCGGTGGCGGAGGAGGCGCAGCGCCGGTTCCGTGCCGAGATCGAGGCCGCGCTGGCCGCAGCGCCGGCTGGCGACCCGCTCGGCCGCTTTCGTTGCCTTGGGCTCGCCTACCTCCGCTGGGCGATGCGCAACCCGACCCATTTCGAGATCATTTCCAGCCGCCGTTTTTTCGACCATGACTGGGCGGTCGCCATCTCCAGCGACAATGCCGAGCTGATTGGGCTGACCGAGCGGACGCTGGCCGAGGCTTTTGCGGCGGGCCAGCTCCGCGCCGTTGACCTCAAGCAGGTCCAGATCGCCGGCCGGGCGCTGGTCTATGGCTTTGCCCGGATGAATATCGACGGCCATTTCCCGCGCTGGGGCGTCGGCGCCGCCGAGGCCGAGCGGACCGCCGAGGCGACCCTCGATCTCTTCATCGAGGGCATTGCGAAGCGGGTCTGATACGGCCCGTCATTCCGAGGCGCGTCGAAGATGCGAACTATGGGGCCCTTGCGCCCCTCACAATCTCCCCGGTGAGGTTCTGTCCTTCGGACCATCCCGGAATGACTACCTCTCCGTATTCACCACTGCGTAGTCCATCGGGGGCAAATTCATTGCGCGTTCATGACGATTCCACTACGTTTTTGTGACGCGACACAGGTTCCGGCTGGGTCGTGCGTCTCCTGGCACGTCGCCAGGCAAAGGCTTTGCATTGCGCCGGGTCATGTTGCGTTCCTCCAATGGCGCCCGCGCCAAATTCAGGGCCTTCCGCCACCACGCTTGCCGCCGGCCTTGCCGCGATCGGCTTTTGGCGCCTTTCGGCCGTTGCTGCACCGCACATGGCAGCGCTGGCGATCCTGCTGCACACCGAAGCCGATTTCGGCGGCCGCCTGGGTTTTGCCCTGGCCTGGGGCATACTGAACTTCTTCTTTGTTGCGCTGCTGCGGCGTCCGGCGCTGTCGGGCGCCTTGTCGCTGACGCTGGTCGTGCTCCTGGTGCTGCTGTCGCGGCTCAAGCACGACGTCGTGCAGATGACCGCGAACTTCGTCGACCTGATGGTGATCGACCGCGACACCGCGGCCTACCTGTTCACGATCTTCCCGAACCTGCGCTGGAGCGTGGTCGGCGCATCCCTCGTCATCCTGCCGCTGATGTACGCGCTGTGGTGGCTCGATCCGTTCCGCATCCGCCGCTTGCCGGCAGTGGCCGGCCTGTTGGCCGGTCTCGCGGCATTGACCGGCTATTCCATCGCCTGGCCCGATGAAGCCTGGCGCGGCTATTACGACGACGGCTATCTCTCCAAATTCGCCCGCTCGGGCGTTACGGCGGTTTCGGACTTCGTCAATTACGGCTTCATGGAATCGGACGCGGTCGTCGCCGAACGGTTGAAGATGCCGCTGGTGGATTCCTGTCAGGTCGCCGGCCGCCGCCCGCACATCATCATGATCCATGATGAGTCGAGCTTCGACATCCGTCAGGCCAATGGCGTCAAGCTGCCGCCGGGCTATGGCAGCCACTTCAAGTCGTTCGACGGCCGCGAGCGCAAGTTCATGGCCGAGAGCAGCGGCGGCGCAAGCTGGATGGCCGAATACAATGTGCTGGCCGGCCTGTCGTCACGCTCGTTCGGCCGCTTCTCCTATTTCGTCACCCGCATCGCTTCGGGCCGCGTCGAGCGCGGATTGCCGCTGGCGTTGCGCCGCTGCGGCTACAGCACGCTCTCGCTCTATCCGGCCTATGGCGCCTTCATGGGCGCGCGCGGCTTCCAGACCTCGACCGGCATCCAGCACTTCTATGACGCGCGCGACCTCGGTGCGAAGGGCATCGAGCCGGACAGCTTCTTCTACGACAAGGCGGTCAAGCTGATTGCCGAGCAGCCGGCCAACACGCCGCTGTTCACCTTCATCTATCTCGCCGCCAACCATTTCCCCTGGGAAACCAAATTCCGCCCCGACCTGCTGCCGTCCTGGCGCAAGCCGGGCAACGAACCCGTGGTCGACGAATATTTGCGCCGCCAGACCATGAGCGCCAACGATTACGCGGGCTTCGTCGCCAGCCTGAAGAAGAAGTTCCCGGCGCAGCCGTTCCTGATCGTGCGCTACGGCGACCACCAGCCGGAGTTCTCGTCGAACCTGCTGGACCCCGGTCTGGATGAAGCCAAGCTCGTCCGCAAGTTCGACACCTACGACCCGCGCTACTTCACCACCTATTACGCGATCGACGCCATCAATTTCGAGCCGGTGAAGAGTTCCGCGGTGATGGACACGATCGACGCGCCCTATCTGCCGCTGGTGATCCAGGAGGCGGCCGGCATTCCGCTCGACCCGTCGTTCGAGGAGCAGAAGAACATCATGCTCCGCTGCAAGGGTGTATTCTACGCCTGCAAGGACGGCGCCGAGGCGCGCAGGTTCAACCGGTTATTGATCGAGGCGGGATTTATAAAAGGGCTTTAGAGACATGTCAGCCGTTGCGGGACCCGGAAGGAGCGAAGGCTCGCGCGCCGAAACGCGCGGCGTCCGGTTCTTTGCTCTGGCCGGTCTGGTTGCCGCAGTCCATTTGGCCGGGCTTGCCGTCCTCCTGACCACCGAATACGGGCCGTTTGCGATCACGCTGTCCGTGCTGGCGTGGGTATTTGTGAACTGCTTCCTGCTGGTCCTGCTGCAGCGGCCCGGGATCTGCGCCGCGCTGGCGCTGGCCTTCATCGTGATCCTGATCGCGCTGTCGCACTTCAAGTTCGGAATTCTGCAGCTGACCCTGACCTTCCTCGATTTCCTGATCATCGACCGCGATACGTTTTCGTTTCTGCTCTCGGTGTTTCCGCACTTGCAGATGCAGTTGATCGCGGCAGGCCTCGTCGCGGTTCCGCTGCTGTGGGCGCTCTGGCGCTTCGATCCGTTCCGCGTGCGCCGCCGCCTTGCATTGATGGGAGTGGCGGCGACGACGGCGCTGATCGCGGCGATGTCGGTCGCATCGCCCGAGCTGGCATGGGAGCCGTTCCAGGGCGTCAATCATATTTCCAATCTGGCGCGCTCGGGGGTGGTGGCCGTGTCGCGGCTGTCGTCGACAGGATGGATCGAGGCCGATCCGCCGGCGAACCGCCCGCTCAGCCTCGCGCGGGACGCCCACGCCGCCGGCCTGCCTGCGCTGCCATCAGGCGAGGCCTGCGACGTCACGGCCAAACGGCCGCACATCATCATGCTGCTCGACGAGTCGAGCTTCGACGTCACCTCGGCACCGGGCATCGAGGTGCCTGCGGGGTATACCGACTTCTTCAAGTCGATCGACGGCAAGCAGCGGACCATGATCGCGGAATCGACCGGCGGCCCGACCTGGTACACCGAGTTCAATGTGCTGACCGGCCTGTCGGCGCGCTCGTTCGGCGATCTGAAGTTTTACGTCACGCGGATTACCGCCGGCCGCGTGACGCGCGGATTGCCGCAGGCGCTGCAGCGCTGCGGCTACAAGACCGTCTCGCTCTATCCGACCTATGGCGACTTCCTCAGCGCGCGCGCCTTCCAGAAGGGCACCGGCGTCGACCGCTTCATCGACATGGCCGAGATGGGCGTGAATGAGGACATGCAGCCGGACAAGTTCTATTTCGATCAGGCCTTGAAGGCGTTCGCGCGCGAGCAGCTCCAGCAGTCGCCGGTCTTCATGTTCGTCTACCTCACAGCCAATCATTTTCCCTGGTGGAACGTCTACCGGCCAGATCTGACGCCTCCGGGCTGGACGCCACCGGGCAACACCGCCGAGGTCGACGAGTACATCCGCCGCCAAGCCATGACGGCAAACGACTATCGCGAATTCACCGAGCGGCTGAAGCGCGACTATCCGGACGAGTCTTTTCTGGTGCTGCGTTTCGGCGATCACCAGCCGGCGATCTCACAAAAACTGCTCGAGCCCGGCATCGATCAGGTGAGGCTGGCGCAACGTCTGATGGCCGCCGACCCGCGCTATTACTCCACCTATTATGCCATCGACGGTATCAACTATTCCCCGGCCAATCTGTCGTCCGCGCTCGAAACCCTCGATGCGGCCTACATCCCCCTCGTGCTGCAGGAAGCCGCCGGCATCCCGCTCGATCCGACATTTGCCGAGCAGAAGAGCATCATGCTCCGCTGCAAGGGCGCCTTCTACGCCTGCAAGAAGGGCGCGGAGGCACGCCGATTCAACCGGATGCTGATCGACGCGGGCATGATCAAGGGGCTTTGATTCCGCTCTGTCCCGTCATTGCGAGGGTGTCCCGGCTATCCACGTCTCCATCCCCGTCATTGCGAGGAGCGAAGCGACGAAGCAATCCATCTATCCCCGCGTGGAGAGATGGATTGCTTCGCGGAGCCTGTCATCGGGCGCGCATTCGCGCGACCCGTTGGCTCGCAATGACGGGGAGGGAGCGCGGCGAGCCTACATCTTCCCCATCTTCTCCCACAGCCACTGCGCGACCGCATCCGGCGAGCTTGCCGCGTCGTTGCCGGCCGCGCGCAAATTCGCCTCGCGCATCGTCGCAATGTCGATCTTGCCGAGCAGCGGTTGAAGCGCTTTCTGCAAGCCTTCGTCATCGGCGCGCTTCGGTGCCAGCAGCACGATCGCGTCATAGGGCGGGATCGCGTGCCTGACGTCGCCAAGCGTGACCAGGTCGTACTTCGCGATCAGTCCGTCACTGGTGTAGCCGGCGATGACGTCGACTTCGCCGGAGGCGACCGCCGCATACATGAAGTCCGGCTGCATCTGTCGCTGCCCGCGGAACGATAGCCCGTAGGCCTTGCGCAGCGCTGTCCATTCGGGCCGCGAGAAGAATTCATAGTCGCCGGCGATCGTCATGTTGGTTGCGCGCGCGGCGAGGTCGTTGATGGTGCGGATGCCGAGTTGCTCAGCGCGCTTGCGCGGCATCACCAGCGCATACGCGTTCTCGAAGCCGAGTTCGCCCAGAAGCGTGATGTTCTGTTTTGCCAGAATCGTCTTCAGTTCGGCCACCAGCTCCTGGCGCGGCCTGATGTCGTTGCGCCGGAACTGGTTGGCCCACAGCGTGCCGGAATAGTCGACATAGACGTCGATATCGTTGGCCTTCAGCGCCTCGAAGATCACGTTGGAGCCGAGACCTTCGCGCGTCGTCGCGGACAGCCCGGCCGCCTTCAGCCGCTGTCCGATCAAGGCGGAGAGCACATATTGTTCGGTAAAGGTCTTGGCGCCGACGACGTAGCTCGTTTGCGGGCGCGTCATCGCCGGCGCCAGCGTGGCGACGACCAGCGCCGCGATCCCAGCGCCGCCAAGGATCGTGCGCAGGCGGCTGCGGTGGCGCAGGCCGCTTTCGATCAACGCCAGCAATTGATCCACCGCCAGCGCCAGCACGGCGGCAGCAACGCAGCCGAACAGCACGAACACCCAGTTCTGGGTCTGCAACCCCGCAAAAATGTAGTTGCCGAGGCTGGTCTGGCCGATCGGCGTCGACAGCGTTGCGGTGCCGATCACCCAGACCGCTGATGTGCGGATGCCGGCCATCATCACCGGCAGCGCAAGCGGCAGCTCCACCGTGAACAGCGATTGCCGCGGCGTCATGCCGACGCCCTGCGCCGCCTCGAGGATCGCGGCGTCGACACCCTGCAGACCGGTGATGGTATTGCGCAGCACTGGCAGCATCGAATAGAGCGCGAGCGCCAGCACGGCGGGCAGGAATCCGAATGCGGAAAAACTGACGCCGAACCACGACAGCGACAGCGCCGCGAGCGCCAGCAGAAGTGGATAGAACAGCGCGAGCAGTGCCAGCCCCGGCACCGTCTGCACGATGCTGGCAAGCCCGAGCAGCGCGCCGCGCGGCACCGGCCGATGGCGTGAGATGATCGCGAGCGGCAGGCTGACGATCAATCCCAGCGCCAGCGCGGCGAGACTGACGCGCACATGGCTGCCGAGATAGTCGGGCAGGTGGCCCCACGCTTCCGCCAGGCGTGGATCTGCGAAGACGTTCATGCCGCACCATCCTGCGGCAACAGCACACCCAATCGCTCGGCCTGTCGCCGCGGCGTGCGCAGGAGTTCACCGACATAAGGGTCGTCGGAAGCGGACAGCTCCGCTGGCGTGCCCCGCGCTAAAAGTTTTCCGCCGCGCATGACGGCGATGCGGTCGGCCAGCAGGATCGCCTCGGTCATGTCATGGGTGATCATCACCGTGGTCAGGCCGAGTTTCTTGTGCAGGTCGCGATAGTCGTCGCCGAGCGCGTCGCGCGTTAAGGGGTCAAGCGCGCCGAAAGGCTCGTCCATCAGCACGATGCGCGGCCTTGCGGCGAGGGCCCGCGCCACGCCGACGCGCTGGCGCTGGCCGCCCGAAAGTTCATGCGGCAGCCGGTCGCGATATGGTGCCCGGTCGAGCCTGACAAGATCGAGCAACTCATCGACCCGCGCGGAAATTTCCGCAGGCGGCGTGCCCAGCAGTTTTGGCGTGATGCCGATATTGCCGGCGACGGTGAGATGCGGAAACAGCCCGCCGCTCTGGAACACGTAGCCGATCCGCCGCCGCAGCAGGATCGGATCGACGTTGCTGATATCCTCGCCTTCGACCGTGATGGTGCCGGTATCAGCCTCAATCAGTCGGTTGGCGAGCCGCAACAGCGTGGTCTTGCCCGAACCGGAGCCGCCGACGATCGCCAAAAATTCGCCCTCGGCGACCTCGAGCGAGACGTCGTCAACGGCGATCACGCGGCCATCGTCGAAGGTCTTGCCGACATCCGCGTAAGCGATCAGTGGCGTGGTCGGCATTCGGTTCGGTCCCAACCCTTGGCTATTCCTAACGGAGACACTGATAGCCGATAAATGGCCAGTCGCGAATGCGGGACTTCATTGTCCCGCGCCAACCCGAACGATCCGCCGTGCCTATTCGTAGTTCACCTTGGGGAAAAAGTCGCCACGCCCTTCGGGGGTCATATCGAGCAGACCCCATAGGGGATCGACCAGGTCCCCAGCGCGATGGTGTTGATTCGGCACTGTTGGTGCGAAGCTCATCTCCGAGCCCCAAAAGTGATGGATTGCTCCGTCATATTTCTTGAAGACGTTGAATATCGTTTCGTCCCAGTTCTCGCCGTCTGGAACGCGATGCTGTGTACGCAATCCCCTGGGAAACTTCGACGTGTCGCCGAAATAGTCCGCGTCGTAGCTGTTGCCGGCGGTCGACACGAGCGAGAGATGGTCCCAGCCGCGTTCATGGGCCCACGCGGCCAGACGTGCGATTGGCGACTTCGCGACAATGTAAAGTGCCGCTCGCTGGCCGGTATGCCTGGCCGCGCCGTCGATCGCGTCAAGCAAATGCGTGCAGCCCGGACACGGCAGCTCGCGCTCGGGTCCATACATGAAGCTGTACAGAATGAGCGTGTGGTGCGGGCCGAACAGCTCGGACATCTTCACCTTCTCCGGCGTTGCGTTCTTGCCGATCCGCTCGAATACATAATCCTCCGGCACCTTGCCACCTGGCGGCAGGGTGCGGCGTTTGGCTGCAACGGCTTCTATCTGGGCACGCAGTGCGATCTCTTCGTTCAGAAGCGCGTTTCTTGCGGCACGATACTCGGCGCTTTCGTTCGGATAGCGGAGATGCTCCATGGCTTCCCTCCGGATTGCGTTCTGGACCGTAAGAACAAACCCACCCCGGACGAGCGAGTTCCGAGTTTGCGCACCTGTTGATACGTAAAACCTTCGCCCATCGCGCAGCGCTAGCCTGTTGCATGCATTGATGCAAAGACGCCGTCGACGGCCCCCACGGGGCCGTCGTCAAAGGTCCTGCCGACATTCGCGTAAGCTCAGGGGAGCGGCCATGCGATCTCGAATCCTGTCCCTCCGGGGGAGGGTAAGAGATCAACGACCACGTCATGACGCCGCGTTGAACTTATCCCTCTTACCCGCTAAGGCATCCCTCCAAAGACTTGGGGAGAAACATGGCAGATACCGCACAACCGGCAGCGGTCGCGCTTGACGATGCGACGGTGGCGTTTCGCGTGGCCGGGGATCGTGTCTATACGGCGGTGGAACGGGCCAGCCTGAACGTGGCCCATGGCGAATTCGTCGCCATCGTCGGGCCGACGGGATGCGGGAAATCGACGCTGCTCAATGTCGCAGCCGGGCTGCTGAAACCGGCGGCGGGATCGGTGAAGATCTTCGGCCAGCCGCTCGCCGGCCTGAACCGGGATGCCGGCTATCTGTTCCAGGCGGACGCCCTGTTTCCCTGGAAGACCGCGCTCGACAATGTCGCCATTGGGCTCGATATCAAGGGTGCGCCGCGCGAGCAGGCGCTGCAGCGCGCGCAGGGCTGGCTCACCTCGGTGGGGCTTGGCGCCTTCGCCAACCGCTATCCGCACATGCTGTCCGGCGGGCAACGCAAGCGCGTCGGCCTGGCGCAGGTGCTGATCCGCGATCCAAAAATCCTTTTAATGGACGAGCCATTCGGCCCGCTCGATGCCCAGACCCGGCAGATCATGGGCAATTTGCTGCTCGAATTGTGGAACGCCGACCGCAAGGCCGTGCTGTTCGTCACCCACGACCTCGAAGAGGCGATCGCGCTCGCCGACCGCGTCGTGATCATGTCGGCAGGACCTTCCGCGCGCATCATCGGCGACTGGCGGGTGACGCTTCCGCGCCCGCGCGACATCTCGGAAGTGCGGATGGAAAAGCAATTTCACGAACTGCACCGGGAGATCTGGAGCGTGCTGAAGGACGAAGTGATGAAGGGTTATGTGCAGTCCACGCAAGCGGCGGAGGTCGGCTGATGTCGCGCCTGACGCTGCTGTCGCTGCAATTGCTGGTCGCGGTCGTTGCGCTGGCGATGTGGCACGTCCTCACCACTGTCCCAGTGTTCGGCCGCATCCTGTTGCCGCCGTTCTTCTTCTCCAACCCGATCGATGTCGGCAGCCAGGTCGTGAAATGGTTCGCGACAGGCGTGATCTGGAAGCACCTTTTCATCACGCTTTGGGAATCGATCCTCGCTTTCGTGATCGGATCGATTGGGGGCGTGCTGGTCGGGTTCTGGTTCGCGCGCAAACCGCTCGTCGCCGCGGTGTTCGATCCCTATGTGAAGATGATCAACGCGCTGCCGCGCGTGGTGCTGGCGCCGATCTTCGCGCTGTGGCTGGGGCTCGGCATCTGGTCCAAGGTCGCGCTCGGCGTGACGCTGGTGTTCTTCATTGTGTTCTTCAACGTCTATCAGGGCGTCAAGGAGGTCAGCCAGACCGTGCTAGACAACGGCCGCATGCTCGGCATGAGCGAGCGGCAATTGACGCGCCACGTCTACTGGCCGTCGGCGCTGTCGTGGATGTTCTCGTCGCTGCACACAGCGGTCGGCTTTGCCGTGGTTGGCGCTGTCGTCGGCGAATATCTGGGATCGGCGGCCGGCCTCGGCTACTTGATCCAGCAGGCCGAAGGCGTGTTCGACGTCGCCGCCGTGTTCGCCGGCATGTTCGTGCTGTCGGCTTTCGTCATCCTGATCGACATGGTGGTGACGCTGGTGGAGCGTCGGCTGCTGGTCTGGCGGCCGGTCGCGGCGGAGGGTAGGGGGTAGTCGCCTCCGGCATTGCGAACGCAAGCGACTTGTCCGCCGTAGCTCAACGAGCGAAGGCGGAATATTGAGTAGGCGACGGTCACTTACGCGTCGAACGGCCCGCGCGGCTTGTTCGCCTATTGCGGAACCAGATTCGTAATGTTATCGCCTTTTTCCTTCAGGCTGTTGCCGAGAATGACTGTTGTTTTCTTCCCAAGGTCGCCGCGCCACCAATGGAACGTAGTGCGTGAATTGAGAGAGCATGCCCGGACAGCCATCAACGCCGATGATGAAACAATAATCACCGTAAGCGAACGCGGCGATCCTGGTTGCGACGGAGCCCGAACCATCGTGCTCATCATGCGCCCGAGACGGCCAACCGTGGCCGTCACGATCAACAAGCCGCTTGAGCAGATCACGCAGACAGACCTTTCGGATGTGCTGGCGCCGTTGGCCGCACCAACCGGCTTGCCCGAACCTCCATCGAAACGGACTGACCATCGCTTACCCCCGGATCGACGCTAACCGGCGCGGACCAATTGCAGCATCAGCAAAGGACGAACCAGACTCCGATTACGGTGATTAGCGGCTATCTCGGAGCTGGAAAGACCACGCTGCTTGTCCGTATCCTCACCGAGACGCACGGCAGGCGTTACGCCGTCGTCGTCAATGAATTTGGCGAGGTCGGAATCGACAATGACCTCATCGTCAACGCCGAAGAAGAGAACTTCAAAATGAACAACGGATTTGAGTCCTGCCGCGTTTGATCGTCGATGCATTGGCGAGCTGCAGGCTGCTTTTTTGGGCACGCGCCAATCATCTCACGCTCGTGCGGAAAGCGGCACGATTCATCTGCTACCGTCTCAATTTGATTGTGGCGTCACGACCGGTTGATCGTGGTCGGTATGGCAGCAGATGATTTTCTCCGGCCATATCAGTTCATCGTGCGATTCAAAAACCTCCCGACCAGTCGTGAAAATGATCCACAATGCAACGGCTCCTGCGATGATTGGATCGAAGATTGGATAACCCGTCACGAGAAGCAGTAAGCCCGCGGCCACCGGGGCGAGGGATACCCATACGTCGCCAAGATTGTGGATATACGCGAGCCGGATTGCAGCGTTGTTTTGGCTTGGCTCCAGGAGCAAGCGGGCCACGCTCCAATTCGCGGCAGCGGCAGCCAGACCCACGATCATCGGAACGACGCCCTGAACCGGCACCGGATTGAACAGACGCTCCCCGGCTTGCCACAGAAGCAGTCCGCTGACCGCAATCAGCCCGACGGAGTTAAAGAGATTTCCGGCTCTCAACAGCCGTTGCGAAGGACCTCTGGTGACCAGGAATGCCGCATACAGGCAGACCAGAGCCAACTCGTCCGACAGGTTGTGCGCGCTGTCCATCAGGAGGCTCAGGCTCGATGCCTGATAGCCAGCAATCCCCTCCACCACGAAGATTGCAGTGTTTATCGCCACTGCGGAGGCAACGGCTTTTTGATGATGAGCCATTCTGCATCCCCCATTTCCGCGACTTGGCAAATATGTGCACTAGAATGTGCTTCGAGGTGCCGACCATGAACTGCTTCGTTCGCGCGGTTGCGATATCGTCGCCGGCGTCATAGGCCGGCGCCGCCAGCGCTGCTAGGGTTCGATCACCATCGCCCTCAGGCTAACTGCACGGGCCCGTGGTCATCGCAATGATCACCGTGCGGATGGTGCAGCCGGCCGTCTACAAGATAGTCGACATGGTCACCATGCGGCACCGGTTCATGTCCGCAGTTTGGACCGTGCGTGTGCTCGCAATGGACTTGAGGAGTGCATTGCACGGGATTTGTGGCATTTACCGTGATGGCATGTTCGTCCACGTGATCCTCGTGCATATGATGGAGATGGCCGTCGTGAAGATAATCCACATGACCGTCATGACGAACCGCGGTGTGCCCGCAATCCGGGCCATGCTTATGAGTGTGATTGGCATGGTGTTTCTCGGTACATGTGGTCATTAGCAGTACTCCTTGCGTTTGTTTGCGATCGGTACCCCATCATTGCGGACAATAGTGGAATAGTTGCGGAAGCCAACGATGCCGAGGTGCCCGCACCTTGATTTAGTTACCGATAGCCAATGTTTTAACGTTCAGTGGGAACGAAGGTTGCGAGCCGAGCACCAATCTACGGGTTCAGATATCCACGTCTTCCATATGTTGGAAGCCGTGATTGTTACATGAATTCAAAATCGTAGGATGGACGAAGTGAGGCGTGCCCACCATCGGAGACTGCGATGCAGATGGATCGTGAGCACAGCGCGACGCGCCTTTGCCCACCCTACGGCCCTACAAGGCCACACTAGGTGACGACATCGGATGCCATTCGAAATTGCGGATCCAATTTCACGTCAGCGGTGATCGAGTTGGAAATGAAGCAGTTTGCCTTCACCTCGGTCATGATCGTTCGGGCGGCCGCGATATCGGCCTCGCTGCTCAAGACCACGATTGGCCGAACGTTGACTTCGATAATCCGATATTTGCCGTCGACGTTTTCCAGCAAGCCTTCCGCGGCGCTCTCATAGGCCACAAACGCCAGCTTCTTGCTTTGGGCGAACGATACAAACATCAGCATCATGCAAGCATTCAGCGCGGCGACCAGCATTTCTTCGGGAGCCCAGACGCCCGCTTCTCCCTTGAATTCAGGAGGACTGCCGATCTCGATGTCGGGTTTGCCGGGTGCGGACGTTCGGCCGCGGCGAGCGGTGTCCCAGACCAGGTTGTTCCTGTACTGAAAGGACTTGTATATTTTCCCTGTTGGCACGCGATCCTCCACTGCACGGGAATCGTAGGGTGGGCAAAGCGTAGCGTGCCCACCATCGAGGCTGCGGTGCGGATGGATGGTGGGCACGGCGCGAAGAGCGCCTTTTGCCCACCCTACGATTCTTCGCTCGCAATGACGGCGGAGAGCCCGCAGCCCTCAATTCAACATCTTCGTATCATCCGGCGCCTGCGGCGGCGTCTTGATCGCGATCGCTTTCAGCGTACGCCCGTCGGGCTTGGTGCCGCCATGCGCGGTGCCCTTGGGGATCACCACGAGGTCGCCCGGCTTCACCCGCACTTCCTTATCACCCAGCCAGATCGTGCCGGTGCCATCCAGGATGTACTGGATCTCGTTGGTGTTGGGATGCATGTGCTTGCCGACATTGCCGTCCTGGATCGAGATCGTCATGCCGTCGGCGGCAACGAACAGTTTTGAGCGCATGCCGGTACCCGAGGGCACGCCGAGCGCGTCGCCTTCGAGTTCGCCGGTGTGGATGACCTGCGCGGTGATGTTCTCGGCGGCGATTGCCGGACGCAGCAGATGGGTGACGCTGCAGCCGGCGGCGAAGGCGGCGGCGAGCGATAATACGGTGGCCATGCGGTTCATTGGATAGTCCTCCCCTGTTGCCGTTGTTGTGGGGCGGATGCTAATCCGGCGCCCCGTGCCTGACCAGCGGCCGGAAAGTCACCTTCTCAAGACCCGCCCGCTGCTTTATCTTGCCGCGCAACGAATGGAGGAAATCATGAAGAAACTGCTCGGCCGGCTGGCCGCTTCGCTGCTCGCGCTGACACTCACGACCGGGCTTGCCGCAGCGCAAAGCAAGGTCACGGTCGCGATCGGGGGCGGCTCCTGCCTGTGCTATTTGCCGACGGTGCTCGCCAAGCAACTCGGCGAATATGAAAAGGCGGGACTGGCGGTCGAACTGGTCGACCTCAAGGGCGGTTCGGACGCGCTGAAAGCCGTGCTCGGCGGCAGCGCTGACGTGGTGTCGGGCTATTTCGACCACTGCGTCAATCTGGCCGCCAAGAAGCAGGAATTGCAGTCCTTCGTGATCTATGACCGCTATCCCGGACTGGTGCTCGTGGTGTCGCCCAAGCACACCAATGACATCAAATCGATCAAGGATCTGGCCGGCAAGAAGGTCGGCGTCAGCGCGCCGGGTTCCTCGACCGATTTCTTCCTGAAGTATCTCCTCAAGAAGAACGGCCTTGATCCGACCAGCGCCGCGGTGATCGGCGTCGGCCTCGGCGCAACTGCCGTGGCGGCGATGCAGCAGGGCCAGATCGAGGCGGCCGTGATGCTCGATCCGTCCGTCACTGTTTTGCAGGGCAGCTATCCCGATTTGAAGATACTGGCCGATACCCGCAGCGAGAAGGACACGCTCGCCGTGTTCGGCGGGGAATATCCCGGCGGCGCGCTCTATACGACCACGGCGTGGATCAAGTCGCACGAGAAGGAAGTGCAGGCGCTGACCACAGCGATCGTCAACACGCTCGACTGGATTCACTCGCATTCGCCGGAAGAGATCATGGCGAAGATGCCCGACGAAATCGTCGGCAAGAACAAGGAGCTTTATCTGGCGGCGCTGAAGAATACGATCCCGATGTATTCGCTGACTGGCAAGATGGATCCCAAGGGCGCGGATGCGGTGCTCGCGGTGTTCAGCGAGGGGTCGCCGGAGGTCGCCAAGGCCAATATCGACGTGACCAAGACCTACACCAACAAATATGTCGAACAGGTCAAGAAGACCTCGGGCACGAACGCCAAGTGAGGAAATCTCTTCTATTCCCGCTACTGTTGCTGTCTGCCTGCTCCAACGCGGTGCCGCAAGCAAGCCTCGTAGGCAATTATGTTGCGATCTATGGAGGCGAGACTGCCACCCTCGTATTGAAGCCAGACCACACCTACGTGCACACCACCCGCGCCAGCGATGGTCGAATTGTCGAGGATGTCGCGACGTGGGAGGCGAGGCAACGGGAGACTGCGCAGGACAGAACAACGGTCGTTGAGTTCTGGGATTTCCGGTCTAATTCCTTCGTTCAAAGAGACTGACGAGCGTAAGTCAAAAAAAGCAAAGATTGGGTGGGCCACCGAAGTCGAGTTGGATTGGCTATGGCGAATTCACTTTGTTTCGATTCGGACGTTGGATACTGCTATGTCAAGCAGCCATGGTAGCGACGTCGGACGTGAAGTGAATTGAAGCGATGAGTGACACGAAGCCTCCGGTCATTCAGCGCGTCAGCGCGCTCGACCTCGTTGTCGAAGCGTGGACATGGCCGTTCGCCGAAGCGCGGCGCGCGGAGATTTCAGCACATTTCGCCGACAAGCAGCGCGAAAAGCCGGCGATGTGGAACGGCCGCGTCCTGCTTGGCCGCAACCCGGTGTTCTCGGACGGCCGGCTCAGTGCCAGCTATTTCGAAACCGATTTCGCAAGCTTTCTGGCATGGCGCGACTGGGGCTTTCCCGATCCGTCCGTCTTCAACGGTTTCGGCATGGGCGCGCTGCGGTGTGCCGACGGCGCCTTTGTGCTCGGCGAGATGGGTCAGCACACCTCCAATGCCGGACGCATCTATTTTCCGTCAGGCACGCCCGATCTCGGCGACATCAGGGACGGCGCGGTGGATATTTCCGGCAGCGTCGTGCGCGAGCTGGAGGAAGAGACCGGGCTCGCTCCCGGCGAATACGACAGCGAGCCGCACTGGCATTGCGTCTACACCGGGCCGGCGTTGGCGATGATCCGCCTTCTGCGCGTCGACATTCCGGGTGAGAACTTGCGCGAGCGGATCGAGCGCAATCTTGCCGCGCAGGATCAACCGGAGCTAACCGCCATCCACCTCGTGCGCGGCACGCGCGATCTCACCGCCGCCATGCCGCGCTTTGTCACCGCATTTCTTGAAGCGCAGTTTGCAGCGTGACTTCGGCGCTCTCGGGGCGTGCACGATCGCGCTATTTCTTTCTCTTGGCACTTGTCTTCTTAACGACAGCCCGTTTCGCTGACGTGCCGGCCAATCGGCGCTCGGCGGCGGCGATCGCGGTCTTCCGGTTCGACAGTTTCAGCTTCGTATAATCAAGCACCCGTTCCATCGCGATCCGCGCCTTCTCGGCGTCGCCGTCCTCGATCGCGCGGGCGGCGGCGGCATGGTTGGGCAGATTGTCCTTGAACCAGCCGACGCTGCCGACTGCGACGTCGAAGACCGTGTTCAGGATGGTGTCGATCGCGCCGCGAAAGCCCTGCAGCACCGGGTTGTGTGTGGCGTCGAGGATCGCAAGATGAAACGCCTTGTCTGCGGTAATCGCGCTCGTCTCGTCCTGCGCGGTTTCCATTGCAGCCAACGCCGTATTGATCCGCCAGCGGTCGTTCCTGGTGGCGCGCTCGGCGGCGAGCGCCGCGGCCGCCGGCTCGATGATCGAGCGGACTTCCTGGATGGCGAGCAGGAGATCGCGGTCCGGCTCCTTTTGGCCGACCAGCCAGCTCAACACGTCGCGGTCGAGCAGGCTCCATTCGGCGCGCGGCAGCACATGGGTGCCGTGGCGCGGACGGACGCTGACCATTCCCTTGGCGGCGAGCGTCTTGACGGCTTCACGCACCACGCCGCGCCCGACGCCGAAGCGGGCTTCGAGATCGGGTTCGGGCGGCAGAGCGGTGCCGACCGGAATGAGATCCTGCGCGATTTCGCGGCCGAGCGTCGTCAACACGCTGCGAATACGCCTTGGCTTGATGCGCCTGTCGGCGGTCCTTGGCCTGGCCACCCCTTCTGCTCCTGACCTCACGGGAATTCGCGATTGCCTAACACGCGCCTGCTGTGATACGCAAACATCCGATGTTTAACATCCGATGTTTGCGGGGAGCACGCGTGCATCGTCTGGACGGGAGATGCTGCTTTTCGCCGCCGGAGTTGCCCGCGACAGTGTGGCCCCGGTTATTCGGCTTGACATCGTACGGCACTGCCCGTGTGATGAGAAGAACAACGACAAAAACAAAACGATAAAAACAAAAGGTGCATTGCACCATCGACAGAGGGAGGTTTTGATGCCGGGGCGCAAAGCTGCACGCCTTCTCGTTGGGCTATCCGCCGCAATCGCGGTGCTTGGGATGGCGGTTTCCACCGAGGCCCAGGAAAAGAAAATCAAGATCGGCGTGATTTATGACCTGACCGGCCCGCTCGCGGGTGGCGGATCGGAGCTGCAATATATCGGCGCCAAGATCATGCTCGACCAGTACGCCAAGACCGGCGTCGAGGGTTACAAGGTCGAAGCCGTCTATGCCGATGCCCAGAGCAAGCCTGATGTCGCCATCAACGAGGCGGTGCGGCTGATCGAGCAGGAAAAGGTCAACATGCTGCTCGGCTTCTTCTCCTCGGCGCAATGCGTGCCGGTGGCCGCGCGCGTCGAGCAGCTCAAGAATTTCATGTGGATCACCACCTGCATCTCGTCAGCGGTGCTGGCCGACAAGAACTTCAAATACGTGTTCCGTCCGCAGGCTTCCGGCGATCAGTTCGGCATGATGACAATGGATTTCATCGCGCAGAACTCCAAGGAAAAGCTCGGCAAGGAGCCGAAGGATTTGCGCGTCGCCATCATCCACGAGGACGGCGCCTATGGCGTCGACGTCTCCAAGGGCAACGAGGCCGGCGCCAAGAAGGCCGGCTTCAACATCGTGCTGAAGGAAGGCTATTCGGCTACGGCGCCCGATCTCTCGGCACTGGTGACGAAACTGAAGCGCGCGCGGCCCGACGTGATCTTCCACACCGGCTATAACCCCGACATCACCTTGTTCGGGCGGCAGGCGCGCGAGCAGGGCTTGAAATTCGCCGCGCTCGTCGGTCACGGCGCTGGCTATGGCGTCTATGAGAAGCTGAAGGAAGGCCTGGGCGGCGACGTCAATTACGTCTTCAACACCGATCCGATCTCGATCTGGCTCGCCAACCAGAAGAGCATGGATCCGAAACTGCCGCCGGTCATCAAGATGGTCGGTGAGGAGTTCGACAAAGCCAAGCCTGGGGTTGCTATCCGCTCCGCCCATGTCGGCATGGCGGCCTCCAACACCTATTTGTTTCTGACCGAGGTGCTGCCGCGCGCCATCAAGAAATATGGCGGCGTCGATCCCGATGCGCTGCGCAAGGCGGCGCTCGAGACCGATATCCCGGAGGGAGGCACCATGTTGGGCTTTGGCGTCAAGTTCCACGGCGAGGGCACCCAGATGGCCGGCCAGAACGAACGCTCGTTCCCGGTGGTCATCCAGTATGTCGACGACAAGTCGTATGTGGTGTGGCCCAAGAGCCAGGCGCAGCGCGAGGCCGTGCTGCCGCTGCCGAAGGGAACCACGTTCAGCAACCAATAAGCGGACGGAGAATCCGGCGTGCTGACGGTAGAAGGGTTGGTGAAGCGTTTTGGTGGCTTCACCGCTGTTAACAACGTGTCGTTCCGGGTCGAGCAAGGCGAGATTCTCGGCCTGATCGGCCCGAACGGCTCCGGCAAGAGCACGATCTTCAACATGCTGTCGGGCACGCTGATCCCGACGGCGGGATCGATCCTGTTCAACGGCGCGGAGATCGCGGGCCACGCGCCGCATCGTATCATCAATGGCGGCATCGGCCGCACCTTCCAGATCCCGCGGCCGTTTCACCGGCTCAGCATCTTCGAGAACGTCGCGTTGGCGGGCTATTACGGCCAGGGCCGCCACAGCCGCACCAAGGCGGATGAAGCCGCCGAGCGCGCGCTTGCCATGGTCGGCCTGCCGACCGACCGACATGCCAGCGTCGATGGCTTGGGCGCCGCTGGCTTGAAGAAGCTCGAACTCGCGAAAGCGCTCGCCACCGGGCCGAAACTGCTGCTCGCCGACGAAAGCCTCGGCGGGCTCGACGAGCACGAGATGGATCAGGCCGCCGACATGCTGCGCAAGATTCGCGACGAGCTCGGCATCACCATCATCTGGGTCGAGCACATCATGGGCGTGTTGATGCGGGTGGTCGATCGCGTGATGGTGCTCGATCACGGCGAGAAGATTTCGGAAGGCCTGCCGAGCGCGGTGGCGAGCGATCCGCGCGTGATCGAGGTCTATCTCGGCACCGATGCGGATTCGAGCCAGGCTGCGGCGGCGGAAGCGCGCCGGAAGGCGGGAGTCTAGCGGATGCTCGAACTGAAATCGCTCGATGCGGGTTACGGCACCTTCCAGGCATTGTTCGGCGTCAATCTCGACGTCAGGGCAGGGGAGGCGGTCGGCGTCATCGGTCCCAACGGCGCCGGCAAGACCACGCTGATGCGCGTGATCTCCGGCCTGATCCGGCCGACCAGGGGCGCGATCTCGATGGAAGGTCACGACGTGCTGGCGACGCCTTCGCATCGCATCGTCGATCTCGGCATCGCGCATGTGCCGGAAAACCGCCGGCTGTTTCCGCGGCTCACCGTCGACGACAATCTGAAGATGGGCGCCTACATGCCGGGCGCGCGCGCCAAATATGCCGAGCGGCTGGAATTCGTGTTCAATCTGTTTCCGCGCATGAAGGAGCGGCGCAGCCAGATGGCCGGCACCCTGTCCGGCGGCGAACAGCAGATGTGTGCGATCGGCCGCGCGCTGATGTCGGACCCAAAATTATTGCTGCTCGACGAGCCCTCGGCGGGGCTCGCCCCGGTCGTGGTGCAGCAGGTGTTCGAACTGGTCAAGCGCATCCGCGCCAGCGGGCTTACGGTGTTGATCGTCGAGCAGAACGTGCAGCAGGTGCTGAAGGTGGTCGACCGCGCCTATCTGCTGGAGGCCGGCACTATCCGCGCGTCGGGCACGTCGGAAGAGATGTTGTCGACCGATACGATCAAGCAAGCATATCTCGGGGTGTAGCGATGCAAGGCTTTCTCGACATCTTCGACATCTACCTGCTGGAAGCCGTGGTCAACGGCATCCTGCTCGGCGGCGTGTTGGCGCTGCTCGCGCTCGGGCTCAACCTGATCTTCGGCGTCATCGACGTCACCTGGATCTGCTACGCCGAGCTGGTCATGATCGGCATGTACGGCATGTACTACATGGTGCAGGTGTTCGGCCTGCCGTACTGGGTGGCGGCGCCAATCGCGATTCTGCTGGTGGCTGCGCTCGGCGCGCTCCTGCATTACATTGTGATCGAGCCGCTATTGACCGCGCCGCCGATCAACCAGTTGCTTGCGACCGGCGGCGTGCTGTTCATCCTGCAGAGCTTCGCCACCGTCGCCTTCGGCATCGACTTCCGCAATCTCGGCATCCGCCTGCCGGTGCTGGCGATCGGCGACATGCATTTCAGCTATTCGCGGCTGCTCGCCTTCGTCGCCGCCTTGCTCGGCATGCTGGCGGTCTATTTCTTCATGACGCGCACCTATACCGGCACCGCGATCCGCGCCATTTCGCAGGACCGCCAGATCATGTCGCTGATGGGCGTCGATACCAAGCGCATCTATCTCATCACTTCGGCGCTCGGCGGCGCGCTGGCCGGCCTCGCCGCCTGCCTGCTGGTGCTGCAATATGACGTGCATCCCTTTGTCGGGCTGTCGTTCGGGCCGATCACCTTCCTGATCTGCGTGCTCGGGGGCCTCGGCAATTTCGTAGGCGGCTTCCTCGCGGCCTTCGTGTTCGCCCAGATCATTTCGCTGGGCGGCCTGTTCTCCGACCTCGAATGGGGCTACGTGCTGGCGTTCGCCTTCTTCATCGTCATGATGTTCATCCGGCCCGCGGGCCTTTTGGCGAGGCGCTCGTGAATTCCCGTCATGCTGCCTGGGCCGTCGGTTTAGCCGCGCTGGTCGCGCTGCCCTTTGTCTATCGCGAGCCCTATCACCTGCACATCCTCGTGCTGATCCTGATCTGGTCGTTCGCCTATACCGCGTGGTCGATCATGGGCCGCTTCGGGCTGGTGTCGCTCGGCCACGGCGGCTTCATGGGAGTCGGCGCCTATGTCACCGCGCTGTTGTGGAACCATCTCGGCCTGTCGCCATGGATCGGCATTCCCATCAGCATGGTGGCAGCCGGTGTGCTGGCGCTCGTCGTCGCCTATCCCTGTTTTCGCTTCCGCATCACCGGGCATTATTTCGTGCTGGTGACGCTGGCGCTGTCAGGCATCGTGCTGCAGGTCATCACGGCCACGCGCGACCACACCGGCGGCTCGCTCGGCTACACGCCGAACCGCGCCCCCAGCGGCCACGGGCTGGTGGCGCTGCAGTTTGACAGCAAGACGACATGGTATCTGATCGCGCTGGGGGTCTGGGTGTTCGGCCTGCTGATCTGGCGCTGGGTCGACCGCAGCATGAGCCGCTACGCCATGGAGGCGATCTCGGAAGACGAGGACGCAGCGGCCGCGGCCGGCGTCAACGTAACGGCCGAAAAACTCAAGATCACGCTGATCTCGGCGCTGATGACCGCGCTCGCCGGCGCGCTCTACTGCCAGTACCAGATGTTCATCTCGCCGGACACGGTGAGCGGCATCGCAGTATCGCTGCAGATGGTATTCGCCGTCATCGTCGGCGGGCTCTATGTCTCGCTCGGGCCCACCGTCGGCGCCGTCATCACCATCCTGCTTGCGGAGGTGCTGCGCATCAAATTCGGGACCAACGCGGTAGGCTGGGACAACCTCGTCTATGGCGTGATGCTGGTGGTCTTCATCATCTTCCTGCCCAAGGGCATTCTTGGTAGCATCCTCGACCGATTGAAGACGCAACCGAAGAAGCCCAAGACCACATGAACAAGAAATCCTCGCGATCGCTCGCGGATGAACTGAAATCCTATGTCGCCCCGTTCCGTTACGAAGGCTCAGGCGAATTTCACCTGAAGTCGCACAAGACCAACGAGAAGGGCGGTCTCGACAAGGAGAGGGCGACAACGATCATTGAAGCCAACCGCAAGCGTCTGAACGATTTCCAGGAAAAACTTTACGCGCAGGACCGCTGGTCGCTGCTGCTGATCTTCCAGGGCATGGACGCCGCCGGCAAGGATTCCGCGATCAAGAGCGTGTTCGAAGGCGTCAACCCGCAGGGCTGCGACGTCTGGTCGTTCAAGCAGCCGTCGAGCCGGGAGCTCGATCACGATTTCCTCTGGCGCAGCATGATCGCGCTGCCCGAGCGCGGCCGGATCGGTATCTTCAACCGCTCCTATTACGAGGAATGCCTGGTGGTGCGCGTGCACCCGGAGATTCTCGCCAGGCAAAAGATCCCGCCGCGGCTCGTCACCAAGGACATCTGGAAGGAGCGCTTCGAAGACATTTCCGCGATGGAGCGCTATCTCGCGCGCAACGGCACCGTGATCCTGAAATTCTTCCTCAACATCTCCAAGGAAGAGCAGCGCGAGCGCTTTCTCGAGCGCCTGGAAGATCCCGCCAAAAACTGGAAGTTCTCACTGGCCGATATCGGCGAGCGCGCGCTGTGGGCGAAATACCAGGCCGCCTACCAGGACATGATCCACCACACCGCCTCGCGCGAGGCGCCATGGGTTGTCGTCCCCGCCGACCACAAATGGTTCGCCCGCGTCGTGATCGGCTCGGCGATCGTCTCAGCGCTCGATAGGCTCGATCTGCATTTTCCTGAAGTCGACAAGGCCGACCGCAGCGAATTCGCCAAGGTGCGTGAGGCGCTGCTGGCGGAAGAGAAGGGCGCAAAGGGAACGAAGAAGCAGGATGGGTAGCCCGATCCCGATGGGGCAGAGCGATGGGTTTCGCTTCGCTCCACCATCCTCGGGCCCCACAATTCTGGATCGGCCAGCTTCGCCAAGGGGGGCGGCAGCCAACGACCCAGGCGGCAGGACAGCATCGTAAACAAATATTAACCAAACAGGGGCGTTGTAAACGAATTATTAACCAATTGGGTTCGGGATTGGTCGCGCGACAAACCCGCACCAACGGAGAAGCTGATGGATACCCCAACATCTGCCGCACCCGACGAAAAAACGCCTTCGGCGGAACCGGCTTTGGCGACACAACCCAGCAAATCGGAGACGCAAGAGAAGTCGAAACCCGCTGGCTCGCTGGAGGTCAGCGCCGAACGCATCAGTTCTTCCGTCGCACGGTTGACCTCGAATTCGATAGACGAACTTCAGGGGTTGGTTTCCGAACTGCAGAGAATGCAGGAGTTCCTCAAGTCCGAGGTCAACAACGTGCAGCGCCAAATCGACAGCGCGTTGGCCGGAATCAACATCATCGTCGAAACCATCAGTCCCTGGAAAAGTATCGCGGCCTCACAAGCCCATCCATCCGGCATGCGCAACGTCCGCGTGGGGGGACCGGCGGCCAATATAGAGCAACGCATTCGCGTCGGGTAGCAACGGCGGGCGCGCGCCGTTCGCTGATATTTGCTGTTCGGCAGGGTGCAGCATGGCGGCGCGGATTCCATAGGCCACGACCGCGTCCCCGTCGGGCGCTTCTTCCCGCTTGCTCGATCGTCTCGATCACGTCGCGATGGTCGGTGTCATCCTGGCTGTGCGATAAGCCTCGATTGATGTCCAGGTATGCACAGAGAATGAACGCCGGATTGCCACCGCTACGTCACCAAGTCGCCTAACGACTCTGCGATGCTGTTGCAGCGGGCTGTGGGCGATGCGCATAGGTACAGTTATGATGCGCTTTGGGTCCAATCTATTTCGAACGCCGGCACTGAGTGGCCTGGTTCTGGTTGCACTGCTTGTGCTTGGAGCGATGGTCGTTCAAGTTTTCGGATCGACTGAGAAAGGTCGCGGAGTCATTGCTGCGTCCGAACGCAGTGAGGCCAGCACGCGCACCAATCCCGAGAAAGACGGCCAAGTCGTCCTGGATACCGGTGTCCGTGGCCTGAGAGGGTCTCTGCCGTAAGGCGTAAGCCGCGTGGGCGGACCCGTTCGAGGTTTGGAATCGCGCCGGCCCCTCGACGAGTCCGCATTCACCGCGCCGCCGGACAAGGCAAAGCTATCTTTCACTCTTCGTCTGCACATTAACGAACACAAGCGAGCGGAACTTCACCGGTGTGGCAATGCGGTTACGCTTCGATGCTCTTGATCATGCCGCATCACTCGGCAAGCGGTCTCGTGGGTACCGCTCGCGCATCTGGGCTATGACGGTATCATCCAGGCCCGGAAAGATGGCGTAGTGCGCGCAGTTCGTTCGTAGCCGCTTGCATGAGCGGCCTTGCCTGTTCATCCTCGCGGCCAACGATGATGCCGGAAACATAGGCGCGGGCGCGCCTGTCTTGCGGAGGCGCTTTTAGCGCCGCCTCTGCCGCCATCTTTCGATCCGCAATGAAGTCGTTCAGCGAGCCCAAAGCATCCTGGATCTTTTTCGCATGTTTCGTTAGACGCGTGAGCGCCTTTCGGTCGCGTTTGCTGCGGAAAAGACTTTCGAAGAACTCTACCGCGTACCTGATCTTCTTCATCCTGATCCGGAATTTGTGCCGCTCGGGTGCCGTCATCTCTTGCAGCTTTCCCGCGTCCTTTTGTGCCTTCCTGATGCGCCGATCCAAGAGCTTTGCGGCGAATTCGCCAAGTTCGCTATTTGCGGCGTCCGTCCGTCCGCGCTGCGTCTCGATCCATTCGAGCACATCGACGAGCAGCGCGCGGCATCGCGACGAATCGACGGCCCTCTTGGCCTGCCCGAGCGCCTCAGTGCGTTTCTCGGCAAACTGCCTGGCGATGGCTTTGCCACCCCGGCGCGGTGTTATTTCGCGGGCGACAGGACCAATCTTCTCCTCCAGGAAGACGTCCAGCTCGCGCGCGCGGGCGAGTTCGTTTGTCAGCCACCTGAGTTCTATCTTGATTTCTTCGGTTTTCTTGCCTGGCAATGTCTTCGAAAACAGCGAGATGGCGGCGCGCAAGCGGCGCAAGCCCACGCGCATCTGATGCACGCCTTCCGGATCAAGCTGACGGACGGCGTCGACGTTTCCGGAAAAATGGCGAAGGGTGGAGCGGGCAATCACCTGGAAACCCTCGATGGCGGTCATTCGCTTCCCAAGCTCGATTGGCTCGGCAAAAACAGCTTGAGCGCGCTTGCCGTCGACAAGATCGTAGC
Source organism: Bradyrhizobium sp. CCBAU 051011 (assembly GCF_009930815.1). Classification (NCBI taxonomy): domain Bacteria; kingdom Pseudomonadati; phylum Pseudomonadota; class Alphaproteobacteria; order Hyphomicrobiales; family Nitrobacteraceae; genus Bradyrhizobium; species Bradyrhizobium sp. CCBAU 051011. The sequence goes on along the minus strand of NZ_CP022222.1, from coordinate 218,212 downwards.
CCTGGTCTGCCTTCGCTCTCAAACAAAGCTCGGCTGCGAGCTTTCGCTCCAGTGCCTTCGCGACGCGAAACAGGTCGCTCGTCGGTCCGCTCTTCAGTTCGAGCTCGACCTCCTCGATGCGGTTCATGTGACCGGACGCGACAATGCTGCCGTGATCGATGGCAAGTTCCAGTTCGCTCCGTTTGGTGCGGACCGGCATCGTGATGCGATGTACCGAGGTCTCGAAGATCGGCTTCAACTTGCGGCGCAGCTTCTTCGAAGCCAAGCGCTGAAGCGGCGTGCCGTTTGCCTCGTCGAGATCGGGGGTGTTGCCTGCTATCTCGGTTTCCCACTCGCCGCGGCCGAACTGCGCGCCGGACGTCTTCTTGATCGTTTGTATGTGCTTGCCGTCCGCTTGCCTCACCCGGAGCAGAAGTCCGCGCCGTTTCAGCTTGTGTTTCCGCGTGTCGAAATAGGTCGACTTGAGATCGCTCTCCGAGCGCTTGCCGATTTTGCACCCGGGCACCGCCAATCTGGGTGTGGACCCGAGGTTGTGGTTGGGCATACGGAACTTGATTTCGGTCTCAACGCCCATTGGCTGCTCACCTCAGCTATGGGCTGGTTAACGCCGGAAAGTGTTTCCCGGTCCTCAGGCCGCCCCGCCGATTTTCCCGGTGGTTAGGTCACCCATCCTGACCATCTTTTGGCATTGCGGCCGGCCGTATTTCTCGTCTAGAACAGCCCCGGAACGCCGCCTCGGCAACGAACCGTCAATGGTTTTGGCCGAGATTTGGGCGTCCACAAGGGTCTGGCAATGCTGATTCGCAGCGAAAAGTCGGGAGTTTTGGGTGGAGCGGCCGAGGCTGCCCCCGCTCGTCCGGCTGCGTCCGCGCCCACCCTGCTTCTTGGCGGGATTCTGCTTCTTATCGGCCCCTGAGGGCCGTCTGGGCATTTGCGCCTGGGCACTCAGGGGTTTTGAGCGAGATCACCAGACCCTTCAGCGCCACTTGAACCGGCGCAAGACCCAAAGGAATACAGAACCATGACCACCGCCAACAAGTCCGAGAAGGACCGCGTCATCATTTTCGACACCACGCTGCGTGACGGCGAGCAGTGCCCGGGCGCGACCATGACCTACGAGGAAAAGCTCGAAGTCGCCGAGATGCTGGACGACATGGGCGTCGACGTCATCGAGGCCGGCTTCCCGATCACCTCGGAGGGGGACTTCCAGGCGGTCAGCGAGATCGCCCGCCGTTCCAAGAACGCCGTCATCGCCGGCCTGTCGCGCGCCCACCCGAAGGACATCGACCGCTGCGCCGAGGCGGTGAAGTTTGCAAGACGCGGCCGCGTCCACACCGTGATCGCGACTTCGCCGCTGCACATGCGCGTCAAGCTGAACATGACGCCGGAGCAGGTGGTGGAGCTCTCGATCGCCAACGTCACCCGCGCCCGCAACCAGATCGACGACGTCGAATGGTCGGCGGAGGACGGCACCCGCAGCGAGATGGATTTCCTCTGCCGCATCGTCGAGGCCGTCATCAAGGCCGGCGCCACCACGGTCAACATCCCCGACACCGTCGGCTATACCGTGCCGGAGGAATACACCCATTTCATGCGCACGCTGATCGAGCGCGTGCCGAACTCCGACAAGGCGATCTTCTCCGTCCACTGCCATAACGATCTCGGCATGGCGGTCGCGAACTCGCTGGCCGGCATCGCCGGCGGCGCGCGCCAGGTCGAATGCACCGTCAACGGCATCGGCGAGCGGGCCGGCAATGCCGCGCTGGAAGAGATCGTGATGGCGATCAACGTGCGCAACGACAAATTCCCGTGGTGGAACAAGATCGACACCACGCAGTTGACGCGCGCCTCGAAGCTGGTATCGGCGGCAACCTCGTTCCCGGTGCAGTACAACAAGGCGATCGTCGGTCGTAACGCCTTTGCGCATGAAAGCGGCATCCATCAGGACGGCGTGCTGAAGGACGCCTCCACCTACGAGATCATGCGTCCCGAAATGGTCGGCCTGAAGCAGTCGTCGCTGGTGCTGGGCAAGCATTCCGGACGGCATGCCTTCGTGCACAAGCTGGAAGAGATGGGCTACAAGCTCGGACCGAACCAGCTCGAAGATGCCTTTGCGCGGATGAAGGCGCTGGCCGACCGCAAGAAGGACATCTACGACGAGGATATCGAGGCGCTGGTCGACGAGGAAATGGCGGCGTCCCACGACCGCATCAAGCTGACCTCGCTGACCGTCATTGCCGGCACGCATGGTCCGCAGCGCGCCACCATGAAACTCGACGTCGATGGCCAGGTGAAGATCGAGGAAGCCGAAGGCAACGGTCCGGTCGATGCCGTCTTCAACTGCATCAAGGCGCTGGTGCCGCACGAGGCCAAGCTGGAGTTGTATCAGGTCCACGCCGTCACCGAAGGCACCGACGCGCAGGCCGAAGTCTCGGTGCGGCTCTCGCATGAGGGCCGCTCCATGACGGCACGCGCCGCGGATCCGGATACGCTGGTCGCCTCCGCAAAGGCCTATCTCGGCGCGCTCAACAAGATCGTCATGAAGCGCCAGCGCGACATGCCGGCGCAGGCGGCGGGCTGACGGTTCTCGCCCATCGACGGACCAACGAAAACGCGGTGCTGCAAGGCGCCGCGTTTTTTCGTTGAACACGCGAAGGCTAGCGAAATTTCTGGAGCGATCTGGTGCGCCGCCCCGACTAGTTTTAGGATGGGTGGAGCGACTTGTCCGCCGTAGCTCAACGAGCGAAGGCGGAAGCGATACCCATCGGCATCGCAGACTGATGCCTGCGAAGGTTGTCGTCGCCATCCTTGACGGCGGACACCGGGTTTGCGGCCTGCCGTCTCGGTCACGCAGCGGAACCATGATCCAGATCAAGATGGGCGCTCGACAGCCGCCCAAGGAATTCGCGCAATAAGTTGCTCAGCCCGTTTTCTGGGCTGGAAGCTTCGTGGCTGGGTCGCCGCGCTGGTGTGTGCGGTCGGTCACCGCGATCCCAACGCCGCCGCTTGCTGTTCGGTGATCGGAGCATGTCACCAATGAAACGCTGTCTCGCTGCTTTCGCAATCGCCGCCAGCCTGTTCGCACCGGTTGCGCGCGCCAACGAGGCCTTGGAAGCCAAGGTGCGGGCCTACGTTCCGGTCGCCTCCCTCGCCAAAGTATGTGACCTCAGGATCAATGACGCCACTTCGGGTGACCACCGCGCCATGCTCGAAGCGGTGAAATCCGACCCGAACGCCAACAAACTCGCCTACCGCGTGCATTACGAAACGCGGACTGCCTACATCAAGGCCCGCGACGCAGGTCAACGGGTCGCCTTCTGCAAGGACTTCATCGCAGCCAACAGCCAATACGCCAAGGCGCGCTTCACCGCCGTGGTCGAGGACCACATGAGCGACATCAGCACCAGTGTGCAGAAAGCGATTGCCCATAACGTCTGCGGTGCGCCCCCCGTCAAGCTGTCCAAGGCCGACTGGAAACCGTACGCGCTCATCAAAAAGATGCTTCAGAACGAGCAAAAGTTGGCCAAGGAAAACGCCGAGACGAACGGCTGGAACGTCACCGAGGAAATGACGGCGGTCACGGAACAGTTCTGCGCGGCGATAAAAACCCGATGAGCATCACCGCCGCCATAATCCGAGCCCCGCTGATGCGTCTTTGCGCGGCCCTGGTGGTCCGGGCCGTGCCATCCAGCGCGTAGGGTGGGCAAAGGAGCGCTAGCGACGTGCCCACCATCCATCATCTGGCGCGTTTTTCGATGGTGGGCACGCTTCGCTTTGCCCACCCTACGAAACTGCGAACGCGCAAGCGCAATCTCGATACGCAACTGCGACAAGATAACCCGAATGCAAATCACTTCTGATTTTCAGAAATCGTGTCAAGGCCAGGAATCAAAAATATTCCGCTTTCGTTCTCACCCAAATCAGTCGCATAACTCCGCCCGTCTTCCGCAGATGAGGGGCGCTTCGCGATCGTCACGAACGCGCGGTGAGATGCGATGGACGCTGATGTCACGACGACGTACGTGACGGGAGCGGCGAAGTCGTGTGGTTCGGACGCCGCGGTGCTGGCGTTAAGTCCTTAAGAAGCGAAGCTTCTCAGGGATGACGGAGGCAAAAGAGCCGTTCTCCGGGGAGAGCACGAAGTAAGCCGTAAAGCCATTGCGCAGGGAAGGCCGGAGTGTTTCCGCTGTACCTGTATGCTCGTGTGCGTTTTTCCTTATGCGCAACGGCACACGAGACCTCGGGTGCAGCAAGCACCCGGTCTTCCCTGCGCCCTCTAAATGAGGGGGCGGGACGAAGTAAATGCAAACCTTGGGCAAAACATGTCGCGAGATCGCGAAGCTATATCCACGTCATTGCGAGCCAACGGGTCGGCGCGAAGCGCCGCCCGATAACAGGCTCCGCGAAGCAATCCATTGTCACCTCGTGCGCGGAAAGATGGATTGCTTCGCTGCGCTCGCAATGACGGATGAGAAAGTCCCCGGAGCCTTTCGTTACGAGGAAAGCAGACATAGCGAAGGTTTATTGGACACGGCGTGCGCGGGGCCAGCACGATCCTCCGGTGCCGATGGCATAGAAGAAAGGAGGGTAGCTGATTTTGCAACGCAGCAAAGCCGGAGAGCAGGCCCCTTCTAACGGGCAATGGCAATTCGGCCGGCTTGTCTATATTGATGCATCTGGCATGCAAGCATCGGAGCCGCGTCGCGAGCTCCGGGACAATAACGGGAGGAAACATGCGCAAGCTGATTTTGGCCGCGGCATCGATCGCGGCGCTGACTTTGGCTGGACCTGCTGCGGCGCAATCGCCGATCGTGATCAAGTTCAGCCACGTGGTGGCCACCAATACGCCGAAGGGGCTGGCGGCCGAGAAGTTCAAGGAACTGGCCGAGAAGTATACCCAGGGCAAGGTCAAGGTCGAAGTCTATCCGAACTCGCAGCTCTACAAGGACAAGGAAGAGCTGGAAGCGCTGCAACTCGGTGCGGTGCAGATGCTGGCGCCCTCGAACTCGAAGTTCGGGCCGATCGGGGTGAAGGAATTCGAGGTGTTCGATCTTCCCTACATCCTTCCCGATCTGAAGACGCTGCGGAAAGTGACTGACGGTCCGCTTGGTACCAAGCTCCTGAAGCTGCTGGAGCCGAAGGGCATGATCGGTCTTGCCTATTGGGACAACGGCTTCAAGCAGATGAGCGCCAACAAGAAGCTGGTGGCGCCCGCTGACTACAAGGGACTGAAATTCCGCATCCAGTCGTCGAAGGTGCTGGAAGCGCAGTTCCGCACGCTTGGCGTGATCCCGCAGGTGATGGCGTTCTCTGAAGTGTATCAGGCGCTGCAAACTGGCGTGGTCGACGGGCAGGAGAATACCTGGTCGAACATCTACACCCAGAAAATGCACGAGGTGCAGAAGTACATCACCCACACCAACCACGGTTACATCGGTTATGTGGTGGTTACCAACAAGAAGTTCTGGGACGGCCTGCCGGCGGATATTCGCGCACAGTGCGAAAAGGCGATGAAGGAAGCGACCGAATACGGCAACGGCCAGTCGGCCAAGGAAAACGACGACGCGCTCGCCGACATCAAGAAGACCGGCAAGAGCGAGATCATCACGCTGACGCCGGAGCAGGACGCCGCCATGCGCAAGGCGATGGATCCGGTCTACAAGGACGTCGCAAACCGCGTCGGCCAGCCCTTGATCGACGAATTCCTGAAGGAGACGAGGGGCGCGACCAACTGAGCGGCGCGTAACATTCGGGAAGCGTCCGGACGATCGAGTTGTCATTGGGGCGGCAATTCACTCTTCGTCATGGCCGGGCTTGTCCCGGCCATCCACGTCTTCCTTGCAGCGATGCAGCTAGACATGGATGCCCGGGACAAGCCCGGGCATGACGAGGGGACAGAGTAGGGGGAAACATTGATACTGCTTCGCATCCTCGACCGGCTTGAGGAACTGCTGATCACGGTGCTGATCGCAGCCGCGACCCTGATCATCTTCGTTGCGGTGATGCATCGCTATCTGGTCGGCGTTCCCTTCCTCTACGACCTCCTGTTCCCAATCAACCTGTCCTGGGCGCAGGAGGTTTGCATCTACATGTTCGTGTGGATGGCGAAATTCGGCGCCGCGTATGGCGTGCGCACCGGCATCCATGTCGGCGTCGACGTGCTGGTGAACAAGCTCAATCCGCCGATCCGCAAGGGCACGGTGCTGTTCGGCCTGTTGTGCGGCGCGCTGTTCACCGCGGTGGTGGGAACGATGGGCGCAAAGTTCGTCCATGGGCTCTACTACACCGACCAGGTCTCGCCCGACCTCGAACTGCCGATCTGGATCATCTATCTCTGTGTCCCGCTCGGCTCCTATTTGATGTGCTTCCGCTTCCTGCAGGTTGCCTGGAATTTCTGGCGCACCGGTCATCTGCCGCATCACGACGAAACCCAGGTTGAGGGCGTCGAAGTCGAAGCGCCCGGGGTCGGCGCCGGGGGGATCGCCCGATGACCGCCGCGATCATCTTCGGGCTGCTCGTCGCGCTGATGCTGACGGGCATGCCGATCTCGATTGCGCTCGGCCTCACCGTGCTGACGTTCCTGTTCACTTTCACGACGGTGCCGATCGAATCGGTGGCGCTAAAACTGTTCACCGGCATCGAGAAGTTCGAGATCATGGCGATCCCGTTCTTCATCCTTGCCGGCAACTTCCTCACCCATGGCGGCGTCGCGCGAAGAATGATCGCATTCGCGCGGACCATGATCGGCCATTGGCCCGGCGGCCTCGGCATTGCCGCCACCATGTCGGCGGCGCTGTTTTCGGCCGTGTCGGGATCGTCGCCCGCGACCGTGGTTGCCATCGGCTCGATCATGCTGCCCGCCATGTTGCAGGTCGGCTATCCCCGGCGCTTTGCCGCCGGCGTGATCGTCACCGGCGGCGCGCTCGGCAACCTGATCCCGCCCTCGATCATCATGGTGATCTATTCGGTCGCCACCAGCGGCGCCGTTTACCTCGGCCCGAACGGCGAGAAGGTCGGCTCCGCCTCGGTCGGGCAATTGTTCATGGCCGGGATGGTGCCGGGCGTGATCCTGGCCATCATGCTGTCCTCGACCACGTGGTATCGCGCGTGGAAGAACAACATCCCGCGGGTCGAGAAGGCTTCCTGGGGTGAGGCGTTCCGCGCCTTCATCGACTCGTTCTGGGGCGTTTCTCTCATCGTCGTGGTGCTGGGCGGCATCTATGCCGGCTGGTTCACGCCGACGGAAGCCGCCGCGATGAGCGCGGTCTACGCCTTCCTGATCGAGATGTTCATCTACAAGGACCTGAAGTGGAAGGACGTGCCAAAGGTCCTGCTCGTCTCCGCGAACATGAGCGCGATGATCCTCTACATCGTGACCAACGCGGTGCTGTTCTCGTTCCTGATGACGAGCGAACAGATCCCGCAGGCGATGTCCAACTGGATCACCGGCAGCGGTATCAACTGGATCACCTTCCTCCTGGTCGTGAACCTGCTGCTACTGCTCGCGGGCAACGTGATGGAGCCGTCATCGATCGTGCTGATCATGGCGCCGATCCTTTATCCGATCGCGGTCAAGCTCGGTATCGATCCGGTCCATTTCGGCATCATCATCGTGGTCAACATGGAGATCGGCATGTGTCATCCGCCGGTCGGATTAAATCTCTATGTCGCCTCCGGCATCGCCAAGATGGGCATCACCGAACTGTCGATCGCGGTGCTGCCCTGGCTGATCACGCTGCTGGTCTTCCTCGGCCTGATCACCTACATCCCGGAATTGTCGCTGTGGCTGCCGCGGACGCTCGGCATGCTCTAGTCATGCCGCATTGCACTGGATCAAACGGAGGGCGCATTACATCTTGGTAAGGGAGGCCGGTCTTGCCAATCCTTAAGTTGAACACAGGCCGGGGCAGGCTCATCTTCAGGCAACCTTTCACAGGAGGTTCGCATGAGGAAGTTCGCCATCGCAGCGGTTGCGGTTCTTGCCATCGCCGGCTCCACCGCCGTCTACGCCCAGCACCGCCATTGGGGCTATGGCCATATGCGGATGAGCCCGGAAGACCGGGCGGCTTACGCCGACGCGCGGATCGCGGCCGTCCATGCCGGCCTCAAACTCTCGGCCGAGCAGGAAAAGCTGTGGCCGCCGGTCGAGGCCGCGGTCAGGGAGTTCGCCAAGCTCAGGATCGATCGCGCCAACGCGCGGATGAATGCGTCTCGGGACGATTCCAGCCAGCAGAAGCCGGACGATCCGGTGGCGCGGCTGCGTGACCGGGCCGAGACCATGGCCGCCTCGGCGGCAGCCATGAAGAAGATCGCGGATGCGGCCGACCCGCTCTACAAGACGCTGGATGACGGCCAGAAGCGCCGGCTTGCCGTCCTGACCCGGATGGACCGGTTCGGCGGCCGGGAAGGCTGGCGCCACCACCGGTTCGAGCGCGAAATGGGCAGGGATCGCGACTTTGACCGCCATCGGGGCTATGACCGCGACCGTTATGACCGGGATGGTGGTCCGGACCGGGGCGGCCCCGAGCGGCTCTGACGGCCCCGGCCGGGCCCTCATCCGAACATCCGCAGAAGCCGCTGAAATCCAGCGGCTTTTCGCCATTCCGGAAAGCCGCCAAAGCCCGGGAAAACTTCAGCCGGCTTGCTGGACATCCCGGGATCGCTTTGCTAAACGACGCCCCTCGCAAAGGTTTTCCGGACCTAGAGCGTCCGGGCGCATAGCTCAGTTGGTAGAGCAGCTGACTCTTAATCAGCGGGTCCCAGGTTCGAGCCCTGGTGCGCCCACCAAGCCTTTCAAGAACTTAGGGACCTCGCGAAGCGGCCATTCCGACAGGCGGTCAGCGGCTATTCCGACAAACCGGCTGCCTTTGTTCGCTCCTCCCGACGCTTCTTCGTGCCCGAAATGAGCTGCTTGCGTGTGCGCTTCGCATATGTCGGGAGCTGCCTTGAGGACCGGTGCCGCCCCGCTGCGCGCAATTCAGCATCCGTGAGGTCGCTGTCGGCTCCCTCTGTAAAGCCGCCGTGGCGGAACGAGGTGAATGACAGTTCTTCTCGGAGACCGGCGGACCGGATAATTTCCTTCACCACATCACGCAAATAGCGAAGGTCTTTCTTTTCGGTAATCCATGGCAGTGGCGTACGAGATCTACGGTGCGCGTGATCCCGCCGGAAAACGAGGCCTGAGACCATCGTCTTAGAACAGGGAGGCCACTCGAGCAATATTTTTTGACGGTGCAAGATCCGACCAAGGCCGAACCGTGGCGCTCACTTCTCGAACAGGACAGCACCGGCGTGCTCTCCTCTGAGATCCCCATCTTTCTAGCGCAGGGAACCAATGACCAGATCATCCGGCCCGCGATTACCCAGGCCTACATGGAAAAGCTGTGCAAGGCGGGCAGCAAGGTCAGGATGGTCATTCTGCCCGGTATCGGGCACGGACGCGCCGCGCAAGCGAGCACGATGGCGGCGGTGAACTGGATGACTGACCGCTTTGCCGGGAAAATACCTCCGGACGACTGCGTCAGATAGAGCTTGTCGATGGAGCTACGAAGGAATCGACACTATCCGCTCGATGGGCATAACAGCTTCGACTTCACCTGCAGCGTGCGGCGGCGCTCCAGCTTTCGGTCGGCAGCCAGCGGTCAGTCAGCCGTCAAAACGTCTCGGTAATCTTGCTCAGGCGAGGGGGACGATCCGGGTCGAATCCGCAGGCGCGCGCGGCTGTTCGATCATCCGATAGGCCGGAACGAGCATGGTGATCGGGTCGGTGGCGGGGTCATCCTCGGCCAGCCAGGGCAGCGAGCCATGCGGTCCGCCGCATAGATGCAGCGCGATCTCCTGCTCGCGCAATTCTTCTGCCAGCGCGTCCACCGTAACAGCCGTTTCATCCATGAGGCGCATCATGACAACCGGCGTGCGCGACGATAGCGCGGCGCGCGGCCCATGCTGCAGCTCGGCGGCGCTCACGCAGAGCGATGGCTTGCGACGAGATATTCAATCCATGTCAATCTCGGGTTGATCACTGTGATCTCCAGGCATTGGGAGCAAGCAGATGGCGCGCAAACCATTCAATCGAGAAGGACTCAACGCCCTCCTCAAATATAAAGGTGCCGGCCTATCGATTGTGATGCTGGCCGCCCTTCCCGGCGTGGCACACGCCGACGAAAACGGCATCAGCTTCTGGGTCCCCGGATTCTTTGGAAGCTTGGCGGCCACGCCGCAGCAGCCGGGTTGGTCGCTAGCGAACATCTACTACCACACCTCCGTCTCCGCCGGCGCTGACGTCGCGCGTTCGCGCGAATTCACGCTCGGCAGGGTTCCGGCCAACCTTACCTTAAATGCAAATCTGAATTTGAGCCTCAACGCCACCGGCAATCTTGGCTTTGTGATCCCGACCTATGTATTCGCGACGCCGGTTCTCGGCGGCCAGGCGTCGGTGTCCCTCATAGGAGCTTATGGCGTCGTCGGCACCAGCCTGGCGGGGACCTTGTCAGGCGTGCTCACGACACCTTTCGGCAACGTTCCCTTCGCGCGGTCCGAGAGCATCAGCGACACGACATGGGGTTTTGGGGATCTGATCCCGCAATTCGCATTGTGCTGGAACGCCGGCGTCCACAACTACATGACCTACATCACAGGCGACATCCCGGTTGGCGCTTACCAGTCCACGCGCTTGTCAAATCTGGGCATCGGACACGGCGCGATCGACGCCGGCGGAGGCTACACCTATTTCAATCCGCAGACCGGCCACGAATTCTCCGGCGTGCTCGGCTTCACCTACAATTTCGAGAATCCTGCGACGCAGTATCAGAGCGGCGTCGACATGCACTTCGACTGGGGTGCGTCGCAGTTCCTGTCGAAGCAGGTCATGGTTGGCCTCGTGGGCTATGTCTACAAGGAGCTCGGCTGTGACAGCGGTTCAGGCAACCGCGTCGGCTGCTTCCAGTCCCAGGTGGTTGGCGTCGGTCCCCAGATCGGATTTCTTTTTCCGGTCGGCGACATGCAGGGCTATCTCAATCTCAAGGCTTACGGAGAGTTTGCCGCAGAGAATCGTCCCAGTGGCTGGAATACCTGGGTCACCTTCGCCATCTCGCCGCCAGCGCCCGGCGCGCCTCCGACAACCAAACCCATCGTCAGAAAATATTAGGATCGGAGCGGCTGGGGCGGGTCGATCGTTCTCGGGAGACGTTCGCGATCTCTCCGATGGCTCCGACCAGCACCGTGACGCCCGACGCGCCGCATCGTGACCGGCCTATTTTGTGAGCATCGCGGGCAAGGATCCAATGTATCCAGATACGCCGTCCGTCAGCCAGCTATCGCAGGTAATTTCGCAGGCGGCAGCGCCCGCGTTCCTGCTGGGCGCACTGGCAGCCTTCATCGCCGTGCTGATTTCCCGCCAGAACCGAATCCTCGACCGCACTGTGGTCCTGAACGGGATACCGGATCACGACACCGTCCGATCCCGGCTCAAGGTCGATCTACCACGCCTGATGCGGCGGGCGGCGATGCTGAACCGGGCAATCTTCTGGGCGGTCGTCGCCAGCATTTCGGTGACGCTTCTTGTTATCGTGGCGTTTGTAACTGCGTTCTTTCAGCTCCAGCATGAGCGGGGGGTGGCCCTCTTCTTCCTGATTTCGCTGGGCGCTTTCACAATCTCGCTGGTCGATTTTGCCCGGGAGGTGCGCATCGCGCTGGGCGAACTCGATCATTACGCCTGACGGGTGACGCCTTCGTCGCACCATCACCCTTTTGGCCGGAGGCAGCCCGCGCCGACACGCCCGAGACGTTGCCCGGTCGTTTGCTGACACCGAAGACTTTGAGAAGTCACGACGTGAGCGCAAGAAGATCGAGATGCGGTTCGCACACTTGAAGCGTATCCTGAAGCTCGGTCGGCTTCGACTGCGTGGACCACGAGGCGCCCAAGACGAGTTTGTTCTTGCTGCCATCGCCCAGAACCTGCGGCGGCTCGCGTCGCTGGTCGCTCGTCCACCACCCGCTCGGGCTATGTGCATCGCGTAGCGTTAGAGTTGCGTAGAGAGCGTCTGAGCCGGCGGATCAAAGCCGGTCGCCCTTAGCGAAATGGCCTACCGATCCATCTGTAGCAGCCGACTTTTGCAACAAAATCGGCACTTTTCGGACCTAGCTCGATGTCCGAGTTGAGTCCGTAATGCGCAGCAAAGCGGACATTGGTTAGCTGCAACCGGCTATGCCGAGCCTACCATGAGCCAAGGCAATGCCAGGGACGCCGACAAGGTGGTGGCCGATCTGGTTGATCTGATGAATCCCCGAGAACAAACGGGTGGCCTCGCGGTCAACTGCAAGCGCCGATGGCACCACCTTATTTGGCCGGATTTCCGTATGAAGGCTTGGAATATACGGGCACGGTGCCAATCTCACGCCCCGCATCGTTGATTATAGCTATGCGGCGCTCAGGATCGTCTTCAGGCTTATCGAGTGAAACGCCTATGGCAAGCACCGTAGCCCTGATTATTGCATCGGTATCGTCTTCGCAGACAAAGCCTGATGCATCAAAAAGCCTGTGCCCGTCCTCAACATCAAAAAAGTAGCGCGGCATTGGCAACCTCCAGTTTGCCAAGCTCTTCCAGACAGCATTGTTCCGATAGCAAGGCCGCTGAGTTGGCGGCCTCTAGTTTGATTTGGCTTCGACCAATACATTAACTTTTCGATAATGAGCAAAATTGACCAGCGGCGGGAGAGCGGAAGTTCGATGGTGGTTCCATCACCGCCCCCTCGGTATCTACCGGTGACTGAGAGTTCTGTAACGCTCTCGCCTGATCTAAGGCGAAGCATCATGCTCACACTGCGGCGACCACTTTGCTCCACCTGCCAAACAAAAACTGTGCTGGCGCGGGTTACCCCCGGCCCTATTGGCTTCGATATCCGAACGTTCGAATGCCCTGCGTGTAAACAGGTCCATCAGACTGTGTCCGAACTACTAATCGACCCGATGAAGTCCCTCAGAACGAACGCATGGCTTCGCGGACAACTGCAAGCGCCAACGTAAAGGACGCCTCAGTTAGCGGTCTCTTTTTGCCATGTCGGCTGTTGGCACCTTTGAGACATGCCCGCCTACCCTGAGAATGTCCGTTCACCGGGGGTGGTCTCAACCGGTCGCCGCAACACTTTATCTTAGAGGGAAAAGATGGAGTGTGGGATGGAACGAAGGTTTCATAGAGGTTTTACTGCGGCAGAGAAGACGGAGTTATGGGATCGCTGGAAGCGTGGGGAGTCGCTGAAGGCGATTGGACGAGCTTTTGGTAAGCAATCATCGTCGATCTATTTTTTGGTAGCTCCGCATGGTGGAATTCGTCCTGCGGAGCGGCGTCGCTCCAGGCTGGCGTTGACGCTCGCGGAACGCGAGGTGATTTCCAGAGGCGTTACGGCACATCAATCAGCACGGTCGATCGCCAAACTGCTTGGCCGCTCACCCTCGACGGTGAGCCGGGAAATGAGTCGCAATGGCGGCTATGATCGCTACCGAGCGACACTTGCGGACGAGAACGCCTGGGCGCGATCTCGTCGTCCAAAATGTTGTAAGTTAGCGACCAATCCGCGGCTTCGGCAGGCGGTGGCAGGGAAGCTCAGATTGGATTGGTCACCCGAGCAGATAGCCGGCTGGCTGAAGAGAACGCATCCTGAAGACGAGTGTAATCAGGTGTCACACGAGACCATCTATCGCAGCCTGTTTGTCCAAGCGCGCGGCGTGCTCAAGAAAGAGCTGCTTAGCCATCTTCGATCGAAGCGCTTGATGCGTCGCTCCAGGCCGGTTGACCCGAATGGCGATAAACGGGGGCATATCAAGGATATCGTCTCAATCCGTCAGCGACCGGCGGCGGTTGAAGATCGGGCGGTGCCTGGTCATTGGGAAGGCGATCTCCTGTCCGGGCCGAACAACACCTACATCGCGACCTTGGTCGAGCGTCATACCCGTTACGTGATGTTGGCCAAGGTGGCAGGCAAGGACACCCAGACAGTGGTCTCCGCGCTCATCAAGCAGGCGAAGAAGCTACCAAAGGAGCTATATAAATCCCTGACCTGGGACCGGGGCAAGGAACTTACGGATCATCGTCGCTTTACGTTGGCGAGCAAAATCGACGTCTATTTTTGCGATCCGCAAAGCCCGTGGCAGCGCGGGTCGAACGAGAACACCAATGGCCTGCTGCGACAATACTTCCCGAAGGGCACCGACTTGTCGGTGCACTCGCAAGCCCATCTGAACAAAGTGGCTCGTCAGCTAAACGAACGACCACGTGAGACCTTGCAATTTGAAACACCAGCAGAGAGATTTAACGCCTGTGTTGCGTCGACCGGTTGAGCCGGCAGGGCTAGACCGGAAGTCGCCGTGGTCCGATCAAACCGACGCGAATGACCCTGGCTGTGTGAAAACGCTGTGCCGCTGTTATGATTCTCCCGTGATTCTAGGGGGAATTGATGAAGCGCTTCGTTGCGGGGGCGGATCGTAGACAGTCGGCGTTATTGCCCGAATGCCTCGACGATTTCATTGACGAGAGCAACCCTGTTCGCGTGATCGACGTGTTTGTCGACACGCTCGATTTGGCCCAGATGAGCTTCGAAGGAATGGCGCCGGCGGCGACGGGTCGGCCGTCGTACCATCCCTCGGTTCTGCTGAAGCTATACATCTATGGCTATCTGAACCGAGTGCAGTCGAGCCGGCGGCTGGAGCGCGAGGCCGGGCGCAATGTCGAGGTCATGTGGCTGTTGGGTCGGCTCGCTCCTGATCACAAGACGCGGACTTCCGCAAAGACAATGGCCTGGCGCTACGCAAGGTATGCGCGCGCTTCGTCGAACTCTGCCGTGAGATCGGCCTTCTCACGACGGCGAGCGTCGCCATCGATGGCAGCAAGTTTAAAGCCGTGAACAACCGGGACAGGAACTTCACACGGGCGAAGGTGGAGCGGCGGCGCGCTCAGCTGGAGGAGAGCGTGGCGTGCTATCTGAGCCAACTTGACACGGCCGACCGACAGGAACCGACCGAGGCGTTGGCGGCAAAGGTGCCAAAGCTCAACGAGAAGCTGACAAAGCCGAAGGAGGAAATGGGCAAGCGAGCTGTCTACGAGAAGCAGATGCTTGCTTCGCCCGATCAGCAGATCTCCCTGACCGATCCCGACAGCCGTTCGATGGCGACGAGCGGTCGCGGTTCCGGCGTTGTCGGCTACAACGTGCAGGTCGCCGTCGATACCGAGCATCATCTGATTGTGACGCACGAGGTGACGAACAGCGGCTCAGATCGGGCACAACTTGCCAATATCGCCCAACAGGCCAACGCTGTTCTAAAGACTGAGACGCTCGAGGCCGTTGCCGACCGCGGTTACTTCAGTAGCCTGGAGATCCTCGCCTGCCACGAGGCCGGCATCACGGTAACTCTGCCCAAGCCGCAGACGTCGGGTGCCAAGTCAGATGGGCGCTTCGGCAAGCAGGACTTCATCTATTTACCGGAGGAGGACGCCTATCGCTGTCCCGCCGGCGAGCGGCTGCTATATCGCTTTACGGGCGAGGAAGATGGTAAGCGGATTAGGCGCTACTGGACCACAGCCTGTCAGAACTGCTCGCTCAAATCCCAGTGCACGACGGGGCCAGAGCGGCGGATTCCGCGATGGGAGCATGAGCATCTGCTCGAAGCCGTGCAGCAGCGCCTTGATGCAAATCCACATGCCATGCGTCAGCGCCGAGAGACAGTCGAGCATCCGTTCGGCACGATGAAGGCCCGCATGGGGGCGACGCAATCCTGACCAAAACGCTTCCGAAAGTAGCCACTGAGATGGCACTCTCGGTTCTGGCCTATAATCTGACACGGGTCATGAACACTGTCGGGATCAGGCCGCTGATCGCTGCGATGGCCTGAGAAACACCCCAGGAATCTGGCTCCAGAGCCAACGCCCCTCCGAAGATGTTTTTACACGGCCAAGACCCGGAGCGGAAGTTGACAGCAAGAGTGGCGGACGCAAATGATGGCCTGAGCGTCCCTTCGTTCCATGAAGCGAAAGAACGCTCCGACAAGACTCTTTGGCGCGATTGAACTGCGCGGCAGACATGATCCTCTACGAGTTGAGTGGCCTGATGTTCTGGTTCATGCAAAAGAAGTTTGTCGGGTCGTACTTGTCTTTCAAAGCAACGAGACGATCGTAATTGTCACCGTAAGTAGCCTTGAGTCTGTTGTCATCTCCATCGTCCATCATGAAGTTCACATAGCAGCCGTCAGCCGAATAAGGATGCACGGCTTCCCAATAGCCTTTGGTCCAGCGGGTGATTTCGCCCGCCTTTTGCGGATTGGGATCGATGCCAGCGATGACCATCGACCAGGTGGCATCGCGCGTGTTCCAGGCGGTGTCGCTCTTGCCGACGCGATGGACGGCACCGTCGATCGGATAAAGGTGCATAAGCGAGAGCGGGCTCGGCAGTTTCTGTGCCTGGCCGATATGGGCGTCAATCGCTTCGTCAGTCAGCTCTTTCACGAAATCGCCGCGCCAGTACCATTGCAGGCCCTTCGGGAAGAACGGATCGAACATGGACTGGAGGGCTGGATAGGGCATTTCCCCCATCCAGTTGAAGAGCGGCGGGGGCAGCGTTCCGAGCAACTTGGCCATGACGGCCTGACCGTCTTCTGTCGGGCCATTGTAGCAAGCGATGATCGCGCAGGCGCGCTTGCCCTGATGCTCCGTCGGGAACGGGTCTACTGGCGGAACGGTCTTCAACCCGACAAAGGCCCCAAGCTCTTCAGGAGCGCCAGGCAAGAAATCCCTGTACGTCTGCATGATAGTCCGGGCATCTTTGATATCCCAGAAGATTGGACCGGCATAGACCATGCTCACCGGATGAGCCTGGAACAGGAAGCTCGTGACAATACCGAAATTACCGCCGCCGCCGCGCAGCCCCCAATAGAGGTCAGCATTCTCCGACTTGTTGGCTGTGACAATGTGACCGTCTGCGAGCACGACATCCGCCTCAAGCAGATTGTCGATGGTGAGGCCGTACTTGCGGGTGAGATATCCGGTGCCGCCGCCGAGCGTGAGGCCGGCAATGCCGGTCGTCGAGACGATGCCAGCCGGCACGGCGAGCCCGTAGATATGCGTGGCATGATCGACATCGCCCTGGGTGCAGCCGGGGCCAACGCGGACGGTACGGGCGGTGGGGTTGACCCGCACGCCTTTCATCATCGACATGTCGATCATCAGCCCGTCATCAACACTGCCAAGGCCCGGCCCGTTGTGGCCGCCTCCGCGGATCGCGACCTTGAGATCGTTCTGCCTTGCAAAATTGACGGCGGCGACAACGTCCGCGACGTCGGTGCATCGCGCTATCATCTCGGGACTCTTATCGATCATCCCGTTGTAGAGGCTGCGCACGGCTTCATAGTCGGCGTCCGTTCGCCTGATGACCGGGCCGCGCATGTTGCCGATGAAGGTTTCAGTGGCCATGGATTGCATGATCTCCTCCTCTTCACACAACTATTCGCCAGTTGGGCTAGGTGGACTTAAGTAGGACTTATGCCGTCCCAACTCCAATCGCTTGAAAGCCAGCTAAACACTGTTCCGGCGCGGACGACATGGCCAATTCCGGGGAACGGGAGATGGTAGGTCGAGACCATCACTTTCTCGCTCGCGCATCGATCGAGGAAGGCTCGGCGTGTCTTCGCGCCTTGGTCGAGATCCAGGTCGAACCCACCGCGCCAGTCGGGGTGCTGGAAAGCGACGGCGCGGTTGCCAACAACGTCTGCAGTGCAGAGAATCTGGTTGGAACCGGACGCGATCTGCACGGAGGTATGCCCCGGCGTGTGCCCAGGTGTGGCTATTGCCGTGATGCCCGGGACCACCTCGCCGTTCGGCTTCATAGTCCGGATGCGATCCTTGATCGCCGCGAGTGTTTTCATGTTCTGGCGGTAAATGTCGCCCCAAACAGCATCACTTGCCAACGGGTGCTGAGGCTGCATCCAGAAGTTCAATTCCGCTTCGCCGATCACATACTCAGCGTTTGGAAACGTCCGCTCGGTGTCGCTTTTGTCGGCGACCCCCCACAGGTGATCCGGATGGGCATGCGTGATCAAGACCGTGTCGACCTCCTCCGGCTTGATCTCGGCGGCCGCGAGGTTCTGAAGTAGACGGCCCGCGGTTGGCTGTGCCTTTCCGCGGGTGCCTGCGTCGATGAGCACAAGGCGATCGCCCGTATTCACCGCCAACACATTCACCTGGAGCGTAGATTTGTCCGTGGGCTGGAAGTCCGACGCTAGGACGGCATCGCGTTCCGCTTTAGGCGCTTCTGGCCAGAGCGCCTCCGCCGGAAAAGCAATCGTACCGTCGCTCATGACCGTGAGTTGGAACCGTCCGAGACTGAATCGGTAGAATCCTGGCACCTGGCTTTTTGAGACTGGTGCGCGAGCCTTGACACCATCACCACTCCACGATCCACCAACGAGCCCGACCATGGCGCTTCCGGTAGCTGCAAGGAAATGACGACGATCAAGCGACATCTTCTCCTCCCTTGAATCGGTGTTCGACCGCGGGACGGCAGAGATCGCAAAAGATATAGGCCGCTCCGCAAGGGCAGTACGGCTTCAACCTACTCGGCTGTTATGCTTTTCAGCTTAGCACTATGGTGCTCGGATTAAACCCGCTTTGACACTCGCTCTGATCAATTCTTCACCAATGCGCCAGCTGATTTTATCCGATCCTGACCCGAACCAGGGGCGGACATTTCTGGACCACGGATGTAATGCCGCCGGGCAGATGTGCCTGCTGCGACCAGCAAGCGCAAACAGCAATCCCCGCGCAGTGCTCCATTCTCTGCTAAACTTCGCAGCGGGGCTGGCCGGCGGAGCGTCGCGGAATGGACGTCGCGCAGTGGCTTCAAGATCTCGGCCTTTCCAACTATGCGGCGTTGTTCCGCGAGCAGGCCATCGATGCGGACGTGCTGCCGTCGCTCACGGACGCCGACTTCGAGAAACTTGGCCTGCCGCTTGGGCACCGAAAAAAGCTGCTAACGGCGATCGCTGCCCTGGAGGTCGCGCCGCCATCCATCGTCGCAATCCGGCGGCCGTCGTACGCGGAACGCCGCCAGCTCACTGTGATGTTCGTCGACCTTGTCGGCTCGACATCCCTTTCCACACGACTTGATCCTGAGGACATGCGGGAGACGCTGACCGCCTACCAGAATACAGTCGCGGGCGAGATCGCACGCTTCGACGGACACCTTGCCAAGTTCATGGGTGACGGCGTGCTGGCCTACTTCGGCTGGCCGCGCGCGCACGAGGATGAGGCTGAGAGGGCGGTGGCAGCCAGCCTCGCGACTGTCGAGGCCGTGGACCGTCTGCGGTCGCCAGACGGCCGCCCGCTTGCCGCGCGGGTTGGGATCGCGACAGGGCTCGTCGTCGTAGGTGATCTCCTGGGCACCGGCGCGGCGCAGGAGGAAGCGGTCGTCGGCGACCCCCCGAACCTCGCCGCCCGCCTGCAGGCCGTAGCCGGGCGCGGCGAAGTCGTCGTCGCGGAGCAAACACGGCGTCTGATCGGCGGGCTATTCGAGCTCGAAGACCTCGGACCATGCGAACTGCGGGGCTTCGCAGAACCGATCAACGCCTGGCGGATCGTCCGCAAGCGCGCTGCGGAGAGCCGTTTCGAGGCACTTCACCCAGCGGGCCTGAGCCCGCTCCTTGGGCGGGAGCAGGAACTGGAACTCCTTCTCGAGCGCTGGCACCTCGCCAGGAACGGCGAGGGTCAGGCGATGCTTCTCGCCGGGGAAGCCGGAATCGGCAAGTCGCGACTCATCGAGGCGCTCCGAGAGCGGATCGCCGACGAGCCGCACACTCGAATCTCTCATCGTGCCTCGCCCTACCACGCCAATACCGTGCTCTGGCCATTCATCGACCAGCTTGAGCGAGCGGCGGCGTTCGAGCGTGACGACACGCCTCCAATGCGGCTTTCCAAGCTCGTATCTTTACTTGCGCAAGGGACTGACGATCTCACCGAAGCCGTGCCGCTCATCGCGGCTCTCCTCGGCATACCGACGGACGATCGATACCCGCCGCTCGACCTCTTGCCGCAGACCCAGAAGCGCAAGACTCTGGAAGTGCTTCTCGCACAGCTCGAGGGCCTGGCCCAACGACGCCCGGTTCTGTCAGTGCTTGAGGATGCGCACTGGTTCGATCCGACATCACTCGAGCTCCTCGGGCTGATCTTGCAGCGGGTTCAGCGCCTGCCGGTACTCCTGATCATCACGTTCCGGCCGGAGATGACGCTGCCTTGGCCGTCCTTCCCGCATGTTACGGCCCTGACGCTCAATCGCCTCGCGCGCCGGGCGGCGGCGGCTCTTGTCGAGCAAACGTCAGGTGGGCGCCGCCTACCTCCAACACTGATGGACGAGATTGTCGCAAAGACCGAAGGCGTTCCGCTCTTCATCGAAGAACTCACCAAGACGGTGCTGGAGTCAGGCATGCTGCGCAACACGCCCGAGGGTCTAGCGCTGATCGCAGCGCGTGGTGCGCTTGTCATTCCGGCGAGTCTGCAGGACTCCCTGATGGCCCGGCTCGATCGCCTGGCGTCGGCCAAGGACTTGCTGCAGGTCGGCGCCGCCATCGGCCGTGAATTCAGCTACGAGCTCCTCGATGCAGTCGCTGCACGAGAACCGGCCGATCTCGACCAGGCGCTCGCCCGGCTTGTGAAGTCGGAGCTCGTCTTTCAGCGCGGCACGCCGCCGGAGGCGATCTATACTTTCAAGCATGCGCTGGTCCAGGATGTCGCCTACGCCTCGCTTCTTAAGAGTCGACGGAGCGAGCTTCACGGTCGGATTGCTGCCGTCCTCGAGGCACGGTTCGCCAATCTTGTCACGCGCCAGCCCGAGCTCCTGGCGCACCATCTCACAGCAGCCGGGCATGCCGATCGGGCGATCGACTTTTGGCTACGGGCGGGACGGCTGGCGGCTGGCCGATCGGCGAACAGGGAAGCGATAAGTCATCTGACCACGGCCCTCGAGATGCTCGGGAGCCGCCCGCCCACCGACGAACAATTACGCCACGAGCTTGAGGTACAGATTGCACTCGGTCCTCCGCTGATGGCAACAAGGGGCTTTGCCGCTCCAGAGGTCGAGACGGCGTACGCAAAAGCGGAACATCTGGCGCGACGGTGCGGACACCATCGCAATCTCGCCAAGGCGTTGCGTGGCCTGTGCTATGTGCATCACGTACGCGCTCACATCCTGCGCGTGAGCGAGCTCTGCTCCGAGCTCGTCGAGCTGGCCGAGCAAGGCGACGATCTCGTAATGCAGGCCGACGCGCACAATGCCTTGGCGTTCAATCTATTCCATCAGGGCGACTACCGATCGGCACGCGAGCACCTGGAGATCAGCAGTGCAAAGATCATGCAGGTCGGCGATCCCGCCAATGCGTTGTCGCGCGGCGTCAATATTCACGTCTTCGGCCGCGCCTATGCCGCTCATGTCGACTGGCATCTTGGGTTCGCGGATTCCGCGCTTCGGGCGGCGCAGGATGCGATCGATCTCGCCCATCGGCTCGTTCATCCGTTTAGCTTGGCAGTGGCGCTCGCCTACGTTGCGATGCTGCACCAGTTCCGTCGCGAGCCGACGGAAGTCCGCGCTCGTGCAGACGCGGCTCGCTCAATCTGCAACGAACATGGGTTCAGCTATTATGGCGCCTGGGCAGCGATCATGAATGGATGGGCTGTCGCCGAGGACGGCGACGTCGAGGATGGTATTGCACGCGTTCGCGTCGGCGTGCGGGACCTGCGGGCCACCGGAGCTGAGCTGCGTTTACCGTACTATTTGGGAATCCTTGCTGACCTTTACCGCCGAGCGCAACGGCTTGACGACGCGATCGTCACACTCGCCGAGGCGCGCGCTGCCGCCGAGCGCAATGAGGAGCATTGGGCCGACGCCGGTCTGCACCTGCTCGAGGGCGATCTCGCTCTGGCAACCCGCGACCAGGCGGAAGCGGAACGCTGCATCCGGCGTGCCATGCAGAGCGCGCAAGTCCAAAATGCCCGCGCACTTCACCTGCGAGGCTGCACAAGGCTCGCGCGGCTTCTGGCGAAGGACGATCGACGAACGGAAGCCTACGATGAACTCGCCAAGATCTACGGCTCGTTCATTGAAGGCTTCGAAACCGTCGATTCCCGCGAAGCCAAAGCGGTGCTTGATGGCATTTGACACATTTGGAAAAATCACGCGAAAGTCGTGTGGCCAAGAAATGGCTTGGATAAGTTCGGCCGGCAGTGTCGACGTGACTCAATTTGACCCGGAGCGGTCTCAGCTAAAAATTCTCCCTCTACATTCACATCACGTTTCTTGTTGGCGACGGGCCCGTTGCAATAACGCGAGGGCCCCAAGCGCAGGACCGATGCCAAGGCGCTCGGCCTCGGCCAGCAGGTCACCAAGCTTGCATGTCGTCTCCTGTCCGGGGGGGCACCGGCCATGTGCAACAACAGCGCGTCCATATCGGACGAAGAAGTTGGCCCAGGGCAACGGTTCTGGCCGCGTAAAATCCTCGAGCGCCGCGCTGTAGCGCTCCGCGCCGTCCCAATCCTGAGAGTCCAGCGAGGCATCGATCGCGTACCGGAAGAACCACAAATGATTGTGGCTGACCGCGCCTTCACGGAGGGCCCTCTCACCTTCCGTCAGCGCCGCTTGACGTTCAAGCGGATCCTTAGTCGTGACCGCAAGGTGGCCGAGGATCCACGGACCCACAAAGCCAATCCCAGTCTCGCGGCTGATCGCCAAGGCCCGGTGCAGCAGGTTCATCGCTTCCGCGCTGCTAGCCTCTGCGCGAGCGACCATGGCAAGATCGTTAAAGCAGACCGCCTCGAACCTTTTGGCACCGAGCTGTCGAGCGAGGACCAGCGCCCGCTCGGCATGCATCTTCACACGCGCAAACTCGCCGGTCGTGCGAAACTTGTTGCACGCCGCGTAATGGGCGATGATTTCCGCACGGTGATGCCCGACCCGCGCCGCCAGTTCGACTGCCATCTGGCTCGTCGCGAGCGCATCGGAGAAATCGTTGAGATACACCTGGGTGTGCGCGACCATGCTGAGGTTGGCTACTTCGATGCGTCCGGCGCCGGACGCGCGCGACAGGTCCACGCACCGGCTGAAGTGCCGATGGGCGCTGGCTATCCGGCCGCGCGCGTATTCGGCATCGCCCAAGCCGCCAAGCGCGCGCGCCTCGATTTCTGGCGAACGGGCTCTTCGGGCCCAGTCGAGCGCCCGCTCATGCTCCTGCAAGCACTCGACAATCCTTCCGAGCGGGAAGCAGAGATTGCCCCGCAGATGATGGATCCGCGCGCGCTCCGCCGCGAGGTCGTCGGTAGCCGCCGCGGTCGCGGCCTTCTCCAGCATCGCAAACGCCTCGTCGAAACGATCCGTCACGCGCAGGTCGGCGGCGAGACCGAGCCAGGCTCGACACCGCTCGATATCAGCATCGGCGACTGCCAAGGCCTGTTCGAAAGCAGCAATCGATTCTGGGATTGAACCGAAGTCGTGGAGGATCTCACCCCGGAGCAGGGATAATGCATTCACATCCGCCCGCTTCCTGGCCAAGGCAACCCCGCGTTCGACGAGACGCAGGGCCCGTTCG
The DNA here is from genome assembly GCF_009930815.1 of Bradyrhizobium sp. CCBAU 051011. Lineage (NCBI taxonomy): Bacteria > Pseudomonadati > Pseudomonadota > Alphaproteobacteria > Hyphomicrobiales > Nitrobacteraceae > Bradyrhizobium > Bradyrhizobium sp. CCBAU 051011. The sequence goes on along the minus strand of NZ_CP022222.1, from coordinate 194,601 downwards.
GTCCGGTACTCTGCTGCTTGCGCGCGTGCCGCTTGCAGGTAGGCGCGGGGAGCGCCATCGTCATCGCCTCGATCGAGATGCTGTGCGCACAACGTCAGGTCACGGTTCCTGAACCAATCGGCCGCCCGCCGGTGCAACTCGCGGCGGCGGCTCCTGAGCAGCGTGTCGTAGACACCCTCCTGAATCAGCGCGTGGGCGAAAAGAAAATGATCGCCCTGCGGGCGCACCAGGAGATGCCGCACCAGGTCGGCGCAATTCCAGCCGGGCTGGTCGAGCAGGGCTGCCAATGCTTCGGCAGTAAAGCGCTGGCCGAGAACTGAGGCTGCTTGCAGCGCCCGTTTGTCGGCCAACGCAAGCCGATCCAAGCGCGCCTGTACTAAACTCCGGATCGACCCCGGCACGTTGCCCTCGGCGCTTTCCTCGGCATGGCGCAACAGTTGCTCCAGAAACAGCGGATTGCCGTCAGCCCGTTCGACGCAACGTTGGGCGAGTTCGCCTAGTGCATCGAAATAGGCTTCGGCGAGCCCGTTGGCTTCGCTCGGCTGAAGCGGGCCGAGGTCGATCGTCACGATCGGCTGGCCGGCAATCGTCGGGCCCCAGGCCTCATGGAGCGGGTCGCGCTCGAGCCGCGAGGTCATGACCAGAAGTGCCGGACATCCAGCGACCGTCTCGGCGAGGTTCGCTAGATGATCGAGAGTCATCTGATCAGCCCAGTGCAGGTCCTCAATCGCCAGCAGCCGAGGACGACGGCCGCTCGCGCGGGTGACGAGTTCGGCGACGGTCGCCCGCTTGCCGCGGTTGCGGGCGGGATTGTCCATCGCATCATAGAGCGTACGCAGCTCTGTCGATTGTGGCACGTCAAGGAGGTCGTTCAGGTACACCCGCCGCTCGTCAGGAAGCATGCCATCCTCGAGGGCCTTCTCAGCCGCTGCCTCGATCTCTTCATGGCTGCTCTGGCCCGTCAGACCAAGCAGGCTGCGAACCAGCGAGCGGATTGCGTCCTGACCGGAGCCCATTCCGAAGTCGAGCACCAGCCCGCTGTGACAGGCGAAGTTCTTCCGCCCGGCCTCCGCCTGGAACTGCTCAAGTAGGCGGGTTTTGCCGATACCGGCCTCCCCGCGAATGTAGATGGTGCGGCCGTGTCTCGTGTCCTGGCACTCGGCCAGCGCCGCTTCGAGCGCCCGCAGTTCGCGTTGCCGTCCAACAAACGCATGGCGGCCCGAGCGGGCCGGATCGCGAAAGGCGCGCAGTCGCCACGCCCTGACCGGTTTTGCGAGCCCTTTGATGGCCAGCTCCCCGACCTCGGAGCATTCGACCCGTTCGGCGAGCGCCCGGTAGACCGAATCCGAAATGAAGATCTCGCCCGTGGGCGCCTTATCCTTCAGGCGTGAGGCTAGGTTCACGGACTCGCCGGTGACAGTGTATTCAACGTGACGCGCGCTGCCGGTGCCGCTGGCCATAACCTCGCCACTGGCAATGCCGATGTGGACGCCAATAGGGCGACCGAAATCGGCCGCGACCAGGGGCATGCGGCTCCCGATATCGAGAGCTGCCCGGACGCATCGCTCAGGGTCGTTGCCATAGGCGACGGGGGCACCGAAGACAGCCATCACGCAATCGCCGATGTGCTTGTCGACAGTCCCGCCGTGATCGACGACGCTTGCGTCGGCAAGATCGAAGAAGCTTCCGAGGAGGGCGTGGACTTCCTCAGCGTCCAGTTCGTCGGCGAGCTTCGTGTAGCCGGCGATGTCAGCGAACAGGACTGTCACCTGCCGCCGCTCGGCCTCCGGCAACGGCGAAGCCACCCGCAATTTCGAGGCCGGCGCGCCCGCATCAGGAGAAAGCGTCGGCGCGGCGCCACTACGCAGCGCTACGATCGCGGCAAGCAGCTTGCGGCGGTGGCCGACCGAGGTGACGCCAACCCCGATCAGATCGTCGGCCGTCAGGTCGGCAAGGACCTCGGCATCAATGTCGTTCTCGCGGAACGCCTGTTCGTATTGCCCCAGCCCCAGACCGTGCAGCCAAGCCGCAACATTCATGGGCGCCTCCTGGCCGGATTCCTCCGCAGAGCACCAAGACCTTCAGTCTACCCCAAAGTTTCACGACAGGCGCTGGGAAATGTCAGCGCACCCGAGGGCGTGAACGTGTAGCCGAGGGCATCTAGATAGGCGATAGCGGCCCCGGGCTGAAACGGTTTTTGACCAAGTGCTATTCAGCGCTTCGGGTGAAAGTGTTTCGAGTGCAGATTGAGTCCCGCGCATCAGAGGTAACACTTATCGAATATTTGTAACCGTCCTGACAGCCAATGCTCCAGTTATCGACCCCGGATTCAGTGCCACCGTAGCTCCGTTCGCTGTTATCGACGAAGGCGAAAGCTCGGCAACTGTGCCGGGCGAACGCAAGTATACTATCGGAAGGAAGCAACATTTTGAATGCAATGTCCAACAGCCGTCCGGTTTCGTCGATAAGGTCGATAAGTGCTGTTGGCACTTTTCTGACCTAACGGCTCGAACCAGCGACATCCCTTCACTGGAGCAAAGCGGCCTTCGCCGGCGTGGGTCATCAATATGCCAAGGAGTCAGAAGCAAAGTTGGTCAATCAGCACCAAATGCGAGAACGCCCATGCAGACACCGCCGGTTGATCCCAATGTCGCCGATATTGCGCCCTCTGGTAACGCGTTGACCTCTTACGACAAGGAGCACCTCGTCACGTATATCTGCGCCTGCTCGATGCGCATGCGGAAGGTGCGGACTGGCGCGAGGTCGCACGAGTGGTGCTGCATCTCGATCCGGAACATGAATGTGATCGGGTCCGGAAGGCGTTCGACAGCCAATTATCGCGCGCCAAATGGATGGCGGAGCACGGTTATCGTCACCTATTGCGTGGTGGCGCATCGGCCTAAAGCGACCCTGCCATTTCGCCACTAAATTATCGGTTAGGGCCTTGGTGACTTGGCGGGTGCTGCGACCAAGGTCAGCTTCTGACCCAAAGAGACGTGCAGCAAAGCTGCGGTAACTCAAACGCCTCTGTGCGATGAAGAAGGCCTCCATCTAAGGCGGCCTTCAATCTTGCAGGCCGATTGTTCGGCTAGCTATTGCGGTAGCGCCTCGACGGCGAAGCTGCGGAACTTCGCGAGTTTGTTGCGCAGTGGCAGGAGCTCTTTGAACGCCGCCGAATCGCGATAAGCTTTGATTTTTTCAACACTGTCCCACTGTTGGATAACAATGCGCGGTTTCGGCGGCTCTCCTTCGATGGTTGTGGTTTTGCCTCCAGCGGCGAGGAACTTGCCGCCAGCCGCTTTGATAGCGGCCTGAGCCTTCGGGACGTAGTCCTTCAGGTAGGTCTCCATGTCCGAGGGCTCGATTTCAACGACTTGATATACGGGTGGCGTAGCCTGGGCATGGAGTCCCTGAACCGCGATTGCACCGAGCCCGAAGCCCGCAAGCATCGCCAATGTCACCGAATAGTGCGTTTTCATGACGTTACTCCCTGATCATTGCAAGAGTTTCTGGTCGTTGGCGCGCACGACCAGCGATTGCGAATGCAAAAAGCACCGGCAAAAAAGGAGCGTCGGTCTACTGAAGTGAGGCACCTGCCTAAACGAGGACTTCGGCACGTCCCGCTGGCAGCTCGCGGACTAACCCAATGTCCGTCTAGTAAGCGTACAACATAAGCCGGGTTATCGAAAGGGTACAGGACTGCAAAGTGGGATTCCGGCTCTCGTTGTCCCGGTCGCATAGGAAACAACGTGCGCGAGGTTGCCGCTTGCATAGGCCGGGCAGCCAAGCGGACTTCGCCTACACCATTTCGACCAGCGGAGGGGATTCGCGATGCCGCAGCTCAACCAGAGCGCCCAGTAGCAAAGAAAAGGCCGCCCGGAGGCGGCTAGTTCTTCGTTATCCCGATCGCTTATTCTTTAAGGGCGTCAGCGGCGTCCCGTGCTGCATCCTTCACATCTCCTGCGGCGTTGTGGACGGAACCCTTGGCCTTATCGATCTTGCCTTCGGTCTCCAAGTCCTTGTCACCGCTGAGCTTGCCGGCACCTTCTTTGATGGCGCCTTTTGCCTTGTCGGCAGCGCCCTTCACATGTTCGCGATCCATGATCGTGTTCCTTTGCTGTCTGGGATATGGGACAACGAAAGAGTTGCGCAGTAGTTCCTACGAGAACATGCGGTGGTCTTGCACACGAGACTTCTTAGTTTGGCCCTTCGGAGACCTCCAGCGACGTCCGCTATTGTACCGCTGTCGGCGGACAAGCTGGACGTCAGGAGTGCGCGCCAAGGTCATTTTCGATAGGCAGCACCAAGATCAGCATGGGTCACGTCACGACCGCGCTTCCTCCGCACGACAGCGAGCTTCTCGCAGAGTGACTGTCGCACACTATCCCGCCAATTTCGACGACATGAAGTCAACTTCAAACGCCGCGCGCATCATTGATTACGCGGCCAGTGTGGTTTGCCGAAAGCGAAGCCGGGCGGCAAATGGATTGCAGACAGAGGATTCTCGATGCGCCCGGGCCTGAAGCTGGTCCGCTCGATAACGATCTCGCGAGTCTCAAGCATCGGCCTGATGATAAGCTCGCGGCCGTAATAGTTGTATCGCTCCGGCGGGATCGGGATTGCCTTGCCATCTGCGCCGATGGTCGCTTCAATTACTTCTTCGCGTGCGGCCTCCGTCTGATACTTCATCCGTTCGGTGTCGGGCGGGCTGGCAGGGTACTTAACGACCCAGCACGGCCGCTTCTCGCGCCGTTCACTTGGGAGGCGATCCGGGTGCTTGCGATGCGCGACGTCGATGTTGCACACCGGCTCGAAGCTCGGAACATGTTGTCCGGCTTCATTTGATCGCATTCACTTCCGCGTTGATAGCGTCAAGGCGGGTGAGCACATCCGCGAGCGCGGCGGCGTGTTGATCGTATTCCGCGAGAAGCCGAGCGCCGTCGATCTCAATCGCATGACGCGCAGCCTCGACACGCTGGCGGAAACGTTCGGATTCGGCCTGCCCTTCAGCTTCCGCTTCGACTGCTAGCGCTTCGGCATGCGCTTTTTCGAGGTCGGCAACACGAGCCTCGGCGCGGTCGGCGGCGCGACGTTGTGCCTGGTACTCGGCCTCAGCCTTGATGTGCTCGGCATCACTCATGATCGAGAGACCAGCCAGTGCGGCCCCGCGCTCGGCAACGGCGGCGGTGTGCTCAGCGCGCGCCTTTTCGATCTCGGCGGCGATGGCCAAGGAAGTGGGAGTCTTCTTTCCGAAGATGTGATTCAGGAGTTTCATTGTTGCTTAGCCTTCGTAAATGGTGCGGGGCGGGGGCGGTGATCAGCATAGTTCGCGAGAGCTTCGCCGATGCAGAGCCAGCGATGGTAAGTCGTGTGCTCAACGTGCGCCGCGAATATTAGATTGTGCGTCATGCCATTCCGCGCACGGAACTGTTCATCAGCGAGTGCTCGGCGGGCCGATGCGAGGTCGGTGGTCGCAACCTTAAGGTCTGCGAGGTGTCTGGCGCGGCTCATTGGGCGGCTCCGACCTTGTGTTGCGCAAGCCATGCATCAAATGCGGCTACGCTGTAGCGGCAAGAACCACCGACCTTCACGAACTCAGGGCCAATCCCACATTCGGCATAGTTTTTGAGCGTATTCGGCGAGAAGCCGCCGCGCGATGCGATCTTTCGTCGGGAGAGAAAAGCTTCAGACATTTCGACCTCTAGCAAAAGTCACAGCGGGGTTCGGCCGCCGAAGCGCCCCGCTGCACTTCTTGCTTTTGCTTTGTCAGAGCGATGGTGACGCGAGCAATGTGCGCAATCTGCTCAAAGGCGTCAGGCCCGTTTCAGTAGCCCTTAAGGCCGTGTACCGTCGCTGAGGCGAGAGGCTGCGTCCGATTTGAGCTCATTAGAAATCAACCTCGCGGCGGCGCAGATATGTCGCGAAGGGCCATGAGTGGAAAACCGTTCCGAAGAAGTGCGCGTAGTCGCTATATTCCCGTCACATTAAGCCCATCCCTCACACGCCGCCGCACTTCGCCGCAGCGTATGCACCGGCCGACGGCTAGTCGTCCGATCGGACCAGCGCAAATGAAGAAGCCCGCTTCGCAGCGGGCTTTTGATCAGATGGAAACGAGGGCGTCACTGCTGGTCAGGTACCGACGGCCAACGCGCAGACAACTACCCTTTCGACTTTTTTTGAAGAGCACGATCAAAAAAATCGCGGGCTATCGCGTCTAAGGCTGCCGTGATCTCCTCGCTAGGCTCAGGCGTGGTGACAGAGTTTTCTTCGAGACGTTCGGCCTCGCGAATGTAATCCAGGGATAATTCGCGCAAGCGCTGAAGTTCAGAGTCATTAGGTAATGGTGCAATTTCAGCCAAAAGCTGTTGCGCACGCGCGCGCGCGTGTTCGCTTCGAGAGCCATCCATGACAGCCTCTGACGGCTTAACATTTGTTAGTTTCTGATCAGTTCCTCTTATTCGAAGGAGAGGAAGGCCTTTGAGATCGGCTCGCCGATCAAAAAGCCAAACGCGCGCCGCAATTTGAGGTTCCTGACCTAGCGGCGATTTCAACCTCTTTATGCGGCGACACTTTACGCCGCAGCGTATGCCCCGGCCGATGGCTAGTCGTCCGATCACACCACCCAAATGAAGAAGCCCGCTGCGAAGCGGGCTTTTTTTGATCAGATGAAAACAGGGGTGACTCACCTCTTTCCGTACTCCGTGAAAACGTAGTCGCGGTTCTGCACGATCGTGTGGCACCCGAGCCCGCACTTCGCGTCGTTTTCCTGCGGCGGACTACTCGCAACAGTGGCGGGCTTAAACGTATCGGATGGCGCGTCATAGTCGAACGCGGCCCATCCCCATCCGCCGCTGTCCGCGAACCTCTTGCTGTCCTTCACCATGAAACCAACGTCATGCTGCGCCCCTGGCACCTTTGGCTGACCGGGCCAGGTTTCTTGTACTTTCGGGTTCCAATGAATTTTCGCCATCTTGGCGCCGTCTGGGAAAGGCTTGCCATTGCCGGGCACGCCTTGCTTATAGGCGTCGATGATTACCGGATTCCCTACGGTCACAGCGATCTTACCTCCGTTCTCACTGATCGCGATCACTGCCCAGTCCTCGTATCCCCTGAACTCAGAGAACGCGAGCCCATTCGGCACTTGAACAGTGTACTTGTCCTGCGCGGAAATCGCGACACCAGCCGCCAGAACGGCGATCGATGCCGAAATACTGAGACTAATCAGCGTGCTTTTTTTCATTGTCGCATCTCCTAACCCCGTTGTTGGAAATTGCGTCGCACTGTTTTCTTCAAGGCTTGGGGCTTCGTTGCCCGCTGCTCACGAAGAACATGATTACAGCATGGATTTGCGCGTTGCGAAATGGGGGCGGATGCATGGTGCAGTGTTTCTGAACCGTGACGATGCCCGCCGCTATGGATCACGAGCGGTAATGCTGCACCCGATCATAGCGCGAACCACCGATGCGACGGCCGACCACCGGACGGCGTCGAAGCGAACCGCTGCTCGATCTGCTTGGACTCGAGAAGTTGTTGCGTGATGTCGTTGAGGCGACGCAGGTCGAACTCGCCGTTGACCATTTTCTTCAGCGCCGAACTGGTCACGCCCGCCGACCCAGCTTCCTTGATCCATCGGCTGACCTTCAGGTACTCGGCCTGCTTTTCGTTGAGAGCCAGGAGCGTTGCGTTTGACCGGACTCTCGTGATTGACTCCCAAACCGGCCACGAAATTGGACTTGCCGGAACTTCTTCGAATCCACGCCCTAAATCGCTGCGGCCGCGCTTTGGATGGTGCGCTGTTGCGGTGTGTTTTCGTTATCGTGGCGCAATCGACGTGAGTCATGCTCAGCCAACACAGCAGCGCGTTCGTCGGCGCATGCGGAGTAGCTTCTGCTCGACGCCGATGTCGATCAGTGCGGCCCACGTCTGCGGAATATTCATTCGCAGCTTGAGCGCGAGGGCCGTGAGTTCGCCAGCAAGGTCGGCGGGTAGCGCTTCGAGCGAGGGGACCGGGCAAAAACCAAACCCAAGCGTTGCCAGCGCAGCTTCAAGGCTTTCGAGGCCGGGTCGGTTTTTTCGACGCCACGCCTTCGTGGTGGCCCGGCGGACCCCGCTTCGCTCTTCTAGTGAGTCATACGTCATGCGTGGTCGCGCCATTTCTGCCAAGACGAGCTTCACATGCGGCCCGACATGCTCGGGCATTGTAACGGTGCGCAGGTTTTTGCGGCGCTTCCGTGCGGGCGCTGAAAATAGCGCTGTGCGGAAGTCCAACGGATAAAGCGGGCTTGCGGACATTGGGAGGAATCCTGATGCAATTGAATTGCCTTCAGGATCGGACGAAGAGCTATTGCGCTACAGCCCATTGCAATCGCCCTTGCTAATGGCTCCGCATCGCGGCCACGAGACGATCCGAGAACAAAAAGTCACTTTTGCAAATTTGTATCTACCGGAGGCGGGGGTCGCGCGTCACCCGCAAGGGGGGCGGCCCCGGAAGGACCCAAAGGGTTATAGATCTGCAAGATGTCCTGAACTGGCGTCGGATGCGCAAAGAGCTAGACCTCATCCGACGTCCGCTTATCAGCCAACAGGGGCGCAATGGCAGCTGGTGCGCGAGGTCGCAATGGGCGAGATGCGGAACTTCGCGGCTTGCCACTAAGCAAGTAGCTCTATTGCTCCCGCACGCCGACCTTCCTGAGTCCATCGAGAATGTCATCGAACTCTCGGCGAAACTGCGGATTACTCGTGAGTGCATAACCGAAATCACGATACCATTGGATCGTGAAGTCTGGTCGGATCTTGTTCAATTCGGTTAAGCTCAGCTGTGCCTGCTCTAACTGCCCGGTCGCTGCGTAAGCCGAGACCAGACCTATATAGGCGAACCAGAACGTGCTGTTCATATTGGTCGTCCGCCTGCATTCTTCGATTGCTTCTTGATATTCGTGCAGGTGCAGGTGTGCATGGCAGAGAGTCCAACGCCAAGCGACAGTAGAAGGATCCCTCGGGCTGAGCCGGAGGGCTAGCTGCGTCACGGATAGGGCTTCGCGTGCCCGCCCGACGAGGATTAGTGCATCTCCTTTACCTGAGTAGGCGGCCGGGAAGTTCGGATTGATTTCAAGCGCAGCGTCGTATTGATGCAGCGCCTCTTCAGGGTTACCAAATCGAAGAGTGTCTCCCTTGACGACGTGAGCCATTGCATTTGCCGGGCTTTTCGAAAGGGCTCTGTCGATCAGATTGATTGCTGTCTTTTTGTCTTCCGTCACGGACACAGGCCATCCGGAGAGCAAATTGATAGGGGGGCTCAGATACCATGCTTTCCCGATCATTGCATCGACGTTGTCCGGGTCGAGGCGCAGCGCATTGTCCAATAGCTCCCTTGCTTGCGCAATTGTCGTCTTCGATCGGGGCTCATAGGACTTTGCCCAGCCGCGCATGGCGAAGTCCACGGCATCCGGATTCTTCGATTGGTCCGTTTCGCTGCGGCGGCTTTCAGCTTGGATAAGTTCAATATTGAGCGAGCGGGCGAGCCGTGCTGTGATCTGGTCCTGCAAGACGGCGACTTTCGTGCGATCACTGTCGAAACGATCGGACCAGATGTCACGACCACTCGCGACATCTGTAAGCGACACGTTGACCCGGACCTGATCTCCGGCGCGCCGCACCGCGCCCTGTACGGCCCAGCGGATACCCAGCTCCTTGCCGAGAGACTTCAGATCGACCTGCCTATTCTTATAGGTAAAAGCCGTCCCGCGACCGATGACAAATGCGTTGCGCATTCGCGCGAGATCTGTCGTTAGGTCGGTCGTAATGCTGTCGGCGAAATAGTCCTGCTCCGGATCGTTGTTAAGGTTCGCAAAGGGCAGGACGACTAGAGACAAGCGAGGAGCGATATCGGGCCGGGCCGCTGCCTCTCGCTGTGTCTTTTGTCCGTCCGGAAAAACGTCAGTGCGGACGGGCTTCAAGACGACGAGGCCGCCCGCCACCGCGCCGACGACTGCAATTGAGGCAAGCGCGCCGCCGACAGGCGTCAAACGTGTTCGGATCCGACCCGTGGAACGACGAGGGGTTGAAAGCGCGCCTTGTCTTACGCGTTCAGTCTGGATGGCCAGGTCAGGTCCATCCCTGCCACGGAATAAGCCCGCACCGGGCGGTCGATATTCTTGAGGGTCCGCTCGCCCAGATCAGCGAGGTCAACGCCGACCTTGCCGTGGACTTGATCGTAGGCAGAAGCCGAGATGCAGATGCCGCCCGGTTCTGCGATACCTTCCAGCCGCGCCGCAATGTTAACGCCGTCTCCAAAGATGTCGTGGGGTTCGACTACATCGCCAATATTGATGCCCACACGGAAAGCAATGCGCCTATCTTCAGCATCTTCGATTGTCAGTTCGTCAACGCGGGTCTGGAACTGTACAGCCCCTCGAACCGCTTCCACTGCACTTGGAAACTCTGCCAACAACCCGTCGCCGGTATTCTTCACGATGCGACCGCCGTGTTCGGCGATTGCCGGGTGGACAGCCTCCATTAGGAGAGCTGTCAGTTTGGCATGCGTTGCCTCTTCGTCGCGATGCATGAGCCGCGAGTAGCCAGCCACGTCGGCGGCCATTATCGCCGACAACCTACGCTCGACCCGGACTGGCCGCTCTTGCACCATGGCATGCAATCCAACCAAGAGGGAACTTTACGGTGGATCAGAGGGGAATGCCAAGTGAAGGAATGTCCACCAGGTTGATGTCTGTTCTTGGCCCATCGCGTCAGTTCGCTGCGATGCGGAATTTGATCGCTACCGGGGCATAGCGGACTCTCGCGAGCCGTCAGCTCGGTCGATTTAGGGGGTCCCGGCCCAGGTCGTCAAAGAACGCAGCGATCGTTTCCAGCGCCGGTGAAAATACGTTTGCGAACTTCAGGCGGCCTGCCGCCTCCAGACCGATCTTGACGAAAGCGGCGCGCGACGGCATCCGCTCAACTTCAAGGCTCGCCAGCGGCCCCAGCCGTTCTTCCAGCCACACCCGGGGGGCGGCCGCGCCACCGGCCAGGACGCGGGGGAGATAGCAGCCGGTGTACCGCTTCTGACCGGGTCCTGTCTTCTGGTAGGTGAACTTTCGGATGGGAGAGGAGTCGGTGGAATCTCTAATAAGAGACTCTATAGAGAAACCACCGACTCCTCGGGCGTCCCATTCGGTCATTTTGAATGCCTTCATGGCATCCTGAACATTTGTCAGGAGCACGCCCTCCGCCGCCATGTCCGCGACGCCCCCCGGAGCTACGTCTCCCCACCGCGCAACCCCATGAACCGGGATCGGCAATGGCACGTCACACAAAACATCCAGCCAACACGGCTCGGCGGGCCTGTGGGGGCGCAATCGACCAACCGCCTGAAGTAGTTCCCCCACAGTGATCCGCCACCAATCGGTTCGGGATGGCGGTCCACCGGGGTCGCAATGACAGTGTCATCAGCAAGCAGGATACCGCCCGGATGTCGATCGAAAAAAACCCTTCGCCACTGGAGATCGGCCGACCGGCGAATACCGACGCTGTGGCCTCTACATCGGACCATTTGGGGGCGGGACGCCCTATCACGATCAGGCCGGCAACGTCTTGCATATCATTCATACCGGCCAGCGCACCAAAGTGCCGCGCGACAACATTGGCTGGAAGCAGTTCCGCGATCTTCTCAAGCAACCCTTTGTAGGTGATGACTCCGATCCGGGCAGGCGTAGCCAACGCCGCCTGGAGCCGGATGAACCGGAAAATGTTTCCCACGTTTCGCGGCTTGGGGACGCTCCATAAACCGAGCTTCCCCATGCGATGCGGGAGGGCTGGTGCTACCAGCATGTCCAAGCAATTGCCGTCGCGGTTGACCAGTACGCCGAAGCTCCATTCGGTAATCGAGATTACTTCCTCAACAAGCCCTACAGCATTGGTGGTGGCAGAAAAGATCACGCCCCCTGATTGGTTCGGCATTCCCAAGAAGTGGGCAAGAATGCTCGCCGTGGCCCTCCAAGCGCGGCGGGCATTTTCTTTTATGAGTTTGCGTTGTGTCGAAGCGTATTTCTATGCCGGGGTTCATCAAGCCCCAACTCGCCACGTTGAAGTCCAAGGCACCAACTGGCGATCAATGGCTGCATGAGATCAAGTACGACGGCTACCGCGTCCAGGTTCATGCCAACCGTGGTCGGAAGAAGGTCTACACCCGCAACGGGCTAGATTGGACCAAGCGGTTCTCGACCATTGCAGCCGCTCTCGACGTACCCGGTGAGGCAATCATCGACGGCGAGGTAGTCGTTATCCACGAAGGGCGAACCAACTTCTCTGAACTGCAAGCAGAGTTAGCAGCGGGCAGACAGGACCGGCTGGTCTATTACGCGTTCGACCTGCTGTGGCGCCATGGTGACCTCCGCAAGCTGCCGCAGATCGAACGCAAGCAGGCGCTGCTGGACCTGCTCGGTGAAAACGGCGTCGCACTTCCCGTCCTGTACTCCGAACACCTCGTCGGAGACGGCCAACAGATGTTTGAACATGCTGCCAAGCTGAACTGGGAAGGTATCATCAAAGCGGGCAGACGCTCCCTACCGATCCGAGCGCAACGAGAACTGGCTCAAGATCAAGGCCGTCCACAAAGGCAAGTTTCCGGTCGTCGGGTTCATTAAAGACCCTACTGGTGTCGCTGCGCTCTATCTCGGCAAGCAGGAAGGCAACGACCTTGTCTACATGGGCAAGGTCGGTACCGGCTGGTCTAGGACTGTCTCCAGCCAGATCAGGAAGCAACTGGATGCGGTGGTCAGCCCGAAGTCCAAACTGACGCGGCCCGTCAGGAAGCCGAAAGCAACGTGGGTCGAACCGCAGTTCGATGCCGATATCGAGTACCGCGACATCACGTCGGAGGGTTTGCTACGGACTAGCTCATTCAAGGGGCTGTCTCGGAGGTAAGCGGCCTAACGTCACAAATCGGTGAAGCTGTTTCATTCTCAGCTTCTCATGAAATCTGCGCCGACATATCCGGTTCCGACGAAACAAGCGACATCTGCACGACACCACTTATCATGGCAACGGCAAAATCCTGAAACGTGGCTGGTCCATGATCGCCGCATTCACGAACACGGAGGATGCCATCATGCGCAAGCTGATCTTCTCAACGGGCACCATCGGTATAGCTTTTGCTGTTGCAGCATTACTTGCGTGGTCGCATTCGGTTACGCCGTTGCAAGCGACCACTGCCTCATCGTCGATCAACCCCACCGAGATGATGGCGGCTTACAAGGTTCCGCTCCCAATCGAAGGATGGGACGCCATCTAAGTTTCTCGCTCCCCTCGTCCAGTCCAGTTTCCTCCCAAGACTGGCCCCGGTCCTGTGCCGGGGCTTTTTTTGCAACGTGGAATACCGCGATATCAGAGATGGGCTCGGCTAGTGGACTGTCCGCCCATCGCCTTGCCGTGAGCATCCAGCCGGTCGCAGAAGACGCACTTCAACTCGGTCGTCCGCTGTGGCTATGCATCGGGACCATACGCTTTCCGCAGTGCAAACAACCTGTCACCGAGTCCATGGGTGTACTCCACACAGGTTCCAAACGTTCCAAACATAGGAACTGAAGGTTTGTTCTGAAGTTGAATTGCATTGCCAAGGGGAACCAAAATGCTGAAAGCGATAGACCGAGTGATGTACGCTTACACGATGATCGTGAACCTCACCCCTGATGAGGTCCAAGCAACACGCCAACGATTGGCCGCGCATCTGGCTGGCATAGTTGCTGACGAAAAGGCGCTTGCGGTTGAAGGGATGCGGTATCTGCGAGGGCCAGACCGTGTTGCGCGACGGCGAACGACGGGGAAGACGCTATGACAGACAGTCTCACCAAAAGAGACCAGCCTGACCGCAGCAAAATCAATATGAACCAGGACTATGAGGTTCACTACTGGACCAAGCACCTGAACGTCTCGAAGGAAGAATTGCAGAAGGCTATCGACAAGGTCGGTAATTCAGCCGCCGCTGTCCGTAAGGAATTGGCGGTGTGACTGAAGGCGTGGGGTATGCTCGCGATCTTTGGAGCGAGGCCCCCACGCTTTTTGTTACTCGCGAACCATATCGAGCAGTCGCTCGGGAGGGAAAGGCTTTCGCAAGAACGCTGTACCGATCGGCATAGGATTCACGTCTTTGCCGGACATGATGACAATGTTCATATGCGGGTGTCGGCGGCGGGCGTAGTGGGCGAGTTAAGCACCTGACATCTTGCCCGCTAGGTTGTGGTCAGTGATGAGCGCCTGCAATTCGGTTCCAGTTGACGCGATGATCAGTTCGGCAGATTCGGCGGTCGTGCATTCGATCACCTCGAACCCTTCATCCTTTAATACATCGGCCAGTACCTCGCGCTGCAACGCATCGTCTTCTACCAACAGGGTCACGAAGTTCGACATGCGCACCTCCAATCACGTCATCCACCTCCATTCACGTCAATCGGAAGGACGGACTTTGGTTCACTAGCCACCCGCGATGTGCCTGCCCAACCATTTTGTTCCTCTGTTACTTTGTGCGCAGACGGCGCGGGCGGATGCTGGTCTGCTGTCCGCATTATCGATCCTAGAAGTATACTTGCGATCAGCCCGGCATTGCGTGTCGGGTTTTTCGTTATCCTAGTTCGTGCTTTCGTAATCGACACGCGGGTCAACCTCGTTGTCTGGTCGCCCCTCGCTCTAGGAACATGGTAACTGCGGAGCCGTTCTCCCCGCATGACCGATAGTGAATTGATAGAGCAGTCCTTCGAGAATTGCCTGGAGTGTTCTTGAGAAATCCGGTGAACTCCGGGACGCGAATTGGTCTGCAAACTTTTTGCTTGATGAAATCATCAGCATGGTGAAGCGCGGAGAAAGGCGCAGGCTCGTTCTTTCCAACTGCGCAATCGACGCTTACCGACACCAGCCGATTAAACTCGTCTCATGACCGACCCTGACTGCAAGGTCTGTTTCGGCATAGGCTGGGTCTGCGAGAACCATCCCCACCGTGCATGGGCGGAAGACTTGGGATGTCAGTGTGGGGCAGGTATGCCGTGTGCATGTGTTCGCGCTGACGGCCTCGAAGAGCCTGACGTTAGTCAGGTGCTTGAAGAAAGACCGCCAGCCCGAAATTAGCGCCTTGCCTTAGCAGCCTTGCGCTGGGCGAAGCCAGCCGTGGTGAACGGACCAGCGCGTTCGCTGGTGACTTGGGCTCCTGCTCCCGGCCGGATTTGTAACTCCCAACGACCACCCGAAAAACAAAGTATTGCTGCTCTAGGCCGTTGCGTTGATGATCAGGCAAAACAAGCAAAACCGGTGGCGCGATGCAGGACATGCTGGCTCAGTTGGAAAAACTCCGTAGAGATGCTGCCGAGTGCGAGCTAATCCGAAACTTGGCGACCGATCCCAAGAAGCGCGAATTATTTGACCGACTGGCCGCACACTTGACGGTGCTGGCGTCTGAGGTCGAAAGGGCGATACTAGAGAGCGGAAAGAAGGGATAGGGTTGCGATACTGAAGGTGGCCCGACGCATGACGTTGTGGGACGATACACGCCGGGCCTTGCCACAACGGGTTCAGCCCCCAGTATGGCCATTAGCCGCGCTGGCTAGAGCCAAGCTACAATCTTCTAACGGTGTCGAGAACTCCGTAGGACACACGGTGTATTCGCAGAAGCTACGGTTACGGAGTGTTGCGGATAGCCACTCTCAAATGGTGGCAGAAGCGCCTGTCGAACCCGTACAGAATCGAGCTGGCTCCGCGCAGCGAGCCGCTAGCATAGCGCTGAAACGCACCAACGGGCACCGTAGTGGCTCCTAGAGGCGTTGCCGATGGCCCGCAACAGCCCGGCATCACGTCCGCCAGAAGTCCTTGAAACGGATCGGCGACAACTCGGTGTATCTCGCGGTGTGCTGAATGCTCTTGTGGCCCGAGATAGGCTTGTCAGGCCGCGTTCCTTAACCACCACATTATACTCAATGATGAGGGACCAGAGCATCGGTCGCGCAGTAGACACCTCTCGAAGCCACCGACGAACTTGGTCAGTCCAGATCATGAGCGAGAAGTTGCTAACGTTTCTAGCCGACTACTACCTTATCACTGCTGCTGTTGCTGTGGCGGCAGGACAATGGTCGATTCATCGTACAAGAAGACTGGGACGAACCCCACCACCGAACATGATGCTGGGCGCTGTCGCCAGTGGGTTTGTTGACAGCCATCCCAGCGCTCCACGTTGTTCCTCAAACGGAACGTAAGTAGATGGGAGAGGTTTCGATGCGCTGTCGTCGGATGGGCACGACCGATCCTCAGGCTGACCACTTATCTTCTTCGCGTCGGGCTTCATCGTCGTTAAGGCGCTCGGCCACGTCAGCAGCGACAGTGGGGTCCTCGGCGTCTGCAATAGGCTTGCCGTCCTGCTTTTTGATTCTTCGCCCTTCGGTATTCACCGGAAAGTCATCGGGCTTCAGGGGCTTCTTAGATGTCGACATTACGTCTTCCTCCTGTGGACCAACACCTTACCACGCCTAGAGCCCACCTTCGTCGGTTTCTGAAAGATGCTCCGGGGGCCGTTTGCGTTTCTGCAGGAACGATACTGTCCTGACCGTGTTGCATCTGTGCCGAACTACGGCACAGCACACTTGCACACTCGATGTGAGACGACTCCAAAACTGACGGCCTCTGCGCTCCAGGGGCCGTTTTTGTAAGGGGGTGCCGCAGCAATGGGTGAAGCGCGGCGGAACGTAACGGCAAACATTGGGAAGTTCGGCCACAGCGCGCTTGTTGTCGATACAGGAACGGAGTAGCAGGCTACCAAAATGGACAACACCTCGGAATTACTGCTGTCAACGGTCATAACGGGCTCCATAGCGAGCGCAGTTTCAACGGCCACTCTGGCCGCTTTGGCGAAGGCGGAGGGAAAGCCGCCAATGCGGCCTACAAACTCAACCAGCCACTGGCTTCATGGCGAGAGCGCAGGCCGCTTCGATCAAGTCGACCTCGCCCATACCGGCGTCGGTCTCGCCACGCATCACGCATCGGCTTTGTTTTGGGCGCTGCCCTTTGAGGCCTGGCTGGCATCGCATCCACCTCGGTCGGCGAGCGGCCTCGTGCGTGACGCCGCCGTCATGTCTGCCATCGCGGCGGTTGTGGACTACGGCATAACGCCGAAGCGTCTGACGCCCGGCTGGGAATTGAGCCTGTCGAAGAAGTCAATGGTGGGCGCCTTCGCAAGCTTGGCGGTAGGGCTCGCCGCCGGCGCCATGGTATCGCAGCAGCTTCGTTCGAAGCCGGCGCATAGGGCGGATTGCTCTCACCTAAAAGGCGACCGTTATCGCGCTAGCTGAGATCGGGCTTAAAGCCTGCGGGCATTGCCGGGACTGCTTCCGGATCGTCCGCATCAACCTTGTTGCAGACGGGGCAGGGCGCGCCAGCGCCGCCGCAGGCCCGCTCGCCCGAGAACGGGCGATCCAAATGGTTTTCGCAGACCCACAGGGTATTGTCGCATGTGGAGCAGTACCGCATAACCTCAACCCTGCACGCCTCACGTCTTGACAGCTTCCTTGCTGATAGCAGAGATCGAATTTCCGGTCTTGCGCACGATTGCGGCCAGCTCAACGTTCGATAGCTTCAGCCGCCGACGCAGAACCTTGACCTGCACCTTGCTGGTCATATCCAGAGAATTACGAAAATAGGCCTTCGCTTGATCATGATGTGCTCGCGATGATGGAGGCCGACGCAGCCGCCTGGCTACTCGCGCAAGATTTCGTCTGCGGCGGCCAAACGGACCCGACCGGACCATTGTTCCCGCGTCATCGCGATGTGGCGATTAACTTGAAGCGAGAGCCGGCCGCCCCCGCTGTCGGTCGGCGTGCGGCGACGCCATGGTCTCTATTCTCGATGACTTGGCGAGTATGATGGCAGCACTGGTGTGTTGTCGCAAGCCGCCCCACCGTGACAATCTCGCCATTCGGAAATATATCGCTCGGGCTCTCGTCGAGACGGCCGATCACGGAAAGACTTCTGTCGCTCTAATCGCCATTGTTGCTCTCCTCTATCTCAAATATATGGATGAGCAATTCAACAACGCCCAGTACAGCCGGGCGGTGATTAGCATGGTGGGAAAAATAAACAGATCATTCGGCTGCTGAGGTGCACTGCAGGCCGACACGCTGAAGAAACCGGGCCGCTCTTAGCGCTAACTGAGCGTTAGCGTTGAGCTACTGAGCGATCATCGCTGCCACGACCCCGAAGGCGATTAAGCACGCGGCAACTAGGGGACCAGAGTGTGATTGCGATCTCTTTCGGCATGTTTGTTGAATTCAAGGGCTGCTTCAAAGTTCCTGCTGCTGGCGGGTCTGAACGTGAGAAGAGCCCCGGCGGGGCATGCAGAGAACGGCAGCTCGGTGCCGCCGGCTGGCGAATGAATTCACCCAGGGCGTCACAGCCCAGAACCTGCGTGAGCTTGCGGCCGAGCTGGAGCATCGGCTTAGCCTTGGTCGCCTATGCGGCCGGCCGCCGGAGGGTCGGAGACCGCGTGTCGTAGTTGTTGGAGGAGTGATCACGCTCGTAGATTGTTCTGGATTTTCCCGAAGGCAGGAAAGTGCTGGGCCTTGCTCGCCCACAGGGCGCGGGTTGTTTTGAGAGTTTCGCGTGCCAAAGCGTGTCGAGATGCCGGGGTTCATTAAGCCCCAACTGGTCACCCTGAAGACCAAGGCCCCCAAGGGCGATCAGTGGCTCCACGAAATCAAATACGATGGCTATCGCATTCAGGTGCATCTGAACCGCGGCCGAACGAAGGTCTTCACGCGCAATGGTCTAGACTGGACGAAGCGCTTCACCGAGATCGCTGGAGCGCTCGCTATTCCGGGTGAAGCCATCATCGACGGTGAGGTAGTAGTCGTTCATGAGGGCCGTACCAACTTCTCCGAACTTCAAGCAGAGCTGGCCGCTGAAAGGCAAGGTCGTCTAGTCTACTATGCCTTCGACCTCCTCTGGCGGGACGGCGACCTTCGCAAGCTGCCGCAGATCAATCGCAAGCAGCTCCTGCTAGACCTGCTCGGCGAAAACGCCGTCGAGCTGCCGGTGCTTTATTCTGAACATCTCGTCGGCGATGGTCAAAAGATGTTCGAACATGCGGCGAAGCTGAACTGGGAGGGCATTATTGCCAAGCGGGCAGACGCGCCTTATCGTTCGGAGCGGAATGAGGACTGGCTGAAGATCAAGGCCGTTCATACGGGCAAGTTTCCGGTCGTCGGCTTTATCAAAGACCCGAGTGGCGTGGCCGCGCTCTATCTTGGCAAGCAGCAGGCGAAGACCTCGTCTATATGAGCAAGGTTGGGACCGGATGGTCTCGCACCGTTTCCAGCCAGATCAGGAAGCAACTCGACACGGTGGTTAGCCCCAAGAGCAAATTGAGTAAGCCGCTCAAGAAGCCGAAAGCAACATGGGTCGAGCCGGTGTTCTCTGCCGAAATTGAATACCGCGACATAACGTCTGAGGGGCTGCTCCGCGCTAGTTCATTTAAAGGATTATCAAAGGCTGACTAACGTTTGTTGGGGACCTGTCGATCTGACATGCGTAGCATCTAGTCACCATCGAGCGGCCCATGGCATCTATCGGTGATGAGAACGCCTGAACAGCGCTCCCGCCTTTCTCCATTAGGAAAGGATCAGCGGATGCAGAAGCGTCGCCGATTCAAACAGACATCGACACTGCGAGAACGCCTGCTTGCAGATACCCAGCACCTGCGCGAACAAGCTGGAATGCTTCCTCAGGGTCAGATACGCGATCACGTCATGCGTCGCATAAGGCAGAATGAAGCTGCCGCCGACCTCTGCGAGATGCTCGATGCGCCGCGCTTGGCCTATCCTGCCTAGTGGAACGCTTTCGGGGCGGTGGTGATTATTGTGCATGACCGACACCGAACTTTTTCAGCAGTCTTTCTACATTGCATGGAGCGTCCTTGAGAGGACAGGCGAACTTGGCGACCCCACCGACACCACACGATTCTTGGGGGAGCGTATCGCTGGCATGATGAGACGCGGCGAACGACGTCGGTTGCTGCTTTCAAATCTTGCAATAGACGAATACAGGCGGCGCCCGATCCGGCTTGTGCAATGATCCATCCTGATTGCAAACTCTGTCTTGGGATCGGCTGGGTGTGCGAGAACCATCCCAACCGGGCATGGACCGAAGAACTGGGCTGTCAATGCGGAGCGGGTATGCAGTGCCGATGTGTTCGCGCTAATGGCCTAGAGGAGCCGGACATAAGTCAGGTTAACGAACCAACGGCAGCACGACATTAGCGCCCGACAGCCCGCTGACGAACTTAACTTTTGTTGTGTTGCAAGCAATCAACTACGGCAAAAAAGTTAAGTATATCAATGTCTTTTGCGGATACTGGGTGTTTCCCCTAGGGAGCGCCATTTCGCATACGTACTGCCTAGCTTGGGATCACCGTTTCCTGCCGCGTCCGAGCGCGAATTGACCGACCAGGCCCTCTACATGGAATTCCAGCCCTGTCATTTTTGCGAACAGATCGATGTTGCTGGTGCCGATGGCGCAGCCACCAAGGCCCATATTGGTGGCCGCCAAGTAGAACGTCTGGATCATGCTGCCAACATCCTTCAGGATCAGCGAGTATGCAATTGAGCTATACTTCCAGGAGATCCGCCCAAAACGGGCGGCGATCGTGATCAGGACTTGGGGCGGACCGGGTGCGTCCATGGCAAACTCGGCTGCCGCCGAAAGCGCCTGGAATTGCTGTGCGGAGACCCCTATCTCTACCAGCGCGTGGCCGCCCGCGTCGTAGTGGTAAAGTCCGCGTGCAAGCCCCTCGCAATTCGTGACCGCCAGATACAATTCCAGTTCGTATGCGCTGCCCGCCGACGGATAGGGTCTTGAGCTGTAGGTGATCGCAGGACCGCCTTCGAAAGGCGCGCCGCCCTTCCATTCCGACAGGACTCGGGCAGCGCTGTCC
Source organism: Bradyrhizobium sp. CCBAU 051011 (assembly GCF_009930815.1). NCBI lineage: Bacteria > Pseudomonadati > Pseudomonadota > Alphaproteobacteria > Hyphomicrobiales > Nitrobacteraceae > Bradyrhizobium > Bradyrhizobium sp. CCBAU 051011. Next base: position 173,645 of record NZ_CP022222.1, on the reverse strand, counting down.
AGGAACTGGGCGAGCTCGGCGAGCGTGATCGGATGCTCGTCATCGAAATCCCGGACTGAATGGCGTTCGCGCAACAGGCCTGCGAAGGGCGAGACCGGATCCGAGGTGAAGAACGTGCGCAGCTCGATTCTCTTGCCCGGCCACGGCGGGCGCACCGCAGGCGGCGGTGAAACGACGCTTGCATAGGCGAAGGTGCTGCCAACCGGATTGGCTTGGCGGCCTTCCGTGCTCCGCGTGTGAAACACGAGATCATGGAAATCCCAGAGAACGAGATTGCCGTCGCCTTCATTCACCCGAAGGCCGTCGCCGCTTTTCGCATCGAGCTTGAGCAGGAACTGGCTATCCAGCAGCAGTTCGAGCAGATCGAGGTTGAAGGCGGCCGCGTGGCGGCGAAGCCTGCTGATCTTCTGAGGCCGTGACAGCGCAGCGAGGGTGGCGGCAATGGCGGGGTCGCCAATTCGAAACAGCGCGCCGGCGCGCGGCGATTCCAGCACCATTTCGTTGCCGCGTCGGCGCAGATAGGCAAAGCGCGACAGCACGATGGTGTCACTCTCGCCGAGCTTTGCGCATAGCGGCCAATACTCTGGGACCTGGGGTTCGATGACCACGATGTCCTGCTCGTCACGCGGAAAGGACAGGCGGTATTCGAGCAACCCGTGCCGTGCCAGTCGATGCGCCAGGACATCGACTTCCTTCGCGATGGCGCTCTTGCCGGCAAAGGACGCGAGCGGCAGGCCGTCGGCCAGATTCCGCGCAAGGTCCAGCGCGGCCGGACTGATATGTCCCAGATTGACAAAATAGCCGTCCACGGAGGCGGCGATGCTTCCGTCCGCCTGCATCTGAAAGGAGAAATGACCGTTCAATCGGGCGGCGATGACTGGCGCGATCTTCCTGGTCGGCTTTTTCCGGGGAGCGCGCACGAAAGAGCTGCCTTTCAAAAGACCTGCCTTTCAGGTGTGCGGCAGGAACGGCGTGAGTTCGCTTTCCAGCCGCGGGCGATCCAACAATCCAAGCCTCAACGGAACATCGTAAAGCCGGCCGGGTGCGAAGCGGCGATAGAAATGCCGCAGGCCCGGAACAAGCACGCGAACGACGGGGACCTCAACGTCGGGCCGCGTCTGGTCGAGCACAAGGAAATCGTAACCTGCCTGGGTGGCGATCTCGACACAGGCATTCACCTGATCGCGCGTATTGTCGAGAACCTTTAGGTCGGGAGCCGGCGGAACAATCGGATTGTTGCTCGGGATCAGGAACGGATAATCTTCCAGCCGCAGCGGCTTGATACCGTCAAGCGTCGGCTTCTCACCGCTGGCGCCGCCCATCATGCCAATTGACATGAACTGGGTCAGCTCGGTGAGCGAACGCAGCAGAGCGATGCGGCGATCGAAATGCGCGCCGGAACCGAACTCGATATTCTCGTGGCCGTTCTGCATCCAGTGCATGATCGCCACGTAAGTGGGAATGCCGAGATCGCTGGTGACGTCGAGCACCCACAGCCGGCGTCCGGCATCAGCAAACTGGGCTTGCAGATCCCGGACATAGGAATCGTCGAATTGCTTGAGGTCGACCTCGGCACGCTGCAGCCGGTTGTACCACCAGATGGCGTAGGCATCGCGCTCGATCAGTTCGAGAAAGCCCTGAACGATGGCTTCCTCGCGGGTGTTGCCGGCCGCGCAACCGTTGGAGTCGGTATGGAAACCGCCATAGAAGAAGTAGAGCAGGCCGGTCGGAAGATATTTGAAACGCTTGTCGCGCAACGACCAGACCGGCGACCACTCGGTCCTCAACGAGGGATCGAGCGGCTCAGGAACCGGGTGTGAATCGTTCGGCTGTTGGGCATGCCTGTTTTGAAATTGCGTTTCGCTGAAAAGTTGGATGTCATTGGGGTGAAGGGCGTCGCCGCGAGCGAAATCGGTAAGGCGGCGCGCCGTCCTGATCTCGTCACCCTGGAAAATGCCCGAATAGCGCTCGATCGCCTCCATCAGCGCGCTGGCCTCGCCCTGCTCCGCCGTGGAGCCCTTGCCGAAGCTGCCGCCGCTCAGTCCGGACCTGAGCTGATCGACGCTTTGGGCCGGCGCAGAGAAATTGTGGTGGGCGAAAAAATTGGTGTTCATCGGCAGATCGACCTCGATCCGCTCGAGCCGCGTAACCACGCCGGTCAGCGGGCTTACATGCTTGCGGAAGCGCGCCACGGTGGCCCGAGCGGTCACGGTGCGATATCCACCGCTGGTCATGATGAGCTTGCTGCCTTCGGCGATCTCGATTGAAGTCGCCGCCCGGCGTGGACTCTGCAGTTTCTTGCTCCCGCAGGTGAGACATTGCGGGCGCCGCGCGACAAAGTGCTTGGCGATGACCGCACCAGTCAGATCGAGGCTCGCAATATGATCGCGCAGATCGGTGCGAAAACCCGAGGCAATCGCTTTGGTGATTTCGACGGCAGCGAAGTGGATTGCGGTTTGTCCAACGGTGTGCTGGACCAAGGGCGATACGGCGACCGTCTGCGCCGGTCCGCGGTCGAGAAATCCCTTGATCTCCCGGTTACGGATCATGCGATCGAACAGACAGTTCCAGCAGGCGCTCTCGCCCGGTTTGAACACGGGGCCCACCAGCGGAAACACGCCGGACGGCTGCACCAGCAGCCAGGGCGTCTTGTCAGCGACGCGTTCCCGGTTCATCTCGGCCAGCCGCCGGTCAAGATAGTCGTTCACCAACGTGATCGTAAGTTTGGGCGAACGCTTGACGATTTGAACGCCGAGTTTGCTCAAAGCCACACTCAGTTCTTTGGCGCCTTTGACATCGATCGCTTCGACCCGCACGGGGCAATTGCGGAGATTCTGCTCCGCGATCTCGAGAGGCAGGCCGAGGCTCGCCCAATATCCAGCGACGGCGCCATCGAATGCGCGCGATGCTCCTGTAACGACGTATCGGCGCTCGAGCAGCCGCTTGATTGCTTCCTCTATCTTGTCGGGTGGAAAGCTCTTCGAAAGCTGGCGAGCGATCTCTGGCGCAGATTTTCCATTTTTTCCGATCGACGTGGCCACCGCACAATACAGATCGCCGTGCAGGAAGAATTTGCGATCCTCCGAGTAGAGGCAGACCACATCGGGAGGAAGTACATAGGCGGTGAAGTTCGGCGCGAATCGCAAAGTGTCTTTGTGGGTCTTGCTCGCAACGCGGCTCTTGCGATTGGCTGTCATCGGAGCACGCGGATCTTGTTGCTTGTCATTTCAGATCGCCAGAGCAAGGCGAACCGTTCTCCTGCGGGACTTGTGCGCCCGCGCCGACCGGAATTGTTCGATTTGAGTTGGAACACACTCGCTTGTCATCGGCAAGCTGGCAGGCGAACCGCCCAACGAAAACAAGAAATTGGCCGGGTCGATCGCGAGCCCCGGCCAATGAAATCGTGGCTTGTCGATACACAATCAGAACGCGTCGTTGCCTAGCACCAGCGGCACCGCCCCCAAGATGCACAGCAACCGGCACATGCTACCCATGGCACGCCTATCCCTATCCAACCAATGCCACAGCCACCACAACCACCACAGCCGACGCCGCATCGGCAGGCTCTGCATCCACAGCCTCCGCAGCCGCGACAACCACCGCATCCGCGGAAGCCACCGCATCCCCGCATGCCACCACACCCGCGGCAGCCACCGCATCCGCGCTGGGCTAGCTGCACGCCGCTAAGGACATTTTCGTTGTCGAAGAGTTCGTTGTCGAAGAGATGGAAGGTGGCGAGACTGACGTCGGCAATTTCCTCTTCACCGAGCGTGATCATCATGCCAGGAGCGAAATTCCGCCCCTGTTGAACGTCACCGGTCGGTACGGCCGATGCCGATGCGCCTCCTGCCAGCGAAAAAGTTAATCCGGCGGCTCCCAACGCCGGCACTGCGGTTCCGGTTACTCGCTTCCTTTTCGAAGCTTGCTTCACCCGCGGCATGGTCGCATCCTCCAATGTTGCAGGAAGGATCTCCGTGAGAGTGACTCTACGCCGACCAAATAAGGCAGGCAAGATTCATGCACACACGAAAATGTAATGACGCTCGTGCAGATTGCATTCATTTTCAACGTTGTCAGCGCATTTTTGTCCATTGCAACGACGGTCCGCGCCCGCAGCGCAGATTGCAACGAGTGCGACTTGGTGCAGTGCGCAATCGTCTCCAGGCTTGAACGGAGAAATTGGCTTGGTCAGTCAACTCAGACGCTTCGCCTGGTATGAACTCCTGACCACGGACGTCGCGGCAGCAGGCGCCTTTTATGGCAAGGTCGTCGGCTGGGGTGCGAAGGATGCGTCGACTCCGGAACTGGCCTACACGGTGCTTACTGCCGGAGAAGTTCCGGTTGGCGGGCTTATGGATCTCCCGGAAGAGGGGCGGCGATTGGGGGCAACTCCGAGATGGGTCGGCTACGTCGCAGTCGATGACATGGATGCGATGGCCACACGGATCAGGCGTCGTGGAGGCGCTGTCTTGCTACCGCCAACGGACAGCAATATCGGCCGGGTTTCAGTGGTCGCCGATCCGCAAAAGGCGACTTTTGCACTGGTCAGCGGACTGACATATCGCCAACGGCAACCCGACGGGCTGGACGTGCTGGGGCACGTGGGCTGGCATGAGTTGCTGGCTGAAGACCGGAACAAGATCTTTGATTTCTATGGCGAGCTGTTTGGCTGGCAGAAGGCCCACGGTGAAACCGAACCGGCTGACCTGTATCAATTGTTTTCGGCCGCCGGGCAGACGATCGGTGGCATGCTCACCAAGCTTCCGAGCGTGCCGCAGCCGTGTTGGCTCTATTACTTCAATGTCGACGACGTCGGCGCGGCCGCCAAGCGCGTCAATGACGGCGGAGGCCGGATCCTCCAGGGTCCGATCGAATTGGCTGATGGATGCTGGATCGCGCGATGTGTCGATCCCCAAGGCGCACTGTTTGCGCTGCAGGGTGCCCGAGGTCAGAGAGACGCCGAGCGACCCTCCGCCTCGGAAGTCAGTTGGTCCAGCAGGTGGGGGAGCATTGCTTCACAGGGCAGGATGGTGCTTCCCAAGACGAAGCGCTAGGCTGGGAAGCTTCGCAGGTCATCGACATCGTCAAGCTCAGCATCGGCAATTTTGCAGATCGACGCGATGTGCTCCACGTCCGGTGTTATCGCCAGGCTGGCCTAGGTGCGACCGAAGATTATACAGAAATTTCAATCACATATGAGTTCGTAGTTTTGTTCTGAATGGCGCGCCATCGTCCACCAACCCATTGAAATATCGAAAGCTTCGATATATCAGGCGCTTGAAGACTGCCGTTGCTACACGAACGTGCTACGGCTATGGCGGATGACGCCCCTCGTATGGCGGAAGGGCTGGGCCTACTTTCGCTTCAAGCTACCTGACGATCTCGCAAGCAAGCCTGTTCCAGCCGTGTGGCCAGATGACCTGAGCACGCTCGTCAACGCCTCACGTTGGACGTTGAAGGTTGAACTTTGGAAGTCGCTCGGACTCACGAAGAAGGAAGAGCAGCGGGCGAAACGCATCGTTGCAGCGAAGGTGGCGGAAACCACCGGCCTGATAAAAGAGGCTCGCTCACTGTTGGCCCGCGGGCCGCTATCGGCGATGAGTGACGAGGACATTGCTGCGATTGCCGCTCGCGTCCACGCTGACCGTCTCGCCCAGGATGAGCAGTTGCGGCAACGTGCATTGGCCTTCACCTCCCCAGCGCAGGCAACCTTCTTCGCATTCCCACTAAGGGAGAGCGGATCGAACTCGAAACCGACGAGCCCGGCCTGACCGAGGACGACTTAGGTCTGCTGCGGTTCGCCGCTGAGAAAGCTCAGAAGGAGACGCAGGAGGCCGTGGTGCGGATGCGGCCCCCGGCTGCCGTGAAACAGCGGGTTGCGGAGGAGCTTGCGAAGCGCGGTGCGCAGCCGCCGCCTGAGGCGCGACGGAAGATCGAAATCGAAGTCCTCAAGGCCGAGCTGCGTACCTGGAGTGACATTCGGCGTTGCCGTATTCGAGTTCAAATCCCGAAATCCAGTTGCGGCTCCGTGTCGTTTTCGCCTTGCAGGGAAGACAGCGACACTCCCAGGAAGCGCACCGCTTTTGAAATGGGCATGGCGTCTTCCAGCAGGCCGATCGCCAGACGCGCGAGATCGTCGCGGTTCGCGACAACCGCAGACACGGATCGGCTGCGCGTCATGATCTCGAAGTCAGCGAACTTCACTTTAAGTGTCACCGTTCGCCCCCGGGTGCTCGCCGACTCGCAATGTTCCCAGACCTTATCTATCAGCGGCTGGAGCTCGGCGACCATTGCGTCGAATTCCGTGAGATCTGTGAAGAACGTGTTCTCGGCGCCGACCGATTTGCGGACACGATTGGCCCGTACAGGGCGCTCGTCGATGCCGCGCGAAATCCAGTAGTAATAGGTGCCGGACTTGCCGAAGTTCTCCTGCAGGAACGCGAGGGACTGGTTGCGAATGTCGAGGCCGGTCCAAATCCCGAAGGCGTTGAGTTTGGCGGCGGTTGCCGGCCCGATGCCGTGAAACTTTCCGACCGGCAGCTTCTCGACGAAGGCCGGTCCCATCTGCGGCGAAATGACATACTGCCCATTGGGTTTGCGATGATCGGAGGCGAGCTTCGCCAGGAACTTGTTGTAAGAGATGCCCGCCGACGCGTTTAGGCCGGTCTCGGCTTTGATCTTCTCGCGGATCCTCATCGCGATGTCTCTGGCCAGCAGGATGCCTTGCAGGTTTTCGGTGACATCGAGATAGGCCTCGTCGAGCGAAAGTGGCTCGATAATTGGCGTGTGCTCGGCGAAGATCTGGCGAATCTGTCGGCTGACCGCCTTGTAAACTTCGAAGCGTGGCTTGACGAAGATCAGGTCCGGACACTGCCGTTTCGCGGTGACCGACGGCATGGCCGAGCGAACGCCGTACTGGCGGGCTTCGTAGCTCGCGGCAGCGACGACGCCGCGCTCGGCCGAACCGCCCACTGCCACCGGCTTGCCGCGCAGGTCCGGATTATCGCGCTGCTCGACCGACGCGTAGAAGGCATCCATGTCGATATGGATGATCTTGCGGTGAGACGTTGTCGAAACGCTGTGTTCCAGATCGGGAGGGACCATGGGCGGATTGTACAGGGCACCGCAAGCCAAGTCGCGGCTAAGTCAGCCTCAATTCGCCGGGGGACATTCGGGGCAGGCGTCGCCGATCGAGTCCAGTACCTCGGCAATCGCGACGGCAGCCACTTGGGACGAAACGCCGGCCGGCGGATCCGTCTGAGCGATCTGGAATGCGCGGTCGCGGGCATGCGGATCGCCGCGGTCCTGCATCCACCCGTGCTCCTCGCATTCGCGAATGGCGCCGGCCTCGCTTAGCACCGAAATCGCCCAGCCGCGTAGCGTCCGGATCGCTGGTTGCCTCTCCTTCGTCATCAGCATTCGAAATCGCTCCTACGAGGCCGAATCCACGCGCCCGCCTTCTGTTCCCGGGCTGCTAACACAGGTCAGGGATTCCGAATTGCATGGCTATTGCTTTTCCACGTGTTCCGTCCGCCTGCGTGCAATATTTCAGGCGGCCAGCGCGGGATCTTCCTTTTCGCCGGTCGCAACGATCTTCAGCGCCCCGTCCGGCAACGGCCGCTGGAGCGCCTTGGCCTCGTCCCAAGGGGCGCGCAGCCAGACATCGTACTCTTCGGTTGTCGTCAGGATCACTGGCATCGCCTTCGGGTGCACGCGTTCCACCTCGGCATTCGGCTTGCAAGTCAGGAAGGCGTAGACATCGATCGTGACTTCTCCTTCCTTGGCCTTCCGGACGCTGGTCCAGTTCGTCCAGAGGCCGGCGAACGCCAGCAGTGGGCGGCTTTCGTCCGGAGCGAACCATACCGGGACCTTCTTGCCATCGATCGTGTCGTACTCGCTGAATGACGTGAAGGGGACCAGGCAACGGTGCTCGGTCCCGAGCCATCGCTTCCAATGCGCACTGCCCACGTTTCGGATATTGGTGGTGCCACTGTCCGGCTCCATCTGAAGCAATTCCTTGAAATCGACCGGCTTACCCTTGGCCTCGAGCTTCTGGGCTCGCTTCTTGGTGGCGTCCAAGAGCGCCTGCTGGGAGGACGGCATACCCCATCGAGCCATGACGATCTCCCGATCGTCGGGCGCGTTGCGAACGATCGGCGCTGGGTAGTCCGGAAAGATGCCGGGCATTGAAGGCAAGTTGCCAACGCGACTGTTGAGTGCGCTGAACAGGCGACGGATCGCGTCAACGTTCTTGGTCATCGAATAGAGATTGCACACGTTCAGTCCTCCGGAGCCACGTTGCGCGGCCGCTGAGTTAGTTGCAGCAGCGTCGCCGAGGGGCGCCGGCCCGCCTTGCCGCATTTCCGACAGCGAAGCCTGCCGACGAGATCATGAACGAAAGTTGTCGGTGGATGGGGCAGGGCTGCAAGATCGACCTGGCTCGGCGCCTTACAGCGCGAGCACTGAATCTGAAGCCAAGGATAGCCGCCGTTTATCGCCTGGTCGACGGTCGGAGAGGGATCGATCGGTTCTCCGTCCGCCCACATCCGCTCGTTCCAGCTTTCAGCCAGGAGCCGATCGGCTTGGCGTATCAGTGCGTCCCCCTTGGCCGCAGCTCGTCCGACTGCGCGGCCAAAATGCCTGTCATCGTCCGCGCCTTGCCGAGCTCCTTCTTCAAGGCCTTACGATCTCCGCCGGACAGAGGCGTCGGATGATGCTTGGGGGCCATCCGAAACGACGACGAGCTATGATCAGACGGGCTCGAAGGCCGGCCAGCAGCCGTCTGCCTCATAGCGACCAGTCCGGTTCTGGCAGGTGTTGTTTAGCAGTCGCTGCCCGACCTCCCTCCAGCTGGCTTGCTGCCCATACAGGCGGATCGCGTCGGCCTTCTGGATCTCGACAATGCGCTCGCACCTGCGACAGGATACTCGCAGGACATGCTGCGGGATTTCGGAGAGGCGCTGCCCTGCGCTCGATCGTTCCGAAGATCTCGTTTCGAATTGGGCATCGTTCAGGACGGCATGCCAATATTCGTCCGGCATCTCGTCCTGAGGGCCGAGTGGGCGCGCCCCCACGGCTTTACCTCCAATCGAAGCGGCGGCCAGCTTTTCCATTTGTTTCGGGGTAGGCATCCGCAACTCGCGGGTCGATCGTTCATAGTACAATTAGAACATAACAAGAACAAATGTCGAGTCCGACGACGGAGGGTGTGATGGATTTTTCTGGTCGCGTCGGCCACGTCCGAATTGACAGTCTCAAAACAGGGCGGCGTGTCGGAACCAGCCCCTTTCGATCGTCTTGAATCCGAGCTGCCCCGAAAACGGAGTTCTGCGTACATGGCCCCCCGTCCGGTCGCGCTGTATCCAGCCACCTCCGAGTCCGAGAAAATCTCGTTCAACCAACTTAATCGGCAGACCGGCCATCGCATCAAATACCTCAAGGTTGACGCGGACACCGGTGACGAGGTGCCGAACGAGGACATCGTCAAGGGCTATCAGCTCGAGAAAGACCAATTCATCGAGGTGACCAAGGAAGAGCTCGAAGAGATCGCGCTGGAGTCCACGCGCACCATTGAGATCGACGAGTTCGTCGAGAAGTCCGAGATCGATCCACGTTACTTGATCCGTCCCTACTATCTGCGTCCGGACGGGAAGGTCGTCTCGCGGAGCCGGAGCGGAACGACGATGGACGGCGCCTTATGCCACGGTATGACGCCGGTAACGTCAGCAGCTGCGGTATTTTCGGCGTAGTGACGCGCCGGATTGAGCGCAAACGCGGCTCGTGCAAGTCGGTGGGCGTCTTCGTCGCCGTCGCAGTCGAGGAACCAGTGAGCAAGGCTTTTGAAGTCGGCGGAGCGGTCACTGCGGCCACTTCGGCGTTCGTTGATCGCGATGATCGCTGTGAGCAGTTGCGGAATCGCGGCCCGGGCCCGACTTCTGAGCTGTTCGCTCTGGGAACGCTCGCCGTTCGACCCGCCGACGAACCACATTCGCAGGCCCTGCCACCGCTCGTCCCACATCTTCAGTTCGGCTTCGTAGGCGGCCTGCTCTTCGCCCGGAGGGGCGTTGCGTGCCTGACGGCGGGCCACGGACTGGAGCATCGCGTCGATGCGCAACTGGAGGGCATTGATGTCTTCCGAAATCACACCGCTTCGGCTGACCAAGTCGCCAACGAATTGGCGGATATACTCGATGAGACGCTGCTTGTAGTTCAGCACGGCGTCCACGTCGCCGTCCTGCAAATCGACACCGCGGAGGACGCCGGCCATGAAGGCTCGCGCGGTCTCGGCCATGTTGTTGAACACGGTCATTAGACCGTTGAGGGTCTCGTACATCTTGGCGACGTCAGGGTCGTTGCTTCGGCCGAGGTGGATCAGCGTGAGGAGGCTCTTGCCGATGTCTTCAAGCGCAACCGTCTGCAGTTCGCCGCGGCGCTGCATCTCCTTGGCGAAGGCGCTGAGCGCCATCTCGACGGAGACGCCGCCCTTCGAAAGTCGGTAGAGCATGCGGCGGCGATAGAACCCGCTCAACGAGGTGACGCGCGAGTTGTCGGCCTGGCAGTCGAGATTGCCCCACGCGGTCAACTTGTCGAGGACGGCGTCCAGTTCGGAGGCGGTCGGCGGCTCGCCCGGCCACTTTGCTTGCGTGAGAATCTCGGAAGGCCGGACGTAAAGCAGCAGTTGACGTTCAGCTGCCGCGCACACATCCAGGACAGACCGGTACAGCGCCGCATTATCGGCGGTGACGTGACGGAAAAGGTCCTGATGCGTGGCGATCTCGAATTGACCGCTCATGCATGCCCCATAACCACTTGAAATACCTCGTAATGGTGGCCCCGAGAGCGGCGTCCGTCAAAGCAAATCAGCTATAGACTACCGCTAAACACAGGAGGGCCGATATCGGTGATGCCATGATTTGGCTGTAGGCGATGGCTACCCATGGTTGTTTGCGCCGATCTCCCAAAAGTCACTTAAGCCGCACGCGCAGTGGCTTTTGGCCGGCGCAATCGTTGCTGCTGCTTCTTGACCAAAGGCGACCAATGAATACAATGTTCCTGTTATGTTCTCTCGTCAAGGAAGGCGCATGTTCTGCCCGCGGCAGGTCATCCACGCTCCGTCCAGGGATGGGACCGGAAACACTTAACCACTCATCGGTAGACTAGTGAGCAGGCTCAAGGCCTGCCGGGGTCGCCGAATCCTGTGAAATCAGGGCCGGGTCGAATAGATGTAAGCTCTTTTGTCCGATACAGCCCCACGCTTGATCGTTAGTGTCGGTCTTGGAGGAACTCCGGACTGGAACCAGAAGTAGGGAATAATGTCGACCGCTCGCCACATCGTCGCGTTGCTGCGCAGCCATATCGACGGAGATGAGGACCGCTTCCTCTCCGTGGCGACGCAGCTTGCCGCGCACGAGGCGAGGCAAGGACACGGCAAACTCGCCCAGGAACTGCGCGAACTGATCGACGCGGCAAAGGGCAAGACCGCGCATGTCGGTCGGCGCGGCGCCGGTCCCGTTCCTCTAGCGCAGCCAAAAGGCGAACTCAGCAGCCTGCTTTCGGCGCGTTATTCGGATATTCGCCTTAACAGTATGGTGTTGGGGCCAGAACTGAAAGGGCGCTTGACGCGCGTTTTGACCGAACAGCGCCAACAGCAGCGCCTGCGCGCCCGCGGCCTGATGCCTCGACGGAAGCTGCTGTTAGTTGGGCCTCCGGGTTCAGGCAAGACGATGACGGCGTCCGCTCTTGCCGGCGAGTTAAAGCTGCCGCTATTCACAGTTCTCTATGAGGGCTTGATCGGCAAGCTCATGGGCGAAACGGCGACGCGCCTTCGCCTGGTGTTCGATGCTGTTGCAGTTCAGCGCGGCGTATACTTCTTTGACGAGTTCGATGCGATCGGTTCACAACGATCGCACACGAACGATGTCGGCGAGATCCGGCGCGTGCTCAATTCATTTCTCCAGTTTTTGGAGAACGATGATGGCCCGAGCCTGATCGTTGCTGCGACCAACCACCCAGAGCTGCTAGACAAAGCCGTTTTCCGGCGTTTCGACGACGTCATTCTTTATGGATTGCCGGACCCGGAGATCGCTCGCGGCATATTGGAATCGCATCTGACGGGATTTGACCTCTCGGACATCAATTGGTCATCGATTTTAGAAGCCACTGTGGGTTTAAGCCAGGCGGAAGTATCAAGGGCTGCCGACGAGGCGGCGAAGATCGCCGTACTCGAGGACAGAAGCGAGATCAGGACGCCAACGCTGCTCTCGACATTGGCGGAACGCAGAGCCGCCACGAGTTGAGGTGCAGACGATAGATGGCACGACCGCCGCGCAATCGGCCGCATTTTCATGTTGAGGGTGGCGGTCAAGCAGAGCCGTACACATCGCCTCGCATTGTCATCACGGGACTGCCGCCTGCCAGGGTGAGAGCGCGGCACGCACAGAAACTCGGCCACGCGATCGGTGCCGCCGTCCGGCAGGCTCGGCAGAAACTTGGAGCCCGCGACCAAGCGGTCGCTGAAGGCGAGAAGGGGTTCTATCTCGAATTCGAGATCCCGGCGGCGGAGCGGGAGGCTGTCCAAGATCTTGAGAATAAGCCTGCCAAAATTGAGCTCGTTGCCGTTAAGCCTACCGCCGATAATCAGGAAATGGTTTCGGCCACTGTGTTCGTACCTGAGCGCTCAGCGGATTTCTTTGCCAAAAAGGTTGAGGCTTATCGCGACGAGAACACGAAGTCGGGAAAGCCGAGGAACGAGGCCTTGGTCGCTCGAATCGAGGATGTTCGCCTTGGAGCTGTTCGTTCGCTCTTCACGGACGACATGGCGCTTTTTCCGACGGCTGGTCGTCAGGCGTGGTGGGAGGTATGGGTTCGCGACGGTCGCCTGGAGACCCTTCGGCATGTCGCACAACGCCTCAATGTAACCCTGAAGGAACATGCCATCAGCTTCCCCGAGCGCGACGTGGTCCTGGCGCTCGCCAACGAGGAAGCGATGGCAAGGCTCGTCGACAATAGCGACGCCGTGGCCGAGTTGCGCATCGCTAAGGACACGCCGACGCTCTTTCTCGAGATGCGCCCAGTCGAACAGGCAGACTGGGCGGGCGATCTCGTCGATCGGGTTGACGCACCTGATGCGCTGGCGCCGGCCATCTGTCTTCTCGACAGCGGAGCGACCCGGACGCATCCGTTGATCGAGCCGGGCTTGGATGCCGTCGACCAGCACGCCTATGACAACGGCTGGGGCGTAGGTGACAGCTCTTACTGGAATGGCCACGGTACGTCGATGTCAGGTGTCGCGCTCTATGGCGATCTTGAAGCGGCGCTTAGCCATGGTGGTCAAGTTGACCTGCGCCATCGATTGGAGACGGTCAAGGTCTTGCCGCCAGCTGGCCAGAACGATCCCGAACTTTATGGAGCAATCACAGAAATCGGTATCAACAAGGCTGAGGCACAAGCTCCGCGTCGTCGGCGGGTCTTCTGCATGGCGGTGACGAGCGAAGTCGGTCTTGGTCGCGGTCGCCCATCTTCGTGGTCGGCGGCCGTCGACCAGCTTTGCTATGGCGGCGGCGACCGTCGGCGCCTCATGGTGCTCGCCGCCGGGAATCTGCGAGGTGATATTTCGGCTCCAGACTATCCGGACCGTAACGACCTTGAAGAGGTCGAGAGCCCCGCTCAGGCATGGAATCCGCTAGTTGTCGGAGCGTACACCGACAAAATCGGCATCTTTCATCCCGACTTCAATGGCTGGCAGCCAGTGGCGCCCGCTGGCGAATTGTCTCCGGCGAGCCGAACGTCTGGCGTTTGGGATCGTCAGTGGCCGATCCGACCGGACGTCGTGTTCGAAGGTGGCAACTTTGCCCATGACGGTGTCAATCCGGCGTCAGCGATCGATGATCTCCAGCTCATAACAACGCACTATCGTCCGCAAATGCGTCTCTTCGAGACGTTTGGCGATACCAGCGCGGCCGCGGCATTGGGCGCGCATCTTTGCGCCGGCGTTTTGGTTGCCCGCCCCCAGCTTTGGCCAGAAACCGTGCGAGCTCTCGCGGTGCACTCGGCCGAATGGACGCCGGCGATGCGTGCGCGGATCGAGGGGGGTGCGCAGGCACAGAAAGCAGCCATGCTTCGCCGATACGGATGGGGCGTACCTGATATCGGTCGCGCAGTGATGAGTGCGACGGACGATGCGACCCTGATGGTCGAAGATGCCCTTCTTCCGTTCCGGAAGGATGGCTCGGCGATTAAGACCCGCAGCATGAACCTACACCGCTTGCCGTGGCCCCGAGACGAATTGCTCGCGTTGGGGGAGCAGGATGTCGAGCTACGCGTGACGTTGTCCTATTTCGTCGAGCCTAACCCCGGCGAGCGGGGATGGACGAGACGGCACCGCTATTCGTCTCATTCGCTCCGGTTTGCGGTAAAGCGGTCATTGGAGAGCCTCCAGCAATTTCGCCAACGAATCAACAAGGCTGCCGAGGCGGAGGAGGAGGGGCAGGTTGGAGCCGCGGCAGGTGGCGACAATTGGGTGCTCGGTACGATTCGCGATAAGGGATCGATCCACTCGGATATTTGGCGCGGAAGTGCGGCAGAACTAGCTGAGCGCGATGCGATCGGGGTGTTTCCCGTCAGTGGCTGGTGGAAGGAAAAGCCTGCGCTTCAGCGTTGGGATCGTTCGGCGCGTTATGCGCTGGTCGTCTCCGTGAGAGCTCCGGGAGCAAACATCGACATCTACACGCCGATCGCCAACATGCTGGAAATTCCAATACCTGCTTCATGAGCAGTGGCGGCGCGGGACCGGGGTCGAATCAGAGCTGCAGATATCCTGTCCGGCAAAGACATGCGCAGAGCCGAAGAACTTGCCGAGTTGCTGCACATTTGGCGAGTAACGATCAATACGAAGCGACAGAACGGACAACTTTTCGGGTTGGACGGAGGTCAAGCGCGGCTTCCGCCTTCCGGTCTGGCAACTCAATCGCGATGGAAAACCCTATCCCGAGTTACCCGCCCTACGGGAACGACTGGCAGGTCCCCCTGGCCGTCTTCCGTTTTCTCGTGCAGGTCCACGACGAGCTTGACGGCCTGACGGGTCGGGAGGCCCTGGAGCTCGGCCAGGGCGAGGTTCTGCTCGCCGCAGCGGAGAGCGTCGGACGAGGAGATTTTCGCTAGGTGGCCAGCAAGGAACGGCGACCTTCGTGAAGTCGCGATTTGAACTCCACACTGTCCCCAAGAGCGCGAGGGCGGGAGCATCTATCTTGAGCGCCTATCCGGATCGGCTCGAATAACGTCGTTCCTTCGCCCGCATCAGCAACGGCTGCGAGATAATTCCAGGTTGCGGTCCGGGGTCGGGGGGCAACTTTTTCATTTGGAAATAGCTGCCAAGCTGTTGATATTATTAGAGGCCATTTTGACCGTTTTTTCCAAATGCCCCTTGAAATCTTTGAATAATCAAACGGATTTTGATTCCGCCATTCGGAGGTTCGATCCCTCCCGCCCCAGCCAGCACTTAAGCTGCTGAGTCGTTATGTAAGCAACTCTATCCCCGCCAAATTTTTTGGGCGCGTTTGGAATGGAGCTTCTAATGCTCGGGCCAGAATCGAACTAAGCGTCGTGCATCACATCGACCATATTGGCTTATCTCCGTGGTTTCATCCCAACATATACCGCGGAAGCTACTCGGGTAGGTGTGTTACGCCCCCATCGTAGAATAGGGTATTGCGGCGAACAAATCGGACAAGCAGTCGAAATGATGCGCTTCGCAGTTGGCGCCGTCCTGCGGTTCGCCCCGCGGATAGAGCACAGGCGGGCACTGTCTCTACCAGGACCGCCGCCGGCTCGCGTGACAGATGTTACGGAAAGCGGCCACTCGCCGAGTTGCGGCAATCGTTGCCCTCAAAATTACGGAAGGGTTCGATGGATCGCCGCCTAAGCTAGATAGCCGTGCACACCGTCCCACAACAGCTTCAGCGCAGTGATGACAAGCAATCCATAGCAAGCCCGATAGATCTGGCGCTGGTCCAGCTTGCCGTGAAGTCGCCAACCGGCCCACACGCCGGCGGGAATGGCGAGCAGGCACGCCGCCATCACGATCCAGACGTTGTGTCCCGGCCTCACCAGCAACAGCCACGGCACCGCCTTGAGCGCGTTGCCGACGGTGAAGAACATGCTGCTCGTTCCCGCATAAACGTCCTTGCTTAGCCCAAGCGGCAGCAGATACATCGCAAGCGGCGGTCCGCCGGAGTGCGCGACCATTGAGGCGACTCCGGAGCCGAGGCCGGCTGCGACCGCCTTCGGCGTCGAACGCGGCTGGACCGTCACATCGGGGCCGCCGAAGAACCACAGCGCGACGAAGATCAGGCTGACAACGGCCATCACGATCGCAACGGCCCGATGGTCGAGCACACGAAACAGCACATAGCCGAGCCCGATGCCAGCCACGAGCCCCGGCAACAGCAGCTTGAGGTCCGGCTTCGACCACGTCGAAGGCTTCCAGTAGCGCAACGCGTACAAGTCCGTCGCGACGAACAATGGCGCGAGCAGACCGCCGGCGGTCACGGGATCCATCACCAGTGAAAGCAAGGGAATGCCGACAATGGCGAACCCGCCGCCGAACGCACCCTTCATGAAGCAGATCAGGAAGACGCCGGCAAAGGCGATCAGGATCGTGGTGGTCGTCAGCTCCATGGCTCGTCTCCTTCCCCGATCCCCGTGACCGTTGTCGGTATGAGCTTCCTCGCCTACCCGTCTCGGTACAATCAGTACAAGTTCGGATCAATACTAAGAGTGCTCCGATATTTGCGTCGGTTCAAGTGTAACATTGTACTCGGTACAATTTGGCGCTCAGGTGTTGATCGCATTGGGCGTCCGGCCGCGCAGGCTGAGTTGGCCACCCAACAAGTTCTCATCGAAAGCCTTGCCGAGAGTGATGCGCAGGTCGGTTTCCTTGAAACCACTCCTCACGCGCAGCGCATTCATATCGAGCGCCGCCGTTACCTCGCGACGATATTGGCCGGGTGCCAGGCCCGTCGACTGCCTGAATGCGCGAGTAAAGTTTGCCTGGCTCGAGAATCGGAGAGCCAGCGCGATTTCGACCAAAGGCGCGTTTCACCGATCTATTGGCAGATCGTGCTCACGGTCTGTTCGAAGACGTCCTGCAGCGTCTCGCCGTTCCATCCCATGCGGAAGACGGATTGGTGCTCGGAGCGTTCTACGAACGCAATGAGAGGGCTGCAATTTATAACCCCAGCTTTCGGCCATTCACGGCGCCGGTGCCGTTCCTGCTCATAAGGCAAGCAGTCGTCAGCGACTGGAAGTTCTTCTTGGGCAACGAGGAGTGGCTGAATCTTTGGGCGCGTCGATTTCAGGAGACGGCGGTCCATGCTCTTGCCGACGAACTGCGCCGCCTGCGGTGGCCCGCAAAGCGCGATTAGTTTGCCCATATTCGCCAATCGATCCACAAAAACTCGCAAGCTGTCACCTATTAAGGAAGGTCATGCCATGACTCTCGTCAAGACTCTTGCCGTCGGCGCCATTGCGGCCGGCACCGTGCTCGCAACCAACGCCTTAGCTCAAAGCGCGAGGGAAATCCGCGGGGCTTCCCCGTACGTCGCTGTCGAAAACGAGCCTGCTCCCAGGCTGATCGTCGACCCCCCGCTTCCCGAGGGTCTGGCGATTGGCGTCTTCTGGGCGCAGTATCGAGTGGAAAATGTTCGCATTGTTCAGGTGTTCGGGGCTGGCGCGCGCCAAGTGTCGCCCCGTATCGGGCATCTCCACATCACCGTCGACGACCTGCCGTGGTGGTGGGCGGACGCGAGCGACAACAATACCGTCGATATTGCCGGCCTACCTGCTGGTCCGCACAAGGTGACGATCGCGTTGGTCGACGCCGACCACAAAGTTTTCCCCGGCCAGACGACGACGCTGACATTCATCGTGCCTGAACACGAGAAAATGGGTCACGCCGGCCACCGTAAGTAAGTCAGGCGGGACGAAGACAAGAAGTATCGCTCACGAAATCAACAGCCCAAACGATCAGGAGAACTCGATGCTCAACGGGAAGACTGCGCTCATTACTGGTGGCACTTCGGGCATCGGCCTGGCCACCGCAAAGCTCTTGTGGCCAACGGTGCGCGGGTCGCCATTACTGGCCGCGAGGCGGACGCGCTCGAACAGGCACGCAAATTCATCGGAGGCGACGTGCTGTCACTGCAGGCCGACGTACTTTCCCGCAACTCCCTTCAGAAGATGGCTTTCGATGTGCAGCAGGCCTTCGGCGCGCTCGACATATTTTTTGCGAACGCGGGCGCGGCTTATGTCACGCCGGTAGCGACGACCAGTGAGGCGCAATATGACGGGCTCATGGATACGAATGTCAGGTCTGTATTCTTTTCGGTCCAGGCAGTCGAACCGGTCATGCGTGAGGGTGGCTCGATCATCCTGAATGCTGCATGGCTGAACTTGGTTGGGGTGCCGGGTCGCGCCATCTTGTCTGCCTCGAAGGCGGCAGTACGATCCTTTTGCTCGCACCCTTTCGACGGAGCTGCTTGGCCGGCGAATTCGCGTAAACGCCGTCAGCCCGGGGTTGATCGAAACGCCGATTCTTCGTGGTGTGGGACAGTCTGAACATCCGGGTCAGACCGAAGCGCAGTTTCGCGATTATCTCGCAGGCGCGAGCAAGATGATTCCGATCGGGCGCCTTGGACGGCCCGACGAAATTGCTGCAGCGGTGCTGTTTCTCGCCAGCGAGTCATCCAGCTACATGCTCGGATCGGAAGTGGTAGTCGACGGCGGATTTGCGGAACTGTGAGGCTATCAAGAAGCAGCAAGCAACGAAAGGAATAGAGATATGGTCAGTTTTGAGACCAGAACGCGAAGCGAGAATCCGAATCAGCAACGCTTGAACATGAAGCTCGAGGTTGCCGTCCTGCCGGTTGCCGACGTCGATCGCGCCAAGAAATTCTACAGCGATCTCGGTTGGCGGCTGGATGCTGACTTCACCCGAGCTGACGGCTCGCGCGCCGTGCAGTTCACGCCTCCTGGATCACCAGCCTCAATCCAGCTTGCGGCGGCGCCGCTCCACTTTCTCGTCGTCTCCGATATCGGAGCGGCCCGCGACGAACTCATCAAGCGTGGGGCCGACGTAAGCGAGGTGTTTCACCGCGGGCCGAATGGGCGCGTTATGGGTCCCGATCCAGATCGGCCGAGTTACGGTGCCTTGGCGACATTCGGGGATTCGGAGGGTAATGCTTGGCTGATCCAGCAACTAACGCAGCGCTTACCCGGCCGCGTGGAGGCGGACACTACCTTTGCTTCGTCGAACGTGCTTGCTGACGCACTACGACGTGCAGCGGCTGCGCATGATGAGCACGAGAAGCAGACTGGCCAACCCGACGCCAACTGGTTCGACTGGTACGCGGATTACATCGTGCGCGAACAGGCGGGCAGGAGGCCCGCATGAAGCCAAGCGTACAAGAAAACTACAGTTCGAATACAACGCGCCGGTCGAGGTGAAAAATTCAAGTCACTAGATGCGCATTGTCGATTGAGGCAGATGCATACTTGATTGCGATTCGCCCGCGCGAACGCCCCTGTGGGGACGTCTGCATCTGGCGGCACATTTCGGACATACCGCGATAGCCGAGTTGAGTCGGGTTTCGGGGGGTAAAGCGAAAGTTGGATTTCGAGCGCGCCAAGGGCCGCTTCTGGCGCGAAGCGGCCATCCGCCTAATCCAGAAAGTTCGCTGATTGCCCAAAAGCCTACGTCGTCCAAAGGGTGACACGCTGAAGCAGAGCGCCCTGAGCTGTTATTTCGCATCCCTTACGCGACATTACGTGGCATAACTCTATCAGGAGGCGGGAGAATGTTCCGCTTATTTTGGAGGAAATGCGATGCTTCCGAAGCCCGAACTGGCCTTTTTCGCGATCGCCGATATCTCCGGCTACACGAGCTTCCTCGCAGGAGTCGAGCTCGACCACGCGCAGGACATCATCGCCGATTTCATGAACACAGTGGTCAAAGGTCTCAGGCCGCCTTTCCGACTCGCAAAGTTTGAGGGCGATGCCGCCTTCGTCTACGCGGTGGCCGAGAAAGTCGATGGCTCGGTACTACAGGACGTTATTGAGACGGCCTATTTCAAGTTCCGTAGGCGCCTGCGTGACGTCAAGCAGGCATCGACCTGCGAGTGCAAAGCCTGTGTTGCAATGAGCGATCTTGATTTTAAATTTGTTGTCCATCACGGTCAGATGGTGAAGCAGAAGATGGGCGGACGCGAAGAGCTTGCAGGACGCGATGTGATCCTGGTCCATAGACTCCTCAAAAACACGGTATCCGAGAAGGTTGGCAGCCGGGCTTATGTGCTTTACAGCGACGCCTGCATCCAGACCATGGGCGTAGATCCGGTGGCGCAGGGCCTCGTCGAGCATCGAGAAGCTATCGACATCATTGGCGACGTTAAGCTCTGGCTCCGCGACCTCGATGAGGTGTGGAAGAAGGAGAATGAGCGCACTCGCGTCGAGGTAACGCGGGCCGATGCTTACATGACCTGGGATTTTGATATCGCTGCATCTCGACAGATATTGTGGGAACATTTCACAGTGCCCGGGCTGCGGCAGAAATGGTGGCCCGCTGATGCGGTCATCGAGAACTCAAGCAACAAACGCAGGGGAATTGGTACTGAGAACCATTGCATGCACGGGAAGGACGCCATCGTCGAAGAGGTGCTGGATTGGCGTCCCTCCGACTATCTCACCGTCAGCACCCTTCTTCCGATCGCCGGCGCGCCAAAGATCACGCTGACTCATGTCTTTCATGATCGAGCAAATGGCGAAACCCGTATAGAAATGCGTGTCGCCAAGCCCAAGCCGAAGGACAAAGCCTTCGTCGATCAGGCGGCAGCGAAATTCAAAGAAAATATCACCAAGGGGTTTGGAAAATTGCGGCTGATGCTGGAAGGGCAAGAGACGCCACACTCTGTAATCGACGAGCCGCCCTTGATTGCTTCGAGCGAGCGATTCCTTACCGAGGCGGTGAAATCAAGTGCAAGTTGATCGATGGGCTATGAAATCCCATTTTGGCCGAGCCATTGTAAGCAATGGTGCGGTGAAAGTATGCGTGCCATGTCTCTTATGGTTCAGAGCAACTACGGCGCAAATGTCTACTTTTGGCGCAAAGCGGCCGGTCATGGAAATGTCCGCTGCCGGCGGCAGAACGGACATGCCGCGCCGGTGGCTCGGGTCTCAGTTTGACCCAAAGCTGCCTTCGAAGGGTTTATTTCGCTAGTTGATTTGAATGACGGCGCTTGTTGCGCCGTTGCAGCTCTTCAAGTAAAAGCTGGCGAGCCGGTCATCGGCATAGTTGCCAACTAAGGCTGCGAAGGAGAGTATCGCGCCGGCATCATCCGCATCGAGCTTGGCGAAGGCTTCCTGATACTGGCGCACCGCCCGCGCCTCGCACGACTAGCGGTTCGTCAGTCAACTGAGTGAAGACAGTCCCGGGACGTTGCGTTCAGTACGAAAGAATGCGAGGCGTCGGTGCCGAACAGTGAGGCCTCGCGCCTAGCCCTTCGCGGCGGGTACAGGCGGCACCGGCAGAATGATCTCGGAAGCGACCTTCCAGTCCTTCCCGACGCGAAGCCAATTGATGATCATTAGAAACGGCCTGGCTGTTCCATCCTGCCCCGCATAAGAGACTGTGATGTTGATCGGCACGTAGGACTCGGCGACGTCGCTCGTCAGGCCGACAACCTTGAGCTTCGAATAATCGGGCTCGAGCACGACCGGACCGGAGCTACCGATATCATGTAGCTTTTGATCAACCGCCTCGTTGCCCCAAAAGCCGGCCCAGTTCCCCTCGGACTGGATCGCGCTTTTAGCCGCCAACAGGGTCGAGGGCGATTGCCAGAACATCCCATGCAGAGCCTTGAAATCGTGGTTGTTGGCCAATTCCATCAGCCTGCCGAACTTCGATTTTATCGCGCTGAGGGTCGCAGCATCCAGCGGCTCTTTCCTGACGGCGGGAGCAGATGCGACGGGCCCGATGGAAAGAGCCGAGGTAGTGAGAGTGACAAGAAGTGTCTTGTACATGCAGGAATTTCCCTTCCAACGTCTGGCTCGCGTCATGACAACGTCCGTCGCGTTGCGCGATTGGTATGAGTTACCCACTTCCACCGGCCGAAAACCTCATCAGGACGTTTAGCTTGCGCATTCCCGCAGCAAGGTTGTGATTTTCTCATCGAGATTTCGGGCGACGGCAAGTGCTGCCGCGTTGCCATAAGGCAGCAGATAACTCTCCATTTTGTTATAGGAGACGTGCACGCCATCGGGACGTTCATCGATGAGGATTGTGACTGGAGCGTAAGATCCAGCATCGGGAACGTGCTTGACCATTTCTTTCATGATGAGTGGATTGCCCACCACAAGCCGTATGATCCTAGGCGTCCTGGATCCAGTTTCGCGACGCAGAATATCGCCCAGGTCGAATTCCGCGAAGAGCATAAGGCCCGTGCGGCCGAGGCCGCTTGTTACAATGCGCTCCAAATCGGGGAAGAAATTTGTTGCCCTCGTCGTTCTGAAAAATTCGACCATGTCGGGTTGACCGACCGCCGCCTTGAGTGCGGCCACAACAGCTTCGAATGGTTTTGAACTCGTGAGGCTGAAACGCTCCACCTCGACTTTTTCGATTGCCATTTTGTCCTCCGTAACAACTCTCATGGATAAAGTGCGTGATCGCGTCGGAGCGCGCCGAGGATCATGCAGCCGCCGGTGACGCTTCCAGGAAGGTCCGGGCGTTGCTGACGAACGTCTCGTGGTGCTGAAACAGGGCGCCGTGCCCTGAATCGGGATATAGCACCAGCTGGGCGTTGCCGAGTTCCATGAACATGGCGTAGGCGTTGTTCGCGGGCAGCATGGTGTCGTGGCTACCGCTGACCACAAGGGTGGGCTGGCGGATCGCGTGCAGTATGGCGTGCTCGGGATCAGCTGTGGCGCACCAGGTGATCAGCGCCTTGGCCTGCGGATCGGTTACCGCGCTGCCGTTATCGGTGTCCCGATCATCCTTACGCACCTTCGTCCGCTTCAGGAAGGCCAAGCCGGACGACCTGCTGGCGGACGAATTCGTGAAGAACAGCGGCAGGCGGGGGTCCGGCGCATCGGTTTGGGAAAACGCTTCCTGCAGAACAGCTAACAGGTGTTCCTCTCCGCCTTTCGGTGCGGTGCCGACGAGGATGAGCTTCCGGACCAGCCGTTCGTGCTCGGCGGCGACCTGTTGGGCGACGCAGCCGCCGAGGGAAAAGCCCAGCAGGTCGACTTCGGAAAGACCGAGCAGGTTGATGAAGGCGACCGCGTCTCGCGCCATTGCTGCAATATTGTCGGGCGTTTGACCTGTCGAGCGGCCGACGCCAGCGTTATCGAAGGCGATGACAGGGCGATCGGCGGCGAGGGCGTTGACGACGGCCGGATCCCACGCATCGATGTTGCCCGAGAAGTGCTGCAGGAGAACCAGCGGCGTTCCGGTGGACGGGCCGAGGCGGCGATAGGCGAAGCGGATTCCGCGGCCTTCGATGTAATAACGGGTGGGTGCCGTTTCAAGCGTGGCGGCGTCCTGGCTCGCGATGTCGAGTAAAGTCATGTCATCCTCCGGATGCTTGGCAGGAAATGGTCGAGTGGGGGATCGGTACGGGTTTGTGCGTGCGCTCCCGGCGCGAAAGCGCCGAGAGCGGTCTCGTCACTTCGCGAGCGCAGCCTTTTCAATCACCGCGGCGACTTCCTTCGCATGAACGACGAGCGAAGCATGGCTGCCGGCGACTTCCGTCGTGTCGGCCTTCATCCCGTCGGCGAAAAACTTCTGCGCCTCGGGGGCGATCACCTTGTCCCTGGTGCTGATCACGTAGAACGTCGGTTTGTCGTGCCAAGCCGCCGTATCGACCGGCGCCTCGAACGCTACGTGGTTCAACGGAAGCTGATGGTTTGCCAGGGATTCGGCGATCTGCGGGGGAAGGTCAGCAGCGACCGCCGAAGGAAACACCTTGGGATCGATGTAGAGGTTGCCTTTGGCGTCAGGATGAATCGCCGCGGTACCTTCGGTTGCCGGACCGCTCTTGGCGAGAGCCGCTAGAGATTGTCCCACGTCAGGCGCGAAAGCGGAAACGTAGACGAGCGCCGAAACCTTGGGATCGTTACCGGCCTGCGTGATGACTACGCCGCCCCAGGAGTGGCCGACGAGAACGGTCTTGCCGTTCTGCTTCGCCAGCGCCTGTTTGGTGGCATCGACGTCAGCGGCCAAAGAGGTGAGCGGATTTTCGACGAGCGTGACGTTGTAGCCCTTCTTCGTGAGGATGTCGGCAACGGGCTTCCAGCTCGTCTGGTCGACGAAAGCGCCATGGACGAGCACGATATTGTGAGCCGCCCCCTTGGGCAGCTCCGCCGAACGAGCGGGGGCGGCAAATGCCGCGCCGGCCATGACGGCGGCAACGGTTGAGAGGAGAAAATTCCGCATTAAGAGCTCCTGTTGGATAACGGACGACGCGAGGTCGAGGGATGGGCAAGCGCTTCAGCAAAGTCGCGGTTTCTCCATCCACCGCTTTGAAAAATGGATGACCGCGGGATGCCTCCGCGCCTTGGCAGGAACTAGTATGGAGATTTCCTGGACGGTAGAGCCCAATCGTCCAAGTATTGTGTCGGATCGTCCGCGGGATTAGGATCATCGCTATGGACATCCTCGCCGAAGTACTCAACCGCGTTCGCCTCGGCGGGACTCTGCTCTTCCACTTCGAGCTCGGCGATCCCTGGAGCCTGGCGTTGCCACAACGCCCCTACGCCCTGTTCCATTATCTCAGTCCTGGCTCACCCTCAGCGACCCTCGCTTTCGAGCAAGGGCCAGAGCTCCGCATGAACGCGGGCGACTTCGTTGTCGTCTCACGCGGCGAGCCCCATGAGATTTATTCGGATCGCCGGACGACACCATTTTCAGTTCTCGATCTCGATCGATCGTCTGCGCATCATGGCGTCATCCGTCATGGCGGTAACGCGCAGCCGTATTCAACAATGATCTGCGGCAAGTTCACCGTGGCGCGGCCCTCGCGTGGTAGCGTGTTGGAATTGCTTCCGCCCGTGCTTCTGCTGAAGCCGACGGAGGACGGTGAGTGGCTCGAGTCGATTCTGCGACGCATGGTGAGCGAGTCGGCGCGTAAGCGTCCCGGGCAAGGCGTCGCGCTTTCACGATTGACAGACGTGCTCTTCGTCGAGGTGTTGCGAAGCTGGATCAAGTCTCTCGGACCCGGAGAAGGCGGGTGGCTCGGGGCGATGGCGGACCCGCACATCGGACCGGCGCTTCAGTTGATCCACGAACAACCGGATCGGCCTTGGACCCTTGACGACCTCGGGCACCGCGTGGGGCTGGGCCGCTCGGCGTTTTCGGCCCGCTTCACCAAGCTCGTCGGCCAGTCCATGTACCGCTACCTGATCGTCCGTCGGATGGAGGATGCTGCGTTTCTGCTCGAATCAAGCGACGACGGGATTGCACGAATTGCGACCCGTGTCGGCTACGAGACAGTGGCCGCATTTTCGAAGGTGTTTCTTCGACATCACGGCTTGTCGCCTGGCCGTTACCGGGCAAGTCGCCGCTCTGAGGGCGACCGGAAGCAAGAGGACGTTCTGGAAGCAGAAATCGCCGAATGACCTTGCCAAGGCTGAACTTCGTGCCGTTTTTGTTATTCATGTCTGATCTGAACGGACGCTTCGGAACGCAGCCATTACTTTGGCTCTGCTAATCGCTCTTTCTGCAAGCGCTGCCGCAAGGGGAGATCATTCCAGATCACGACAACTCGTTGTTCGTCACAGACAGGCTGTGTCCGGGTGGTGTGCCAATCTATCGCGACGGCTCCGTTCCGGGTGGTTTGCGCACCGACCATGACGACCCTCCTGCCTACGATGATCCGTCCAAGTTTGGCGGCGGTTGACTGAAAACCAAGTAATAGAACTTTTGGAGTTGTTGAATGGCCGCTCCTGGCGCAAAGCGGCCGTTCACAGCCATGTCCGCTTCTGGGGGAATTTCGGGACTTCAGATCCGTTGATGACCCTGGTGTGCGAAAAACCATCCGGACAAACCTTAGGACGCCGAATTGGGTTGCATCTGTGGCGGCCGGAGCGCCGTGCGCTTGCAACCAGACTGAGGCGTTGACGAACTGGACTTCAGTCAAGGGATCGTCGCGAACGGGCCGCAGCGTCTCCAATGGCAGCGCCGGACGCGAGGCCCCAATCGGGCCTGCAGGCTCAGCGCGGCGGTCTCAATTCGCCGGCGAGCCAGCCCACCACCAAGTCCGTTTTCAGGGGATCCACAGACATAGAGACCTGTTCGGTCCGGCCGCAGGTCGAGCATTCGAACGTTCGCATTTTCGAAGCCGCGTTGGCCGGGAGTTATCCGCAGGAGCGATCCGGTGTTTGCACGCCGGACACATCGGCCTCTCGTTTGTCGGTCTGATCATGACACCCTGCCCAGGGCATCGTACCTATTGGGCGGAGGGCGTCTGCAAGCTAGACGACTCTGGACCAGAATTTTACAGAACGGCTCAATCGTCGGAACGGCGGCGGCGGGGCGGAGTTGATTTCCGAATTGGTGTGGCCTGCGTAGCTCCGCCTCCCAAAGCCCCTAAAAGCCTCAAAAAGCGGGGCTGCGCTCATTCTTCATCTCAGGCTGAGCGCCCGCCACGTAACCTCCGCATCTTAGGCTGATTGGTGCAGACGGCGATGGTCGGGGAAATACCACCTCATGACCTGCCGCAGCTTGTCGGAATCTCCGCGCGCCCAGTTGCGCATGATCTCGCAGCCGAAGGAGATCGCGGTGATTGGTTTTGCCCCCGCCTGAATCATTCGGTCAAATGCGCGTTCGTGTGCGGTCGGCGAGATGCCGCCCACAGCGTCGGCAACCGGATAGACCTCATAGCCTTCGGCCAGCATGTCGAGGGTCGGAAAGGCCAGGCAGACCTCGGTCCAAAGCGCGGCGATGACCACCTTGCGCCGCCCCGTGTCCTGAACGGCCTTGCGGAAGTCCTCGTCCTCCCATGCATTGACGCCCGTGCGGTCGATCTCTTCCACGCCGGGCAGAGCCCCACGGATCGCCGGTATCGTGCCTTCGTTCACGCCCATGCCCACCGCTACCGTCGAGAGCACAACAGGGATATCGTAGGCTTGAGCGAGTTTGCACAGCGCAACTACATTGAGCGTGATCTCCTCACGGGAGGATGAGGTCACGGACGAATATTGTTCAGGCTGGTAATCAATCAGGACCAGGACGCAGTTTTGCGGGGTCAGAAGATGATCGGCCTTGGGATCGCGGACGGGCTCGGGCTGGATCTTTGCCACGTTGTTCCTCTCGAGTTCGAAGTGATGCTGTCGCCATTGATGATCTAAACCTATACCGAACACAATTACATAGCGATTCGTGTTTGATCTTCTCCAGCGCGGCACCAGGAGCTGCAACGGGAGGTGGCCGACTATCATATCTAGGTCACGGGGTAGCAGCGTGGAGTAGCGGTCGCGCGCACCTGCAAGTGCAACGAGACCGACGGCGTCGAGCCTGACGTCAGCCAGGTGATCGTTGAGGACCTGCCGAAGCGCCGCGCTCAGTGATTTCAGCGGCGCCCAACTCACCCGGCCGCGAAAAATCGGTATGCCGTGGTGGGCGGGTTCGTCGGAGGCCAGGCCGGAGTTCGAGGAGCGCGCCATCGACCTAGCGGGTCCGCTAGGTCTGCGCCGACTGAGGCCGTCTTCGGGGAATATCAGGCCGCCAGCGGTGTTCATATGTTGAGCGCAGACCTCGTCGAGCGTGGTCGTGCGCCTGAAGATTCACTAGTCCGTGCTCCGTGACCGGGAGCGCCCACGATGAAGATGTCTTCTATCTTCGGAGACTGGACAAGGATCGAGCCGTGGTCTTGGCGCGGTTTTGCGGTGGCCTTGCTGCTTGTTGCGATCTCCTGCGCGCTGCAGATGCTTGCCGAGATTCTCGGCGTCCACCTGAAATTTGCACCCTTCGTTCCCACCGTCTTCTTTGCCGGTTTCTTGGCAGGCAAGCCCGCTGTGCGTTCGCCGCAATGCTGGCGCTGCCCCTGGTCTGGTGGGCCTTCCTTCCGCCAGCCTTCGAATTGGGTCCGCTGACGACGGATGGCTACGACGAGATCAAGCTCTTCTTGCTCGGTAGCATTTTGCTCGTCTACTGCTCGGATCTCTGCCGCGACATCTGCTCGTTTCCTCGACACAGTAGCGGGTCGGTATAGAGCGACGACATGGGCTGAAAGTGCCAAGAGCGGACCGCGGAACTTGGGGCGGATGAAAGCGGTTGCGCTCGTCCGGGTTCCGCGCTGCGGGGTGTCACCTGCTTAAGATTTGGCGTCGTTCGCAACGTTTTGCGATTGCTTGGTTCGGCTTTTCCGTGCGAAATAGAGTCACGGGTGTCGGCTGCATTCTGCAGCGAGACAGGCTAGTGCGTTGGTCGGGCCGCCGCGCGGGATGCGCGTGTCTATGGACAAAACAGCACCTCGAGATCCTCCACCCGCCCAAGTTTTCGCTGAACGTGTGTTTGAGACGCTGCAGCGATTTCTGCACGTCGAAGCAGTCAGCGGCGTCGTGCTGTTGATCGCGGCCATGACCGCGATGCTTTGGGCGAACTCATCGTTCGCCCAAAGTTATGACGCTCTCTGGCATATGCCACTTTCGATGGGACTCGGGACTTTCGTCTTTTCCAAAACACTGCATTTCTGGATCAACGACGTCTTGATGACTGTGTTTTTCCTGGTGGTAGGCATGGAGATCAGGCGTGAAATCCATGAAGGCGCGCTGAGCAATCTCAAGCAGGCGACGCTTCCAATAGCGGCGGCGCTGGGCGGCATCATTGTCCCCGCGTTGGTCTATATAGCTATCAACCGCGACCCGATCCTCCGCCATGGCTGGGCTGTACCCACCGCTACGGATATCGCCTTTGCCATCGGAGTGCTTGCCCTGCTGGGGCGGTCTATCCCAGCCAATATTCGTGTCTTCCTGTTGGCTCTTGCAATTATCGACGATGTCGTTGCCGTACTGATCATTGCTTTTCTCTACTCGGGGGGCCTCTCTTACGGCGGACTTGCGGTCGCCGGCTTGGGCTTACTGATGGTGCTGGGACTTCAGCGGATCGGCGTCGGTTCAGCCTACCCTTACGTACCTCCAGGCGCGGTGATCTGGGCTGGTCTGCTGATGGCTGGTGCTCACCCAACTCTCGCCGGAGTCGTCCTTGGGCTGATCACGCCTGTAAAGCCCATTCCGATGCGGGAGCATCCGGTTGACGTGGTGACGCGGGTTGCAGACGAGTTGCGCGGCCTTCTCGAGACTGCAAAAGGTGTCAGCCGGATGGAGCGTCCGCTTCAGCAACTTCACCTGGCCAACCGGGAAATGCTGCCTCCAGTGGTCCGCGTTCAAACGGCGCTGCATCCATGGGTTGCCTACGGCGTGATGCCACTGTTCGCGTTAGCTAATGCAGGTGTCACCTTGAGCGGCGTTGATCTGTCCGTTGGAGGATCGCAACTGGTGATGAGCGGCGTCGCCATTGCCCTGCTCGCAGGTAAGCCAATTGGCGTAGTGTGCGCAACCTGGCTTATGGTCCGGATCGGGTGGGGCAGACTGCCGCCCGGAGTTTCATGGGCTGGCATCTGCCTGGTCGGTCTGCTGGCGGGCATCGGATTCACGATGTCCATCTTTATCGCACTACTCGCCTTTCACGACAAAAACCTATTGGGCGCGGCGAAGCTCGGCGTGATAGTGGGCTCGGTACTGGCCGCTTGCCTCGGCATGTGTTGGGGCGCGCTGCAAGTCAAAGACAAAAATTCGAGGGCGTGAGGCCAAATGACATTCAAAGGTCCGCACGTACGCTTCGTATCGTTTAGCATCGAGATCACGCCAGCCGGGACTACGAACGTAATATAGTCGTGGAAACCGATCTGCATCTAAATACGAAGCACTCTATGTATAACGATCTCGAAGTACGGCGTCTGATCGCGGCTGCTCAGGATTACGTCAGGACAAATGTAGAAGGTGTTACCCATATCCGCCTCATCTCGACCCATAGCGGCGAAATCTGACTGGTGGTTTCTTAGAGCTGGAACGCGAATGAGGGACCGCCGCTCCCCCGCGACACCCGTCTGCTGACCCGCCAGCGAAATCGTCAACGTCGAGCCGTCCACGCCGTCCACCTACCGATGCAGGATCATCTCGCTGCCTCGGACAGCAGCCCCCTGCGGTTCCGCTTCGGGCTTAACCTTGGTGACGTTATCGTTGGGCAGGACGGTGATCTCTATGGCGAAGGGATCAACATTGCTGTCCGGTTGGAGGGCATCGCGGATCCGGGCGGCATCCTGATTTCCGAGAAGGTGTACAGCGAAGTCGAAAGCAAGTTAGACGTTGGCTTCGAAGATCGCGGCGAGCAGCGGCTCAAGAACATCTCCAGGCCTGTCCGCGCCTACGCTGTACGCGCGGGAGCGCATAACGCCCCGACCGAGAGGATATGTGTGGTCCCTCCACTCCCAGACAAGCCGTCTATCGCCGTGCTGCCGTTTGAGAACATGAGCAGCGATCCCGATCAGGAGTATTTTGCAGACGGAATGGTCGAGGAGGTCATTACTGCGCTTTCGCATTTCCGACAGCTGTTCGTCATCGCCCGCAACTCCAGCTTCACCTACAAGGGGCGCGCTGTTGACGTGAAGCAGGTCGGGCGCGAGCTTGGGGTGCGCTACGTCTTGGAAGGGAGCGTTCGCAAAGCGGCCAACCGGGTGCGCATCACGGGACAGCTCGTCGATACCACCACGGGGGCCCATCTTTGGGCTGACCGCGTCGATGGCGGGCTCGGCGACATCTTCGATCTACAGGACCAGGTGACCGAGAGCATTGTCGGGGCGATCGCGCCGGCAATGGAAAAGGCCGAGATCGAGCGTGCCAAGCGCAAGCCGACCGAGAGTCTCGACGCTTATGATCGCTATTTACGCGGTTTGGCCGAGCTTTATCAGTTTGCCAACCGGCAAACTAACGAGGAGGCATTGCGTCTGTTCAACGGGGCGATCGAGCTCGATCCCGATTTTGCGTCGGCTTATGGTCGTGCTGCCGCTTGCTACGCCTTTGCCAAAAGCGAAGGCTGGATCTCAGTCACAGCAAACGAGATTGCCGAAGTGAAAAGGCTTGCTCAGCGGGCGGTTGAGTTGGGCAAGGATAAGGATGACGCGATCGCGCTCGCCGCCGCCGGGCATGCATTAGCGTTTGTTGTTCGCGATCTTGAGGTAGCCGCCGCCTTAATCGATCGCGCGCTGGTGCTCAATTGCAATATGGCCGAGGCATTGTTTTTCGGCGGCTGGGCCAAAATCTGGCTCGGCGAGCCCGAAGCGGCGATCGAGCGGTTCGCGCGTGCCTTACGCCTGAGCCCACTTGATCCGCGGGTGCCACGTATGCGAAGCGGGACCGCGCATGCGCTTTTCTTCCTGGGCCGCTACAGCGAAGCGGCATCGTGGGCGGCAATGGCTTTGCGGGACAATCCAGACTTTCCACCTGGATTACGTATCGCCGCCGCAAGCAATGCAATGGCGGATCGGCTGAAGCAGGCGCATAAGGCAGTGGCCCGGCTGCGGCAACTGAATCCCACACTACGTGTTTCCATTCTTAAAGACATGGTAGGCCCTTATCGGCCCGAAGACCTCTCGCGGTTCGAAGAAGGGTTGGGGAAAGCCGGACTGCCCGAATGACCATGGCAGCCAAGTGCTGAACATGACGACGAAGTGATCGAATGGGTGCGACTTCCGCTAATGGCCCGTTTGCGACATGCCAACTGGCGCTGAATATGTCCGGTTAGTGGGTGCCGGCTCAACCGGTCGACGCAACACAGGCGTTAAATCTCTCTGCTGGTGTTTCAAATTGCAAGGTCTCACGTGGTCGTTCGTTTAGCTGACGAGCCACTTTGTTCAGATGGGCTTGCGAGTGCACCGACAAGTCGGTGCCCTTCGGGAAGTATTGTCGCAGCAGGCCATTGGTGTTCTCGTTCGACCCGCGCTGCCACGGGCTTTGCGGATCGCAAAAATAGACGTCGATTTTGCTCGCCAACGTAAAGCGACGATGATCCGTAAGTTCCTTGCCCCGGTCCCAGGTCAGGGATTTATATAGCTCCTTTGGTAGCTTCTTCGCCTGCTTGATGAGCGCGGAGACCACTGTCTGGGTGTCCTTGCCTGCCACCTTGGCCAACATCACGTAACGGGTATGACGCTCGACCAAGGTCGCGATGTAGGTGTTGTTCGGCCCGGACAGGAGATCGCCTTCCCAATGACCAGGCACCGCCCGATCTTCAACCGCCGCCGGTCGCTGACGGATTGAGACGATATCCTTGATATGCCCCCGTTTATCGCCATTCGGGTCAACCGGCCTGGAGCGACGCATCAAGCGCTTCGATCGAAGATGGCTAAGCAGCTCTTTCTTGAGCACGCCGCGCGCTTGGACAAACAGGCTGCGATAGATGGTCTCGTGTGACACCTGATTACACTCGTCTTCAGGATGCGTTCTCTTCAGCCAGCCGGCTATCTGCTCGGGTGACCAATCCAATCTGAGCTTCCCTGCCACCGCCTGCCGAAGCCGCGGATTGGTCGCTAACTTACAACATTTTGGACGACGAGATCGCGCCCAGGCGTTCTCGTCCGCAAGTGTCGCTCGGTAGCGATCATAGCCGCCATTGCGACTCATTTCCCGGCTCACCGTCGAGGGTGAGCGGCCAAGCAGTTTGGCGATCGACCGTGCTGATTGATGTGCCGTAACGCCTCTGGAAATCACCTCGCGTTCCGCGAGCGTCAACGCCAGCCTGGAGCGACGCCGCTCCGCAGGACGAATTCCACCATGCGGAGCTACCAAAAAATAGATCGACGATGATTGCTTACCAAAAGCTCGTCCAATCGCCTTCAGCGACTCCCCACGCTTCCAGCGATCCCATAACTCCGTCTTCTCTGCCGCAGTAAAACCTCTATGAAACCTTCGTTCCATCCCACACTCCATCTTTTCCCTCTAAGATAAAGTGTTGCGGCGACCGGTTGAGACCACCGGGGAAGACCGGAAGTGTCCTGCCGAAAGGCGATTTTGACCCGGGACGGACATTCCTACCAGCCGGTCGACATAGGGCGGACAATAAAGATTGGCTCGGCGTGTCCCACGGCGCCGGCGCGTTTCCGAGGTGAAGTCTGATAGGCAACCATCCATTCTGGTCGCGGGACGCTCAATTGGCGGAATCCGCCCACTGTTAACGATCTCTTAACCATCACAACTTAACTTCCGGTTACTTTTCGGTTAATAGACCGCGCGGTTCGTTCCAGGAGAACAGCCGGTGCCTGTTGAAACACTGACATATGCCGCACTTGGCGCCCGCTTGACAATCTCGCCTAATGCCGCTCGTTCGCTTGTCAAGCGGCTCCGGCTGCCGCGCTCACTTTCAGATGACGGCAAAGCAATGGTGAGCGTGGATCTCACGGAAATACGGCACAAGCGTCGGCCACGTGAAGCAGGCAATGTCTTCCTAGCTGCAAAGATCCAGCATTGCAGGGGAGATCGCGCGGCTCGAAGCAACAGCAGCGGGTCACCGGGCCGATTTCGAGCGTGAGCGCGCCGATCGGCTGATGGTTGAAGTGCTACAGGCGACCGCCGAGGCTACGGCAGCTAAGGAGGCGACGGCGCGGCTCGAAGGTTTTCTTCGGAAGATGGCCGAGCTGATGATGGCTCGATCGACAGCCGCGGACTAGCTGCACCCCCCCGGGGCGCCTAGCTGCGGACTTAATGGCAGCAGACCGCAAGGCTGCTCGTGGGTAAGCATGCGTGTCCCCGACGTAGCCGAGCAATCGGGAGAGAAAAATGACCAGCATTGCCGATATCAGCGAGATGAAGGCGCGCATTATCGTGTTTGGGGTCGGCGGCGCTGGCGGCAATGCCGTCAACAACATGATCGCGTCTGAGCTGCAAGGCGTCGAATTTATCGTCGCTAATACCGACGCACAGGCGCTCGCCATGTCAAAGGCCAACCGGATCATCCAGATGGGCGCCCAAGTCACCCAAGGCCTTGGTGCCGGCTCGCAGCCCGAAGTGGGGCGCACGGCGGCCGAAGAGGCAATCAATTCGATCCGCGATCATTTAACCGGCGCACACATGGTGTTCGTTACTGCCGGCATGGGCGGCGGTACCGGCACTGGGGCAGCGCCGGTTATAGCCAAGACGGCCCGTGAGCTTGGCATTCTCACCATCGGTGTAGTCACCAAGCCGTTCCACTTCGAGGGCCAGCGCCGCATGCGCTTTGCCGAAGCAGGCATCGCGGAACTGCTCAGGGCGGTGGACACTCTGCTGGTCATCCCAAACCAGAACCTCTTCCGGGTGGCCAACGAGAAGACCACCTTCGCCGATGCATTCGTGCTGGCCGATCAAGTGCTTTATTCCGGTGTGGCCTGCATTAGCGACCTTGTAGTCAAGGAAGGCCTGATCAATCTCGATTTTGCCGACGTTCTCACCGTAATGCGCGAGAAGG
The DNA here is from genome assembly GCF_009930815.1 of Bradyrhizobium sp. CCBAU 051011. Classification (NCBI taxonomy): domain Bacteria; kingdom Pseudomonadati; phylum Pseudomonadota; class Alphaproteobacteria; order Hyphomicrobiales; family Nitrobacteraceae; genus Bradyrhizobium; species Bradyrhizobium sp. CCBAU 051011. The sequence goes on along the minus strand of NZ_CP022222.1, from coordinate 139,105 downwards.
GCAAAGCCATGATGGGCAGGGGCGAGGCTTCCGGTACAAAGCGCGTGCTCAATGCAGCCGTGGCCGCAATTTCCAATCCATTGATCGATGACCCGTCGATCAAGCGCGCCAGTGGCCTCATAATCTCCATCACCGGCGGCAAGGACCTTATGCTGTTCGAGGTAGACGAAGCGGCGACCCGCATTCGCGAAGAGGTCGATAAGGACGCCAACGTCATCGTCGGCGCCACTTTCGATGAAAGCCTGCAAGGTGTTGTCCGCGTGTCGGTGGTAGCGACCGGCATCGATAATCTTGGTGCGACGCGCCAGACGCAACCAACGGGCTCACTTACGGAACTCGCTAGCAGGCTGCGCAAGGAAAATCATAGCCGCGCCCAGCGGATCGAGAGTAGTGCACCGCGGCCGAATTTATACAGCCGCTTTTCCGCTGTGCGCAATTCGATCGAGCAAGTTGTTTGCGATATCCCGGCCTTCCTGGGCCACAAGGCTAATTGAATTCTCGCAGGAACCAATCGGCTCGCTTGAAAGCGGGCCTAAGCGGACTTGCCAGTTGGCGCCTGTGATGTCCGCTTTTGGAGGGATTGTGTTGCAAAGTCGATTTTCGCCGATGGTCAAAATTCTGCGGGCCGTGGGCGCGACTTTCGTGTACAAGATGTGAGGGACGTCACGGCCTCACGCAAAATTCACAGGCGACTTCGGTAACGCGACTGAGGTCATACGAATCAGCGATCGCTCGCTGCTTAGTGTTTTCGTGAAAATTCTTGAGCCCTACAACTTTCGAGTTTTGCAACAGTATCGGAGGTAGAGCGGGCTAAGGCCCGGTAGACACTGAGGTCTGCTATTGGCCCCAACGCAGACGGACTGCGAGCTGGCCAAGATGTCCGCTGTTGAGAGTAGAGCCGACCACCGCAGGACTGCTGGGACTTCTCGGACAAGAGTTGCGGTTGTCGCGCCGTCCCGCCTTGCTGGCTCCCCTACAGCTCCCCGTGCGGGCGCATGCTCAATTAATGTAAGGTGCTTGGAAGCGCTTGTCGCTCCGATTCTAACCTTCACAGGGGCAGGGTCGCAACACGGAAAGCGCAAATGAGAGCCTATCCCCTGCAGCTCCCCCGCATTACGTCAAAGCTACTAATCCTGCACCCGCCACACATGGAGCGTAACCCTGCCGAGGTTAAGCTCCGAGGATGGTCCGCTAGGATGTCAGCCTTCAGGGGTGAAACGGAAAAACATCTGCTCGCTGGGCACCTTCCACCTTTGACCCTGGCTGTGTAAAAACGCAAAAAGTCAAAACGCGACGAGAAGGACATTCTCCAGTTTGATTTCTAAAGTGAATGCGCTTGGGAATTGAAGGCCTGAAGCGGTCTTGGATGAATAACTTCTTCTATCGCGATTGAGCGTCTTCGCGTTTTCACACAGCCAAGACCCGTCTCGGACATCGGCGTCATACACAAGCACAACTTGTGGCCGACGAAAGCGACTCACAATCACTCCGGAAGTCCTGCTTTGCGGAGACCATTGGCGAACTTGGCGAGGTCCTTCTCTCGGCGAAATGACGCTAAATCGCTGAGAATGGAGGCACGCAAATCGGGACGACATTCGAGCGCCCGCTTCATGGCTTTCTGTGCTGGCTCAAGGTGTCCGGCGAGTGCGTTGCTGGCTGCGGATATGCAGATTGCCTGGATTGTCGCGCATCGACTTTTCGGCGTATGACGACGCCCTCTCATAGCGGCTCGCGACAAAATGGGCATACGACATGGCTCCGTGCATGCCGTACATCCACGAATCGAGCGGGCTCAGGCGCATGGCATGCGCAACGTGCTCAAGTGCGAGTTTGGGCTCGCCCATCCAGGCTCTCAGCCAACCGCTGAGCATCCAAGCCTGCGCGAAGTTGGGATTGATCGTTAGTCCTCGATCCATGAAAGCCGCAGCATCCTCGAACTCATAGGCTACACGAGCGAGAGCATATCCACCCATACACAGCGCTACCGGGTCGTCTGCTCCCAGATGCACTGCTTTCCGGGCCAGCCGCTTCGCTTCCGCGCTCTCCTTCGCACAATCGATCATCCAACCATTTGCCCTGCGCCGCGCATAGCACCACGCGGCCATGCCATAGGCCGAGGCTAGATAGGGGTCGCTCTTCATCGCTTCGCGAAAGAGCCGGAGCGCCTCGCTGATCGCGTCTTGGTCCAATAATTTTTCGCCAGCCCACGCAGGTAATAGTCGTATGCATCCAGATTTTCGATTGGTTTGCGCCTGGCCCGCTTGATCTCCTCATGCTGGAGCTTCGGCGCGATTGCACCAACCACACTGGCGGACACATGGTCCTGCAGGTCGAAGATGTCCTCGAGTGCGCAGTCGAAACGATCCGCCCAAAGGTGCGCGCCTGTTGACGCATCGATGAGCTGTGCGGCGATGCGTATCCGGTTCGGCCGAAGCTCGTAGCCTGTGACGTTGTCGGTCTCTGCGATAACCTATGCCGCTTTGATCGGAGCCATCTGCTGACTCAGCGCGAGCCGACTGTGCGATCATCGCGCTTCCTTGTCCTTGAGCCAGCCGAATGCGGGGACGCTCCACAGGGCTCCTATCGCGGTTTAGGGAAGCATGTGCCTGTGGCCGAAAGGGGTGGGGGGTCCCCCCGGGGCGGTATGTCGGGATCGCAGTCGCTCGGGTACCGCTACCGGTTAACCTGATAGTGTCTCAGTTTGATATCTAGTCGTCCTTTTCCCACTTATCCATTTGCAGGCAGGTCAAAAGGCTCACATAGCTGGGGTCACCACCGATACCCTCCAGCGGAATGCATTGCGCCTTGCTGGCGGCCGAGAATTTGGACCACTGGCTCCCTAATTGTTGTCGGGCCCTGTTTTCATCGTCCACGCAGTTGTTGAGGGACTGCTGAACTGAATCGCTGGCCGTCGCGGCCGTATCCAATTTGCAACTTCGGGCGATGTCGAACGTAGGTACCTGATCGGCCACTGCGACGACAAGATGAGCCCCCGCCACGATCGTAGAAATCGAAATCGCCATAATCGGTCCCTCCCTCTTGCTACGCTCATCGGGAGCGCTGCGATCGGCGCGGAAGGCGTTGATACTCGCTCATCACAGACCTCGAACCACGACGGAACACAACGGACATCATGGCCCAATCGAGACGGCATGGAAGACGCTAAATGGCGAAGGCACCTGGAAATCATTGGCACGTGCTCACACGGCGATGGCGGTGAACGTGCTGTTTGGGGTGCATCGGTAAGGAGGTAGAGGCTCGACCCCCCCGTTTCCCGGGATCGCAATCGGGCGGGTACCGGTACCGGTTACTGCCCCATATTTTCGCGAGCCCAATGGACCCTCCCGATCGATTTAAGTGGGGCCGAAAGCGCTGACGAGCCCAACCCCGATGGGGATGAGAGCAGCGCAAATCCATATGGCGGGTGCACTGGAGCTTAGGCCGGCAATAGCGATCCATACGCCGAAGCCGACGAGACCGGCTGAGATCGCATAGGCGGCCGCTTTTTCTCGCAGGTCATTGGCATGATCTTCGAGGCGTGGCTTTGACGTCATGCCTGACGGATGTCGGAGAGCCAGATGTGTCCCTTGATTTACATCATGAATCGGCGCTTTCAATCCGGCCGCGTTATTTTCGCGACGCTAGCCAAAGCGTGCACTCATCCTGCGAAAGAACAAATCTGTTCTGAGGTGGTTGCCCCTGGAACCTACAAGGAGCTGACATATGAAACGGGCTTTGGTGATGGTCGGCGTGATGGTCTTTTCCAGCCCGGCTTTGGCTGATCCCAACCCGACTCTGGGGGGTACGATCGCGGTGATTACTACGGCCGCAGCTATAACGAAGCACGCGAGTACAAGCAGGAATTTTACAGAGGGCCGTGCAAGATCGAGCGCAAACGGGAGCGCAATGGAGAGTACAAAGAAGAGACGAAGTGCAAAGGCTACCGCTAATGCCATCAGAGGCCGCCTCAGTTCGGCGGCCTCATTTATACCCGTTGTGCCGAAAACTTGGACCTCTGGTGAGGTCTGCTGCGGAAAGACTATCTTCCACTTTATTCGTCGTAATAATCGTAAGGCCTTGGACCGTAGTAAGGCCTTGGCCCGTCGTCTCTGTCATAGGGCCTTGGCCCATAATCACGATCGTAGCGACGCGGTCCATAATCTCGATCGTAACGCCTTTGCCCGTAGTCGCGATCCTCACCACGTGACGGCGCGTCGCCTTGTGCAAAAACCGCGCGGCACCGATCGCTGAGGTTCGGAGTGTTTCGCCGTAAGCAAGCCACGATCCTGTTCGCATCGGGTATTTGCGCGCCACATAGCCGCCAGACGTCGGGTGTGCAGGCCTGCTGTTGTTGCCACGTTCCCCGATACTCTTGCGAGAACGCGGTACTCTGAAGGGTGATGCCGCAAACGATCGCTAATGCAAAGCTCAGGAAAGTTCGATGCGCTTGCATGTCTACCTTTCTTTGGATACGTGCGGAGTTCCGCACAAAAAGTTGCGTCGTCTTGAAATAAAGGCAGTTCGCGAAGGTTCGCTTCGCACAACAACAAAAAGGGTGTGGGCCTGTTCCTACATCAGTGAGGGCTCGATGGGAGACCTCTCACTTCGGAGTTCACCACGCGCCATCGGTTCGGCTGGGTCGCGACTAGGGAGCGATCCCGATCCCGATACCGATTCCGATAATCGCCAGTGATATGACGGTCACCAGCACGTGCGCCTATCAAGCGTCCTTTCGAGACTGAACCCATGCGCCATTGTTGCGCACCAGGGCTGGCAAATCCGCGGGCGACATATCGGATGCGGGCACAGCCGGAGCGCAAGCGTTGGTCAACTGAAACAAGGGAAGCGCCAACTTTTAATGCCGCGCCAACGCCCACGCCAACTCTGCCGCAAGCTCGTTTGATTTAAATCAATCCGCCCGCCGTATCGGGTCGCATCGTTTGCAATTGCGGTAGGAACGCCAACCTGACCTTTTGGCGCGTCGGCAGACCCTCAACAAGCGTCGCGCAAGGGGGCTCCCATGGGGGCGAGCGAGCCCTCACCGGCATGGTCAAGTCGTCGCCCTTGCACCTTTTGACATAACCCTCAACCCGGTGGCGGCTTTTTCGCGAAGATGCTTCTTAGCGGAGGCCCGCAGAGGTCTACACGCGCGGAATTGCCGGTGTCGCCCGCGATATCTCCAAAGGAGATATGCCAGACGGTGTTCGGATAGCTGCCGGTGCATACTAAGTGGGTCGTATCGGATGCGTAGTTGGTGCAGCGTTTTAGACACTGCCTAGCCAGCGCAGCTTGACGGTCAGGGCAGCTCAGGCCAGTTCTTTTGTCTTCGGCCCTACCGGCATAGTCCTCGAAAATGCATTCCCGCAACTGCGAACTTTGAGTCAACGCGTTCACGCATTGATTGGTCGCCTCGTCGACCTGCGCTTTGGTTGGATTTAGCAATGGGCAATGCGTGGGGATCTGACGTGGGGCCACGTAAACACGCGTTGTGCGCAGCGGGCGGGCGAGCACTGCGCTCTTTCGGTGTTCGGCTGTAGGGCCAGAAGCCCTGGCGGTCGGCGTTCGAGAACCCTCGGTACAGACGATGGGAACGCATCTGGTCCACAGCGGACCCGTGGTCACGCACCGATTGGCCTCTGGCGCACAGCCGGCGGGGCAACAGGTTTGCGCAAACGTGGGCGATGATATCGGCGCATATACCAAAACTAGGATTGCGAGTTTGATATATCGCATTGCCGTCCTACCGCTCCTCGCTCCGCTCGCGCTGTACGGTTGAGGGTCAGTTCCCGTAGGGTTGCGGAGCGCGCAAAGGGACAGGGACCCTGCGGCGGCTGTTGCACCGCCGCATCTGGTCAACGCGGAATTTCTAAAATGCGTTCCTATCTTTCTATGCTTGCGGTTGAGAAACGCTGGCGGCGGACCTTGAACCTCCTCCGAATTGATGGACACCTGTAGTAGGCTCGAAGAGCCAGGAGGTGTCGGATGGAAGGACGTCAACGTCGGTCGTTTACGGACGACTACAAGCGGCAAGCGGTTGATCTCGTAGCGTCGAGCGGGCGCTCGATCGGATCTGTTGCCAAGGAGCTTGGGCTGCGCGATTCCGTGCTGCGGCGGTGGATGGAGCAGCGAGGGGCTCGGCTGGAGCCGACGGCGGCGACGCGGCGCCCCACAACGCAGGCGACGCTGCCGTCGGCGGACCACGCGGCAGAGATCGCGCGTTTGCAGCGAGAGAACGAGCGGCTGCGCATGGAGCGCGACATTTTAAAAAAGTCGATCGCGATCTTTGCTGGAACACGGACATGAGATTCCGCTTCATCGAAGATCGCCGCGCCGACTATCCGGTGACGCTCCTGTGCGACGTGCTCGGCGTCTCGCCGGCCGGCTATTATGCCTGGCGCTCGCGCCCGGAGAGCCGACGATCTGCTGCCAATCGTGACCTCGTCGACGACATCAGGCGGGTCCACCGCGACACCCGCGGGCGTTATGGCAGCCCGCGTATCCATGTCGAGTTGAAGGCTCAGGGCCGCGGGGCGAGCCGTGGTCGCATCGAGCGGTTGATGCGGCGTCACGGCATCAGGGCCATCATGGCGCGGCCACGCCGGGTGCGGACCACCGACAGCCGCCACGACCTGCCGATCGCCCCGAATCTGCTCGACCGCAACTTCATCGCCACTGCTCGGAACCAGATCTGGCTGGCCGATATCACCTACATCGAGACCGATCCGGGTTGGCTCTATCTGGCCGCCGTCATGGATCTGTACAGCCGCAGGATTGTCGGCTGGGCGATGGCGGATCATTTGCGCGCCGACCTGCCCTTGGCGGCTTTGCGGATGGCGATCTCGGCGCAGCGGTCAAGTGCCGGCCTGATCCACCATTCCGATCGCGGCGTTCAATATGCCTCGGCGGATTACCGCAAGCTGATGCAATCCGCCGGCCTCAGGGCGTCAATGAGCCGCAAGGGCGACTGCTATGACAATGCTCCGATGGAGAGCTTCTTTCACACGCTCAAGACGGAGCTCGTCCACCACAGGCACTATGCAACACGGGCAGAAGCCACACGGGATATCTTTGCCTATATCGAGGGCTTCTACAATCGGACTCGTCGTCACTCCGCCATCGGCTTTATCAGCCCGATCGAGATGGAGCTAAAAGCAGCTTAACCCTGTCCATTTTTTCGGGGGAAGATCACCTAGTTTGGTCGAGCACTACAAAGGCCATTAACTCATTCCCATCCCCCTCAGCCAAGGTCGTGCCCAGTGAGGTAACGACAAAACAACCATCAGCCGCCGCGCTTCCCTTCTCTCCCGTGGTGCGCGAGATCGATCCTGATCTATCCGGACGAGCTCGAAAACATTGCGCTCGGTACTTTTCCTAAAATTCCCGAGGGAATTGAGCCGAGGATTTCGTTGTTCCAGTGTTGGCTGCAGAACAGACACGTCAATCGCGAAACGCTTCTAATCTGGTGTTCGAGGACGTAGCGTTACTTGTGGGCTCCGCAAGCCTTAACTTAAGGTGCCCCGCTCACGCCCTTTGGGGGCGGCTTCACTTTGTCGGCCTAATCAGTTCCCCTTCGTTGCTCTTTATCATCCGTGTTCCGTTCACTATTGGGCAGACCTTGCCACCTTTTCCCGCTATGGGCTCCTTAGGAAGGCGTAGGACCGACTCGACGCGCGCCAGTGAGAAGATCACGCTTGCATTGGCGCTGTCTAAGAGGCTGCCCTTGGTGGAGGGTAGAGATGAACAACATCGCCGCAAAACCACGTTCGTTGCTGCTGCTCGCCGCGTGGACGCCCGTTCTCCTGATGCTTCTATCGACTGACGTATGCGCGCAAACCGCCAAGGGCGGAGCCTCAGACGTCCGCCGTGTATTACCACAAATCGAAAAAGAGAAGATGAACGCCTGGACCGTAGGCCTCGCCGGCGGCTTGCTCGAAGGTGCGCCCCTACGTCTCGCGGCCGAGATAGCCCGCGTCGTCGATGACGGCCCGAATTTGCATGTCCTGCCGATCGTCACTCGGGGCGCCACGGAAAATCTGAACTCGCTGCTCTATTTGCGTGGCGTTGATACGGCGATCATCAATTCCGACGCGCTCGAAGAGTACAAGATTCAGGTGCCGGAGATCCGGCGTCGGATCACTTACCTGCTCAATCTCTTCCCGTCGGAGCTGCATATCTTTGTCCGCCCTGAGATCGAGAGCTTGCAGGATCTCGCTGGCAAGAAGGTAAATTTCAACACCCAGGGCACGGCTGCGGCATATTCGGGGCCACTGATCTTCAGCCGCCTAGGCATCAATGCAGAAAAGACTTTCATTCCGCATCAGGTCGCACTGGAGCAGATGCGCAAAGGCGAGATGGCAGCCGTCGTCTTCATCACGTCGAAGCCGGTTGACGCCTTCGTAAAGGGACGCTGGGAGCCGGGCTTCAAGTTCCTTCCGGTAGAATACGAAAGCAAATTCGAGGATTACTATCTTCCCGGGGTGTTGGAGGCCGCCGAATACCCTGGACTGATCAAGCAAGGCGAACAAGTGTCAACGATTGCGGTACCGACCGCACTGGTCGCGTTCAATTGGGCCGCAAAAACAAACCGCTATCAGCGCGTCGCCCGCTTTGTCGACATGCTGTTTTCGCGTATAGGCAGGCTGCAAGGCCCGGGCTTCGACCCGAAATGGAAGTCGATCAATCTCGCTGCGACAGTCCCTGGCCTCGATCGCTTTGCGGCGGCGCAGGAATGGCTGGATCGTCAAGCGCGCGCACCCCGGGCGTCGCGATGAAGGCGATCCTTCTATCCATCGCATTCGAAGTTGCTAGCGGGATCGCTTTTGCGCAAGGCGCGGCCGATCCAATGGCGCATCTTCGCGCTTGCTCCATCATCATAGAGGATGCAGAGCGCCTGGAATGTCTGGACAGACTCTCGCGTGATATCGCAGCGCCGGATCGCGCGGCGAGGGCCGGCGACAACTGGATCATCAGCGAGACTACCTCGCCGGTAAATTATACGCCGATGGTGACCGCCACCGCGGGCTCCGAGGGCTCGTCGATGCAGCTCGCCATTTACTGCCGCGGTGGCCGTACCGAGCTGGTGGTCTCAGGACCGGCCGTCTCTCGCAGCAGTTCGGGCTACAGAATTACCTATCGCGTGAATAGCGATCAGCCGGTGCAACTTGCGGCAGGTTCGCCGTCGTTTGGAGCCGGCGCTGCGTTCACAGGTGACATCGTAGGCCTGCTGCAGTCGCTCCCCGAGGACGGTCACATTGCGGTTCGACTCACCACTCGATCGGGTGTCGCCCAAGACGGGCGTTTTTCGCTCGGCGGATTAAAGACGGCGCGAGAGAAGCTGGCAGCGGCGTGCAAATGGCCACACGTCGTTGCCGGGCCACGCAACTAATGGCCACCAGATCGGAAGAACTCCATGACGAGCCTCAGGAAAATGGTAGGAGCCGCGACGGCGATTGCAGCACTGCTCTTGGTCGTGCCGTCGTCGGAAGCGAAGGTGAACAAGCAACAATCAGCGCAGAGTGCGGTTACCAAAACGAACCTCCCTCAGGATACCAATAAGCAGCACCGCCTTATCCTGCAATTGAACAGCAACGACACGGCGATGATGAACCTTGCGCTCAACAATGCGAGCAACGTCGTCCAATATTACAAGGATCTCGGCGAGAAAGTGTCGATCGAGGTTGTCACTTTTGGCCCTGGCCTTCATATGCTGCGCGACGACACCTCGCCGGTAAAAGCGCGAATCGAGGCGCTTGCGCTGAGCAGTCCGGAAATTTCCTTCAAAGCCTGCGGCAATACCCGCGAATACATGAGCAAGGTCGAAAGCAAGGAGATTCCGCTCATCTCGGAAGCTAAGGTCGTGAGGTCAGGCGTAGTGCGCGTGATGGAACTGCAGGAGCATGGCTGGACCTACGTCAAGCCGTGAACCGGCGTCCAGATCAGGAACGGCCGCGTTTCACGATGGCGGGCCATCTCGATCTGATCTCATGCCGGACGGGGGAGTGTTATCATGTTAGATTTGGACCGATGGCTTTCATCGTGATAAGCAGTGCAGAAAGGCAGGCGCGCTGGCGCACGAGGCGGACCGCGGACATCGAGGCACTGCGTGCCGCAACCACCAAGGCCGAGCTGGCACTTGCACAGGCCGAGAACTATCTGCTTCACCAGCGCGTACTCGACCTAGAGAACGCGCTTGCTTGCCGGGAGAGTGCCGCCAAGTCTGCCCAGACCAAGGCGGCCAGCGAAGTTGCCCACCTCAAGCAGAAGAACGAGGAGCTGCAATTCAAGCTTCGTCAGATGTGGGACTGGTACAACAATGAGATCACCAAGGCGGGTGGCCTGACCTTCAAGGCAGGCAGCCTGATTGCGAAGGCGCTGCATCCCGACACCAAGCCAAGCGAGGAAGTCAGGCTGGAAGCGTTTAAGGCGTTCTCGGCTTGGAAGGGCGACAGGGATGCGGCGAAGCGCCGTTAGGCGCACCGCCTCAAAATCGCATGATCTAGATCAAGGCCGTCGCTCTACTGCCGCCAACGATGGCGCATTGTTGGCGGCCTCTGCCGGCTCAAGCTATCGAACTCGATGTGTTAGCGTGCGCGCGACCAACTCCTCGGGCGTAGTCGACCGATGCTCATGCATTAGAAAGGGGGCTTGGCTGCGGATGGGTTATTCGCCTCCGAGGCGGCAGGTCTCACGAAGCAGCAGAGTAATAACCCATCGCATTCGACGCCGTGCGCGCTGCGCTTCACGGCAGGCCGAAAATGACGCTAGCGATCGTCACGACAATGAGATGGGCCAAAACACACAAGGATCCAAGGCATGTCGGCACGCTCGCGGGGAGTCAATCCGAGGTTCGCATCACTTCTCTGCGGCTCTGCTTAAAAGCCCCAGCTGGGAGTTGGGGCAATCATAGTCTCCGGTCAGTCAGCGCCGGTATTCCCGGCGCGAATACCAAAGCCGGCTATGAGCCAAACGTTCCTATGTATTCTGGTCGTCACGGGGGAAGGGCACGCCCCGCGAAATGGAGACGGCCCCGCGTGAGTGGAGCCGTCTCCCGCTCACTGCCGACCGGCCGTCGGTGAGCGCTCCGCCGCTGCGAGAGATCTCCGACGCCGCGAACGCGGCATCACGCGGTCGGCGGCGGACAATGACTCTGTGGTCGGCTCCTTAAAAGTGAGCCGCTCTGACCTAAGGGTAAATCCGCGATGTCCGCTTATCCGCCAACAACGACGCAGAAGATGACGTTGCACGAGGTCCGAGAAGGGCCGATTCCGTTGAAAAAGGCGGCAGTAGTTTCGTCGTGAACGCCCGCTGTTCCGCGGACGAGTCGGCTTGATGGGCATCGGGATCAGCTTGGCCATCTTTACGAAGGTTCTGAGCGGTTGCAGCGAGGGTGAACTCATCACGTGCGCCATTCGGACCCCTTAGTCGTAGCCGATCGAGCTTGAGAATGCGCTTGAGGTGCGCGAACAGCATCTCGATCTTCTTCCGGAGCCGACGTGAAGTGCGGCCTTCCCATGATCTTGCGATCTCGCGCGCCATGTCGCGAGCGCCCTCGTAGATCGAGCGCGGCACTTTGCAGGCCGGAGTGTTGGGGCAACACCTGCTTCTCAGAGAGCATGCTTGACAATCGTGCTTGCTCGCACGGTAGAGGATCGTCGCATCGTCGTTCACCGGCGTCCCTGTGGTGGTGAGGGTTTTGCCACCGGGGCAACGATAGATATCCCCGGCATGATCATAGGTGAAGTCCTCGCGCGAGAAGGTCCCGTCGGTGCGGGCCGACTTGTCGAAGACGGTCACGTGCGGCTCGATCCCGTGCTCGTAGAGCAGCCACCCCAGCATCTCGGCGGAGCCATAGGCGCTGTCACCAAGAATCCGGCCCGGATAAAGATCGAACCGTTCGAGCGAGCGTTGGATCATGCGCTTGGCGGCCAACACTTCCGCCTGGCGGATCGCCGTGGTCGCCTCGACATCGACGATGATCGCGTTCTCAACGTCGATCAAGTAGTTCGTCGAATACGCAAAGTAAGCTTGTCCGCCGTGCGCTCCCGTCCAGCGCGCCGCCGGATCGGAGGGCGACACGAACTTCGGCGTGACCTCCGTCGCAGCACCGAACGCGGCATCATCAAGAACGGCAAGGTATTCATCGATTGCTCGACCCGCGGCCTCCGGTGGAAGCCCCTTGCTGCCTTCGATACCCTTCTGCCGGATTGGCATCCGCTTTGATCAGGCTCGCGTCGACCGCGAACCCTTCGCCACCGACTAGCCGCTCCCGGATGCAGTGGCGCAAGACGGCCTCGAACACGCGACGGAAGAGATCGCTCTCACGGAAGCGGCCGTGCCTGTTCTTCGAGAAGGTCGAGTGATCGGGGACAGCCCCGTCCAGTCCCAGCCGGCAAAACCAGCGGTACGCCAGATTGAGGTGGACTTCATCGCAGAGGCGACGCTCCGATCGTATGCCGAAACAATAGCCCACCAGGAGCATCCTGATCATCAGTTCGGGATCGATCGAAGGTCGTCCGATGTTGCTGTAGAACGGCGCCAGCTCCCGTCGCAGGTCCTCAAGCTCTACGAACCTATCGATCGACCGGAGTAGGTGGTCGGCCGGGATGTGCCTTTCGAGCGAGAACTCATAGAACAACGCAGCTTGTTCGATTTGCCGATGCCCCATCATGACCTTCAGTCCTGCCAATTAGACAGACTGAATCACTGATATCTCTGCGTCGCAACAGCCGCCTTTTTCAACACAATCGGCCAGAAGCTGACTCAGGCTGAGCCCCGAACTAGCTGCAAACTAGCGCGCGAAGTGCCTAGCATTACAGACGAATGGATCGCGGGATGACTCGCAAAAATTTGTGACAATCGAACAAGCTCACCTTCGCTTGACGCCAAGCAGGATAGGTACCGTCTCGCGAAGCTTTAGTGATTTCACAATGTCCTGAGTGGCGGTCTTGTACTTTTTGAAATGAGCCGTTTCAAGATGCGTTTTGTATGCTTCCACGTCCGTGTATATCTCAAAGACGGTGATGTGCGCCGGATTCTCCTTGTCGGCGACGGAATACAAGGCCAACACACCTGGTTCGATCCGGAGGGCCGCTTCGATCTGTTCCTTGACTGCGGCCTGGTAAGCCTCCAACTGGACCGGATCGATTTCGATCTCGGCCACTCGCACGTAGGGTTCTTTACCGCCCTGACCGTAGCTGGGCCCCCCTGTCATCGTCAGCATTACGGCACTCAGCACGAGAAGTTGCCTGAATTCCATGTCAATCTCCTTGCATTCTCCAAGCGCTTGCGGCCGCGACCGTTCCCGCCGCCCACGGATATCTCGGACCAAGGTCGCTGCCAACGTGTATCCTGTAATGCAGCCCACACGGCGCCTCTTGGCGTAGGGCTTCACATAGGCCGGTGGCATCCATCGCACCGTATGGCCCAATGCCTCAGTTCTGCTAGAGCTGATTTACGATTTGGGTCACAAGCGGCGGTGAGGAATTGCGCATGCCATGCGGTCCCCTGCTGAGACCCGACATGACGAATGCTTTAGCGTTGTTCGGCTACGGACCAAGGGCGGTCATTCGAGATTGGATGACCGAAGTCGTGTCCTGGAAGGGGGGTGACGCGAGCAGCGATGACCTCCGCCATCTCGACGTTGCTCTCGACGAGCGGCGAGGTTGCACTCGTTAGTAAACCCGAGCGCGAGGGCAATGGCGACGCCGGTCACCCTTAGGCCAAGGGTCGGATGTTCGTGATAAGCCCGAGCGAGTGGACCGCCTTTGATGTCGAACCAATCCTCCAGTCATGCGGTGGCCGACCGGATCGCTCGTCAGAGCAACGACGGGGATAGGTCGATTTTGCGCGGCGGGTAGATGCGGTCCATGCAGAGGCCGAAGCGCTACCACGTCACCCGCGAACGTGTGATGTGATGCGTTGAATGGCGATAGAGCTTTTGATCAGCCTGGGCGGATCAGGTGCGCGAGCATGGCGGTGCAAGCGATCTCGGCCTCGACAAGCGTCATAAAGGGAGAGCCGCCGACCTTTATGGCGCATCGGCTTTGGTGGATCGGGCGCCAAGATGCCAGGTAACCATGGCGTCCGCGGAGGCCGGGACCGCTGCAAGTTTCAAAGCTGATCACAAAGGAGAAGCCGTTGCTTGTCGCACTCCATATATGCAGGTCCTCGACGAGACCGCTGACGCGGTTGAATTGCATGACAATCCCACACGAGCCCCCATCAGGAGGAAACAGCACTTCGCTGATTCGGAAAATGCAGTTCTGCTGACCTAACGTTGTTTGCCCCAGAGTGGCCACAGCGCAGGCTCGTCGTCTAATTTCTTTGAACGACTACTGCCCAAACAATTGTCCATCACTGAGTTGAAAACATGCGTCAAGCGATAAGAGCCGTCGTCCGCACGGATTTTGCGCCCAAACGAAAAGGACCACCGGAACGACCGATGGTCCTCAAAGCCTTGCGGCCTTCGTGTCGCATGTATGTTGCCAGTTAGCTGCGGACAGACTGGCGGCTGCCGCAGGGTTGACCCTCGCTTTGCACTGGCCGTTTGGACTCTGACCTTTGGACCCTTTGCCGTTGAGACGTCGGTCCCGTCGGACGCCTGTCACCCTTGGCTTTGGTCGTTATCGGTACTCGTCACTGTTGGCGCGGGATGGTGCGAGAAACCAGTCAATCAACCGAAGAAGCCAACGCTAGATAAAAGCGCCAGTTCCATCATTAAGACCACCAGGGCACAACTTTGTTTAGGCTGGGCAAATTTGGTTTGAAACTTTTCGGGGCATGCATGCCGACGCAGGCTAACGATGTCTGTTTATAGGGGGTAGAGCGGAAGTCGTCGGTACGTGGCCAAATCGAACGCTCGACTTAAACAGTCGACGTAACGTTCATGCGACAGCCTTGTCTTCTTTGTCCGCACCACGCATCACGATCTTCAAGGCGTCATCGGGCAGAGGACGCTGTAACGTCTTCGCTTCGTCCCACGGCGTGCGCATCCAGACATCGCGCTCTTCATCGGTCGTCACGATCACCGGCATCGCCTTCGGTTGGATAGGCTCGACGATGGCGTTAGGTGATGTCGTCAGAAAGCCATAGACCGTGCGGCCCCGCTATCGGCTTCGACTTGGTGCTGCCTTCCCCGTTGTAGGTCGTCCACATGCCCGCGAAGGCGAACAATGGACGGTCCTCGTTGAGGTCGAACCAGACCACATCCCTTTTCTTGGTTTCCGTTTCGGATCGGGGCGCGTATTCGTCGACCCGACTGAAACCAGCGCAGGGAAACTAGTCAGTCGATTGGCATGAGCCGTTCGTCCCACTGCGCCGCAAGGTTCTTGATCTGCTCGAAATTCAGGATCGCCGGTTCACTCTCGCGGACGATTGTTGTCCGCTTGCGTTCCTTGGGCAGCAACGTCATCGCGCGCAATACGGCCGCGCGCAGTTTCATCGAGCCGTGATCTGTCAGGGTGACGAACTCTTCGGGGTCAAGGGCCATGGGTCCACGCCTACACTACCGGCTGGCCCGCAAGCCAGCACACGCGCCCCGAATGCCCAACTCTCCAGATAATCCAACTTGGTTAATAGCTAGTTATCGTTCGGCTCTGTCATTCTGAATTGGCGCGCGCGGTACACCCGTACTTGCACCTCGACCTATGCGCCGCCCGATTTCAAATGGTTGGCTTAAAGGAGACGGCTGCCGTCAAGCTCACAGTTGCATGCCGGGAGGCGTCGCGACGGTGCCCGGCGGGCAGTGGCACGCGAAGTCTATCAGCAACGTCCTGGGGCAAGCAGGCGTTTTGAATGCCTGAACGGCTGGTGCTCCGCTGTTAGGTGAAAATGAGCTAAGCTATTTGCATGGAGGAGTGCCGATGGCCGATCCGAGAGACGTGATCTACGCCGCGATCCATTCCGCGTTTGTCAAATATCCCAAGGAAGATGATCCCGCTTCGCACGATCATTGGATACAACCGGAAGAGGCCGCTCACCTGACCAAGGTGGTTATGACGGAGCTTGAGACCAACGGGTTCGAGATCGTGAAGCGGAAATAGGTGTAGGCGTTACCTCGGGCGCACCTGGAGCGGTTGACCGACACCAAGTTGATGCGCGCATCGCGATGGCTGGACACGCTGCGGAAAGCTTTCCGCCGTTCACCCGCCTACTATCCGTTGGGTCGCGCTGACATGAAGGAGGTCAATCCACAGTTCTGACACGCGTCTGCCTTGTTTCAAAAACGGACTGTTGCCGGCAAGTCACGCCATTTCCGGGAAAATCATGCAAACTTACTTACAGTTGTAATTCGGAAGTGCACTTCAACTTGGTGGTCGCGACAAGGCGACGGGGGATGGAGAAATTACGATGAAGAAGTTTTTACTGGGGACTATCGGGTTGCTTGCTCTCGGGATGGGCTCTCCCGCTTCGGCCGCTGATATGGCCGTCAAGGCACCGCCACCCGCGCCGCTTCCGGTGATCTACAACTGGGGCGGCTTCTACATCGGCGCCAACGGCGGCTGGGGTCAGAGCCGCAACTGCTGGGATTTTGTTAACACGGTGGTTGGCACCTTCGCTGAGGGCTGCCACGAGCGGTCCGGCGGCGTCGTCGGCGGCCAGATCGGTTATCGCTGGCAAGCCAATCAGTGGGTGTTTGGCCTGGAAGCCCAGGGCGATTGGGCGGATCTCAGCCATACGCGCGTCAGCCTGTTCGATCCTACGCTCTCCCTTCGCACCAAAACCGATGGCATCGGCCTCTTTACCGGCCAGATCGGCTACGCCTGGAATCAAGTGCTGCTGTACGTAAAGGGCGGCGCGGCGGTGACCAGCAACCGCTTTAGCATCCTCGACAACCTTAACTTCGGCGCTGAACTGGCCTCGGCAAGCTCGACCCGCTGGGGCGGCGTCGTGGGTGTCGGATTTGAGTACGGCTTTGCACCGAACTGGTCGGTCGGCGTTGAATACGACCACCTGTTCATGGGCGATGCCAATAATACGTTTACGATTGTCGCACCTTTTGCCGCTGTGCTCAACAACCGGGTCAGCCAGGACGTGGATATGGTCACCTTGCGCATCAACTACCGCTTCGGCGGTTACGGCGCACCGGTCGCAGCGAGATACTGACCTCGCGTTATTTCGACTTCTCCAGCAAACTAGGTCGGCAGAAATGCCGACCTTTTTGTTGGAGGTTACATGTCTGAGAAATCCGTCAGGTCCGCGACACGCCCACAATCGAACAACGGCAGGTCGCTGCCGATTGCATAAATCAAGCGCTTGAGAAGTCGGACATCGCCGAAATTTGTCACGCCATTGCCGCCGCCACCCGGCCTGCACGCAACGCTACGTCCCGCCGTCGGGCGGTTCCGGCTGATGGCTTGTCGATTGCCGGCCGTCCTTCCGGCGCCCGCCTGCCGGCGGCGATCGATGCCTTGAGCCCGATTGCCGATGCCCTGGGCACGATCGCCGACATTGGGCCGGTTCGTTCCCTGACCCAGCCCCTGGCGGCCGCCACCTGGACGCTGGTTGGGATTGCCGAATCTCTGCTGGAGGTTCGCATTGTTGTAGCGCGCGCCCTGGCGATGCGCCGGATTTGTGCTGCCAGTGCTCGACGCGGGCGCCGCGGTTGATGGGCTGCCGCCCCAGTAACCGCCGCGGCCCCAATAACCGCCCGTCGCCCAGCGGCGCGGTCGCCGGCAGGCGGTCGCAAGCGTTTCAAACGCGCGGCAAATCAGGAGGCGAAGCCGGTACCGCCGCTTTGACCTCTGCCAGAGCCGCTTGCAAGGCGGCTTCCTTAGTGTGGTCGAGAGAAGTCTTTAGCACCGCGCCGCCTTCGCCTTTGAGCCTCTCAAGAACCTTGTCTGCCGTGACTTTGCGCACCAGTACGAAGAGTGCTGCGGTTCCAGGTTGAATGGCAGCAGCGGTCTCCTTCATCCATTTGTCGTCAATGCCGACATCCGTCAAATATCCGCCGAGCGTGCCGGACGCTGCGCCAAGGGCAGCGCCAGCCAGCGGCATCAAAAAGATCAGGCCAATCAGCGCGCCCCAAAAGGTGCCAGTAACCGCACCAGCAGCCGTGGTATTGATCAGTTGATTTAGCTTGATGTTTCCGTTGCTGTCCTTCACCGCAACCACGGCATCGCCGAGTTCGATCAGATAGTCCTTCTGCATGGTCAGCAATTTCTGACGAACTTCCTCTGCCTTCGCCTCGGTTGGGAATGCAATCACGACAAGATCACTCATCAGTTCTGCTCCTCTACTCGAACGAGAAAATCTTCTTCCAGTTTCTTCGTTCTAGTCGGGCCTTTATTTCTTGCCCCACCAGTCGAATATTCCGCCGATGCGCCCGCCAGTGTCGAACGCTTTCTTCTGCTTCGCGTCCAGGCTGTCATAAAACGCCTGAAGCTTGGGCTCGACTGCCTTCAGGCCGGAAAGCCTGGTCTCCGCCATCTTTGCGGCGAACGCCATTCGGCCCGGCGTCGTAGAAAGATCTTTGTCAGCGCATAGCAACTTCTTCGCAGAAGCGTCGGCAGACGCAGAAGCACCAGTCAAATCTTTCAGCGCCGCTTTTTGAGGATCGGTGAGTTTAAGCCGCCTCGCTAGGCCATCGGTGTTGGCAACGGGCGTCGCCCCGCCGCTGCAAATCGCCCTTGCAAATCTCGTCTCAAGCCACGAGCCTTGGGCGCGCGCTGGCGTCGTCGCAAAGGCCAGAATGGCAAGGAAAATCAGGATTGCTGAATGCATGACAGACCTCCAGCCAGACATCGGCCCTAAACAACGATATCCTCGGCCCGACGCCAACTTCGTTGATCTAGATCAGTTGATTGTCATGAAGCGCAGCTGAAAGCGGTGAACATCGCCAAGCTGCCCGAGTTAGCTTAACAGCTCACGCGAGCTTGTGCGGAGCAGTTGACAGACAACTGATGTCCGCCGTGGGTCAAAAATCGGAAGAACTTGCTTTGAGCACACTTGGTCTGCTGTGCTCCCGGAGGCGACATACGGTTTCGTGGCAATCCATATCGTCAGACCTGTTGCTCTAACGGCGGTTCGCCGACCACATCGGCCATCACGCTGCAGGCTTCGGCTCACGCCTGACCTGAAACACCACCTGATCGATCTTGCGCCTCACCACCATGTCGCGGCTGCACCGCGCCGCCATGCCGCTCAGATGCGTGAGAACGACCCCGGCAAGGGTGTCGATCAACTCATCAACGTCCGCCCGCCGGACCAGTTCTCGCTTCTTCTCCATCAACCGCAGTTGCAGCATCTCAGTCTTGGCCTTGACGTGATCAGCGTCGGCCTCCGCGCGCGGCGATTGCTGCCGCTTGCGCCGCAAGTATCGCAGATAGGCAACGCGGCTCTGGTCGAGCGCAAAGCCGTCACCTTGCCGCTGGATGACGCCTTCGGCTTCGAGTTTGGCGATGTAGGTTCGGCTGCAAGGTGCAGCGCCAGTGCCGACGAGCTCACGGTCGCAGGCTGGGCGACGTGACGGGCAACCAACGCTGACGGTCTCAGCCATCGTGTTCGTTCCTGTTGCGTCGCGGCAAGATACTCCGATTGCTTGCAGCATCCGCGTGAATGGGCGGTGATCGAGCAGTCGTTCACGTAGATGAACGTGAGGTTTGTTTGATCCAGGTCAAGGGCGCGAAGCTCCCGCGCGCGAGGCTTCAACTGACCCGCGGTTCGGTGCGATGTGCAGGTGTCCGCGGCTTCCCTATCTCGAAGAAGGAGAACTCCTAATGTTGCGTCGAATTCTCATCGCTTCGGCAGCCGCAGCCTTGCTGCTGGTCACCTTCACTCCCGATGACGCGTTCGCCCGACGCGGCGGTGGTATGCGCGCTGGAGGCTTCCACGGCGGTGGCGCTGTCGCAGTTCGAGGACCCCGGGGCGGCGCTGTCGCTGCTCGTGGATATCGGGGTGGCGCGGTCGCTGTGCGCGGCGGGCGCTACGGCTATCGCGGCTACGGCTATCGCGGCTACGGTGTCGGCGCGGCGGCGGTGGGCGCGGCCGCGGTCGGCGCAGCCGCGGCGGGGGCCTACCGCGGCGGCTGCGGCTACGACACCTACGGCAACTGGGTTTGCCCAAACCGGTACTATCCGTACTGAGTGGCGCGACGCCGTTGGCCGATGGGGCGCGAAGCCGATGATGAGGTCATCGGCATAGCGCACAATGACCATGTCGCCGGTGGCCATAGTGCCGTCGGCAACGCGTTGGCCTGGTGCAGATCGAGTTGGCACATCGCGTCATTCCCAGCGCTGCGGAACGTGCCATGCCTGGACTTGCCCCTGGAGCAGACGTTCAGAGGCGCTCCGCGCAAGTCGTCGTTACACCGTGGAGTATGCGATGTGGGTTCTGATGTACGTCTTTTCCTACTCCGTCAGCCCAGCCGCCTCCAATGATAGGGCGGAATGGAGGCTCCTTCCGACCGTGGTGTTTCAGGAGTTCTCCAACGAAGAACGATGCAGGGCGGCTAAATCGGCGCTTGAAGAAAGTTTAAGGGATGCCGGAGCCAAGCTGAGAAGTGGCCTGGAAGACTTGAAGACCATCGGCAAGGCCGATCCGGCCCAGATTATCATTGCCTACAATGTGGAATGTCTTCCGAAATAAAGCCAAGCAACCACCGTCCATTTCATCACCTCGATGATATTGCATCGCGCCATTCGCTGCGCTGCCGTTGGCGTGCCGGCACGCGTGCAACCGCACCACGGATTTTCTCGCGCCAGATATCCTCAATATGTGGGGTCGCGCGGTCCCGGCAGGTGCGCCACGGGCCGAAGGACCCACTTGCGGTGACAGTTTCAGGCCAGCCGAAGCGCGTTATCGCATTTGATCGTAGGCGTCGGCGAGGAAATGATCGAAACTCTCGATCCGGATGAGGCCGAGACGCGGATATTCCATATCGGTCACGATGTAGAGCGCGACGGTCAGGGTTCCTGCAAAGAGCAACATGTGTATCCAGCTGTGCCCTGCGCTCGCGGCCATACCGAACCCGGCAAGCAGTGAGCAGCCAAGACCAAGGCCAAACAACATAAAGTAGACGATCTGTGGCGGATGTTTTTCGGCGGCACCTGCACGCAGGCGCGCGACTTCAAAGAGACTATTTAGCGCCGGAAGAGATAGAGCGCATGCAGGTCGATAGTTCGGCTGCGGGCAAGCCGCCACCGCCGCGTCCCACAACTGGTTCTTGAGTTCGAGCACCTTTTTTTCTTGCTGGTCCGAGAAATCTTCCGCCCGCTGGAGCAGCAAGAAATCATGCGCCATGCGGTATAGATGGATCCGGGCGCGGACGTATTCTTTGAGGCCGGTCTGAAGCCTGCGCGCATCGTCTCCGCCGAAAAGGCTCAGTCTGTCATATGCGGTGGTGGCCGCCGTCGCTTCCTGAATGACCAGCTGTCGGCGATCATCGAAGCGTTGCAGCGCACCTGAGATGGTGAATGCGAGCAGCAGACCCATTAAGCCGAAAATTGAGCCTTCAACGGTCGCTAACCCTCCGAGGCCCTCGCTGCCGCTCCGCTTGCGATGCTGCAAGCCGAGCTGCTGACCCAAACGTAGCAAGATGAGCGAGCCGGCAAAAAATAAGACGGCAATGGCCACGGCAAACAACATGAAGATCATTCTTGATCTCCGTTCCAGAATGGCCCGCCTCACGCCGCCAAGTGTGGCAACAAATTATGCAATCACTTGGGCAGATCATTTCAGCCTTTTACGACGTATACTCAGCGCCAACGGAGTGAGGGCGCCACGTTGGCCAGATGCTGCGATGGCGTGAAAGGTTATCGCCACTGGCCTAAAATTAATTGTCCGATCCAATTGACTCTCGCTACATGCGGCGTAGCCTCATCGGCGGATCGCGGGCAAGGCTTCCCACGCCAGCAGAGCCAGAGCGGGTCGCTCCCGCCAGCGCCAGTCGAAGTGGGCCGGTTCCACGCGTAAGGTGCACCAGACGGCGCTGGCGACAGCGCCGTTTCTGCATTTTGGGACGACTCCTTGGCTGGTCAGCACCGAGCGCGGTCTTAGCTAGTCTGCCCCGCGTCGGACGCAAGGATGCTGACGCGCTCGGCCAGCAAAACAAGCTCTGGCAGAGATCGAGCCTGCATCTTCGTCATCACGAAATGGCGGTGCGCCTTCATGGTGCGTTCGGTCGCGCCCAAGACGTTGGCGATCTCTTTGTTAGTTTTGCCACGAATGACAAGTTCAAACACTTGCCGCTCGCGCGGCGTCAACGTTGCAATGCGGGAGAGAATGAGGGCGCGGGTCTGCTTCAGGTTAAGCACCGCGCGGTGATGGGCGATGGCTCGTTCGACGGCTGGAAGAAGCTGGTCCGATGATACGGGCTTGATCAAAAAATCCTCTCCGCCAGCCTTCATGGTCTTCACTGTAGTCGCAATATCAGTGTAGCCGGAGAGGAATATGATGGGGAGCGTCGAACCGAGTTCTGACAACCGCTGTTGCAGCTCTGGCCCGCTCATTCCCGGAAGCCGCACGTCAAGAAGGATGCAGCTCGGTATGTCGTCGCTCGGCAAACGATCCAGGAAATGCTGGGCCAAAGGATAAGTGGAGACCTCATATCCGAATTGCTTCAACAGGCCTTCAATTGCTTTGCGGAAGTTCGCATTGTCTTCGACAATATGTACAAACATCGAACCGACCTTCACCTCCACTGCCTTCCTCCCACCCACGACAATAGGATGACGCTCTACATCCCACGGGGTCAACCCGGGATCGGTGAGCGCTGAGGTTAGAAAAACGGGACCCTCGAACCGCCGGAAGAGATGGTCTCACCCATAAGGGTGAAGGGTTCACAACAAAATACGCGGAACCTCAGCGGGGCGAATGAACAAGGTGTGACGTGACGGACGGTGCTGCTAGGTCTGTCGCCGAGCCGCTCGTGCTGGCATTGCGCTCACAACCTGATCTTGGTTGACCTTAGCAGGCAGCAAACAATAAAAAATGAGACTGTTATAGAATCTATACTGTTCACTTTTGAACCTCTGCATACTCTTTTTTCGGAGGAGCCATGCATGATTTTCCAAAGCTCGCTGCGCAGGTAAGAGGCGCACGTGCACTTCTTGGTTGGTCTCAATCCTACTTGGCAGAGGGTATCAGTGTTCGTCGTGTGATAATCGCTGATCTCGAAAGCTGCAAACGCGAACCACAGGCGTCGACATTATCCGCCTTGATAACGGAACTGAGCGCCGCAGGCATCGTCTTCACGGAAACAGGTGTCGAGCTTCTGGAATGGCCGCCGAGACCCTACCTACCAACCGGGTGCGCAACAATAAAGAAGCGCGCGAGGAGACGGTGGTGTTCTAGGACGCAGCAGGCGATTAGTTGAACGAGCCACTGAATTTGCGATGCGGTTGAGGCGCGGCTCTCCTTGCATACCAAAACCTAACATTTGTTGTGTTGCTCCCAAACCATCACCGCGCGGCCGTGGCCTTGCCCGGTGTAGGAACATTTCAGTTGAGGCTCTGTTTTTCCTTGCATGACCGACACCGACCTCTTTGAGCAGTCTTTCAATATTGCTTGGAGCGTCCTTGAGAGGACGGGTGAACTCGGCGAACCCAACGACACCTCGCGGTTTCTGTTCGACAGCATCGCTTGCATGATGAGACGCGGCGAGCGGCGCAGGCTGCTGCTGTCAAATTCTGCGATCGATGCATACCGGCGTCGTCCGGTTAGGCTCGTTCGATGATTGATCCTGACTGCAAGGTCAACCATCCGCAGCGTGCCTGGGCAGAAGGGTTGGGATGTCAGTGTGGGGCAGGAATGCCCTGTGACTGTGTTCGCGCTGATGGCCTCGAAGGGCCTGACGTTAGTCAGGACTACAAGAACGACCAACAGCAAGTCATGAGCACCCACCACGCCGTCTTCGCGTTCCATCTTCAGACTGATGATGCCGGTTGGCGTGTTGGCCTTAGCAAAACGCAGCAAGCTCGAGAAGGGTTAGGGTTCCTTCCGTAGTTCTCTGGCCGTGAACGGAGTTCCAGTGCTATAAGAGGGGTCTGGTTTTGTTTGCGTCGGCTGAGGGCGGGACAATGCCAATCAATCGGTTATTGAAAAACAAGCGCACGCCGGAAGAAATCGAGCTTTTGAACAAAGCCTTCAACCACGCTCTAAACTTGCTGGGCGTGGTTGATCGCAATGACCCGCTTTGCGATATGGTCGCTCGCAAGGTTATCGAGGTCGGCGCGACAGGCATTAGCGAGCCGCGAGAGATCGCGGAAATGACCGTGGCACGGATTGGCCTACGGTAAGGCCGCCCAGTTGGCGGCTTCTTTCTCATGGAATGCTAAGCAGGCGGGCAAAATTGAGCGATCGAGCTGCTTTCTAATTCCCCTGCGATGGTCCCCGACGCCGGGCGACGTATATGATCGGTTGCCGCCGAGGTGAGGGTCTATGCAGGACATGAAGGCCAGCGCGGAGAAGCTGCGCGCCGAAGCCGACTTTGCCGAACAGATCGCGAGAAGCGCGACGGATCGGCAGAAGCGCGAGCTTTACGAGCGCCTCGCCGCCCATTTTAGACAACTCGCTGGCGATATTGAAAAGATGATGGCGGACCGGTCAGAGTAAGGACCGCTCAGTTGGCGGCCACATCGCGACGAAACACAAAGGCAATCGCGATTTGTATCGCGGGATCGAATACTCCGTTGTGCAGGGCATCGTACGCCACCATTGGAAGTAGGTCGCAACCGTCTCCGGGACCAAGATATCCGGATATGGCAGCACGCGGGGCGAGGCGATTGGTAACGCGGAAAAAGCCATCGAGCGCTCTCTCCAGAGGCAACGCTTCAAGCCGGATTTAGATGGAGAAGATCGATGATCATTAGCAGAAATACCGCTGCACGAGCTGCATTAGTATTCGCAGCAGTCTCGGTTGGTGGTGCCGCTGTCGCTCAGGGCGCCCCGCCGGCAAAGAAGCCAATGGTCGGAGGAAAGTCGATTGTCCAAGCGAAGCCGCGTGCGCCAAATGGGATGCAAACTGGTAGGGACTGTCAGGGGCACCAAGAGTTGAGCGGGTGAGTGTGTTGGGGCATCCGAACTTAGGGGCACTACGCCCGCTGAAGAACTCTCATCACCTCCCGCGGTCGCTCCCAACGAAAAGAAATAATAGAACCCATCAGCCCCGCAGGTGTGCTCGCGCCTACAGCACCGACTGGAGAAATCGTGTCGCAAGGTAGACGCCAACCGCGGCGACGAATGTGATGCCAATCGCGATGGCCGTGTTTCGGACGACGCGGCCTTCATAAGTCTTTCTCGGATGCCCTCGAAAAATGGATGTCGCATCTTGCCTTCCGCTGACTTCGCCCGGTACTCGATTCCCGCCACGGCATGATCCATGTCCGCAAATACGCCGATAGCGACCAAATTCCGCATCGCTACGGAATGACGCGATGGGCCAGACTGAGACATTCACTCGGACCAACTTGTCGGCGCGCAAGCTAGCCGGGATATCAAGGGCGATTTCGGCGCATCTTTTCGCATCGTCCATAAAGAGTGGCGCAATCTTCTACGTCCGCGCGTAGTCTTATAATCCCGACTGAACGAGAATCATTCCTGAAGCATCTGGTCTGAAGCCTTCAGGAAATTGTGTGCGCTCGTCGTACTCGGCTCCATTCAACACGGCTCCTGTTAAATCTGCACCTCGTAGATCGGCTCCCTGAAGCGGCGTTGAACCGCCAAGATTGCTCAAACCAAGATTAGCCCCCGTCAATTTCGCTCCCCGCAGGTTCGCTTCCTTCAAGTCAGCCCCGCAAAGCAGGGCATTTGAAAGATCGGCATCACTCAGATTTGCTCTGAATAGAATGACCCAGTAGAGGTCGGCATCGCGCAGGTTTGCGCCTTCAAGATTTGCATCACTAAGTTCTCTACCCTCCAAATTCGCGCATGCGAGATTTGCACCTGGCAGCTCTATTGGGTCCCAGATCGCTTCCTGATTTCGGATGGTAAGTAAGGATTTCGACACCATCATGGTGGCGAATTTTCCTCATGGTGCTGCTACTCCGCTTATGAGAATTGCGGGGAATTATCGACACGACTAGCGCTCCCGGCAATTCGTTTTGGGATGGCGCCAGATGTTCATTAGTGATCTGGCAATCCCTGCCACTCGATTCTGGACAATGGATCCCCGGTTCCACTGAAGCATGGGCGAAGAAGCTTATGGCCAACTGGTCGGATCTTCGAGCGAGCTGACAAGCGAATTGCTAAACGGCTTTCTCACCGGCCTAGTATCGGGCACTGAAAGCGCGGCGACCGATGCAGCACTAACGGTGACTTGCGAGTTCATGAGCCGAACTTCCTTTTTCTTTGGACAAACGGTATGACGGTTTCTGCAAAACTCGAGGGCAGCAGCCGTTTCGATACTTCGATACTCGCGTTCGGAACGCGGTCGAGCCATTTCTCGGATCCGGAAAACCTCCTCATGGCGTCTGCCAGCGCCTCGAAGTTGCCGGTCGGCACGACAAATCCGTTGATGTCTTGCTGCACGAATACGTCTCCGGCTCCGCATTCATCGCTGCAGATTACTCCGAGACCAGCTGCAGCGGCCTCCTGGATCACGACACCCCACGGCTCCAGAACACTGGGGAGGACGAGGCACGCCGCTTCCGCGAGCACGTCAGGCAGTTGGTTCGCCTGGACAAATCCGACGTCTTGTATTCCAGGAACTCCAGAAAAGAGATGTTTGAGGGGCCCGTCGCCGGCAACAATGAGGGGCCAGGGTTGCGAGCTGTTGCACCTATACAATCGATACGCCTCCACCAGGATCGAAACGCCCTTCACAGGCGCATAACGGCCCACAAATAGGAAGTTCTTTCGTTCGCCGGGATGTCGCCCGGGCGCCAGCGTGTGCCAATCACACACAGCAAAGCCCTCACAAATGTCGTCCGGACGAAAGCCCATTTTAAGCGCGAAGGTCATCTGTCTCGTCTGGCGTGCCGCGGGACTTCCTTGACCGTCGACATACTTGGGACCGGAGAGGAGGGCACCATCAAATAACGAGTGGAAAAAGTATCGCCGCAGGGCCCGCCCCCCCAACTGTTTCAGGTAGAGTGGAAACTCTCTCTTGCTCAGCAGAGCACCCAGATGGCCGCGCCATTGGCTATCGAAACACACGATGCGCACGGTCCTTCCGGCCCACCGCTTCATTAACTCGCGGTAGGCAGGCCTGCGCCATGACAGAACGATGATTCCATCTGGCTCGAATTCATGTAGGGCTTGGTCGAGAGCGTCGACGTCTATTTCAGCGGCGTAGGTCAATTCAGACTCGACCGGCCCGAAGCTCTCCTCGGCAAATCTGTATTGGTCTTTCAGACTGCCGACATGTCCCCGCTGACGCGCACGAAAAACTACCACGTGATGCTCGGACCGAAGGTACTGCACGGTCGCATCGATATAACCGGTCCAGTATGCCCAAAGGAATGCGAGTCGGAGGGGCCGACAACCATTATGCGCACATCGTCCGGCGATCTCTGCAGCGGCATTTCTGTGCATGTCGCGCTCCATTATCTCGTTCTAAACCGCCAGCTGG
This sequence comes from Bradyrhizobium sp. CCBAU 051011, assembly GCF_009930815.1. NCBI lineage: Bacteria > Pseudomonadati > Pseudomonadota > Alphaproteobacteria > Hyphomicrobiales > Nitrobacteraceae > Bradyrhizobium > Bradyrhizobium sp. CCBAU 051011. Next base: position 111,600 of record NZ_CP022222.1, on the reverse strand, counting down.
CTGTAAGCGCTCAACCGATTGGGAGGCTTCATGAACAGCCGCCGGCCGACCTGCCTGCGTCGCGAAGCGTCGTCCCAATGAGTCGTGAGAGCGGCGATGACAAACAGAGGCGCCCAAGCGGGCACAATCACGATGCCTCCCATGGTCTGCCCCATAAGTGTCGCCCCGAGCAACACGAAGCCAATTTCGCGCACGCCCAATTGTGCCAACGCAAATGCCACGATGGAGGCGATGATGGCGCCGCCTAAGATACCAAATGAAATCCAAAACTGCCAGAACGAGTTTGTGAGTAAGTGACTTGTCTTTCCCTCACTGAAGTTGATGGCCATGCCCGGAACGCTGGCGACGTCCGCCTCATAGGCTCCCGCTAACATGTTTTCGATGACGGGCGAAAACGCATCCATGGCGTAAGGAGTCATTTCTGCGTCACCTCCCAATCCGAAACCAAAGAAAGGACTGTGGTCGACCATGCTTGACGCAAGCCGATATGGTCCAATCTGGCGAGAATAGAAGCTATCTCCCGTGACTATGTCCTCGATCAATCCTCCGAACGCATTGGAGGCATATGCAAGCAGCGAAGTCGAGGCGACGACCAGCACGAAACAGGCAAATAGTGATGCCGATTTGATTAATCGCACGCCAGGGTTGGCGCTTCTTCTTAATTGATAAACGATCAACCCGATCACGGTGACAGTGACAGCATAGAATATGGTGGGCGAGCGAATCACAAAAATCGCAGCTGCGGTCAGCAGTGCAGCGACAACCAGCCGTCTAAACCCACACTTGTCCGGATCGGCGAGTAACCACCCACACAGCGATAGGCCCCAGAAAATACCTACCAGCGAAGGTTCGGACGAAAAAGCGCTTGGCCGCACGGCGCCGTAGAGCTCAAGATCTCGTATCGTGTCATCGTAGTACTGCTGATGAATCATCGAGCGAACGGCGTCGACAAATGGTCGTAAACCGAAGTGCACCTCCAATGTCGCGACGATCAGCACGACGACCGCCAAATACATGAACAGGCGGGAAACCGTTCGCGATGGTAACGCGGATAGCCCAAGAAAAAGGCCGTAGTTCGCTATGAACGCCACGTACATCTGGACTAGCGAGAGTAGGCGACGTGACGGGGCAACCGCATACGGGATCGACAAAGCAAAAAATGCGACGGTAGCGATCAATAATAGAAAGGCAGCAATAACCACCCCTATCGAGACACGCCGCCACTCGAGACAAATCAGAGCGAGAGACGTGGCGAAAGCCGCAACATAGGGGAACAGAAGGCGTCCTGAGGCGGAAAGATGGATTGACAGGAACACCGAGAGTAGCGTGGCAACGCATAGAAATGTGCGAAGACGCGTCCCGACGAGACGCGCGGTTGTTGTGCGTAGTTGCGCTGGAGCGTGCATGTGCCTTCCGGTATACATTGGTACCGGCCCGCCCAAGCGGCGGTCGCGTGCCGCCGGCTGAAGGAATCCCAGCTGCGATCAATAAACGGAGGCGTTGTCGGTCGGTTCCTTTGTCCCGAGGCAGCTTGCGCGGGGCCGGCGACCTTTGAAGTCGAGTTCCAAATTGACCCAATGGGAACTGCGGCGCAGGAACTCCGGGGCAGCGGGCTCGTTGTAGCAACCATCATTCCCGGGCCACGCTGGAGGGCAGGATGAACGCAATGAATTTGCGCCTGTTTGGGTCCGCTCGGCAACTCCTAATGCTTATCGCCGTTCTGCTCGCCCCAATCGCTGCACACGCCGAATACCTTCTGGCACCCGGCGACGTGCTTGAGATCGAGGTGGTGGGCCTTCGTGATTTTCGGCACCGGGTGATGATCGATCTGAATGGTCAAGCCTCATTTCCATTGATCGGAGACATCAAGGCGGCAGGCGTGAGCGTGGGCGAATTGCGGAGGCAAGTAAAATCCATACTTTCAACCAAGGCCTTTCGTTCTCGGCAACTAGATCAGCAGGGGCGTTCGGTGTCACTGGACCAGGTGGTCACCGTTTCTCCCGATGAGGTTATTCTGAACGTGGCGGAGTATCGGCCGATATACGTCAATGGCGACGTGGCCAATCCAGGGACACAGGCCTACCGCCCAGGAATGACTGTGCGCCAAGCCATCGCGCTCGCAGGCGGCTTTGATACAATGCGGTTTCGGGGACGGGACCCTTTTCTGGATTCGTCGGATTTTCGCGGTGATTACTACGAACTGTGGACGGAATTTGCCAAGGTGCGGGCACAGGCCGACCGCTTCCAAGCCGAGCTCGACGGTAAGAGCGCGCTCGGGCAACCGAAGCTGGATGATCTGCCGCTCCCATCGGCGGTGACTTCAAGGATAGCAGATGTCGAAGCACAGCGGCTCAGCGTCGACAATTCCGATCATCAAAAAGAGAAGCAATATCTAACCGATGCCGTTCAGCAGGAGGATGGGCAAATAGCCACGCTTCAGCGTCAACGAGAGACGGAGCAGAAGGACGCTGACGGTGACGCTGCTGAGTACAGTCAACTGCAGGCCAATTTCAGTAAAGGGCTCGTGCCAATGACGCGACTTTCGGAGACGCGCAGACAGACGCTGTTTTCAGCCACTCGGGTACTTCAGACGACCGCGCTGATAAACCAGGTACAGCGTCACCGCAGCGAATTCGCCAGACGATTGGAGCGCGTGGATGACCAGAGACGGGACAGTCTGCTAGGAAAACTGCAGGACGCCAACGTTCGCCTCGCCACGATCCGGGCTCGACTCCAAGCGGTCGGCGACAAATTGTTTTATGCCGGAGTGGTGCGATCCCAACTCGCCCGCGGAACCGGTGGCGACCCGGTGATCAAGGTGCACAGAAATGACAACGACACGTCGGGCAACATCGCTGCCGATGAAGGTACCAGACTGATGCCGGGCGACGTTGTTGAGGTGCGGCTACGGCTGGAAGGTCTGCCCAAGTTTACCGATTCTGGATCGCCCGCGCCGGCGCCCGACGAAGATCAAAAGGAACCCGTCGGAGCACGGAAGTAGCACTCGCCTTTGTGATGGGGCGTATAGTGGTGCATCAAGCCAAGGTCGGTCTTGTTCAAAACCGCACCGAGCAACTTGCGATGCACCCCTTGGACCGACGCCAAAGCGCATTGTACCGTCTCGGTCGAGGTCTTGCCCCATTCCAGCACGAGGACGTAGGCATCGATCGTCACGATTGAAGCCCGAATATCGGTAGGTGACTCGAGGGAAGGCAAATCAACAACAATATAATCGTATTGACGTCGAAGCGCTTCAAACATCGTGCGGACATTCTTAGATGCCAAGAATTCCATCGGCTCGAACGGCTCGGGCATTTCCAGCAGGGGGAAGAAATGCATCTTGCTCGCATCATCGGTCCGGAGCACTTCCTCCCCGCTGCCGCACTGCAGGGCCAAGTCGCACCAGCCCTTCGAGGCACGCGGTGTCATCGAGCGTGACAGCGTCCTCTTGCGGAAGTCCATATCAAGAAGAAGAACTTTGCGTCCTGCACGCGAAAGGAGCTGCGCGAAATTCGCACCGACGGTCGACTTGCCTTCCTCCTCCAGCGCGGACGTAAATCCGACAATCCTCGACGGCTGTTCCGGAAGGAGAAGATCGCAGGATAGCTTTAACGAACGGATGGTTTCAGCGAAATGCGATGCCGGATTCTTCAACACATACGCGAAGAGGGCCGAGTGTATGAGCTGAGGGGCCGCCAACCTGCTCCGAAACCGCTCCAAGAACCGCTCAGCCAGAGGCCATTTTCGAATCCATTCGAGCCGACTAAGACGGTCGATCTTCAGGCGCTCTGCAACATGCCCGGGCGTTCGGAACGTCCGAAACCGCTCGCTCAAGGCTAAAGATCGCTTGGGAGGTCGAATCCATTCGAGCGCTCCAAGACAGTCGATCTTCAGGCGCTCTGCAACGTGCTCGGGCGTCCGGAAAGTCCGATCCGATAGTTCTGCCCAGGCCGCAATCCCAAGACCGATGCAGAGCCCGCCGAATACGGCAATCGGCAGCACCAACAGGGCATTCGGTCTGCTCTTGAATGCCGGCGGCAAAGCTGGACTTACGACTTGACCCGCGGTGAACTGGAACGACCGCTGCTGACCGGCTTCGGCGTACCGATCGAGAAAGCTGTCATAGAGCCTTCGATACGTCCTTGCATTTGCCCGAAGCTCGCTTAGCTTTGCCTGCTCCTCGATTTCATTCTTCGCTTGAAACTCCTGGACTAGCTTCTCCGCATCGGCTGCCTTCTTCTGCAGGTCTCGGAGGCGAGCTTCCAGCCAATTGGCTGCGCTCTCCGCGGCTTGAGACGTGGAATTGATCCGATTTTCGATGTATGCGGTGGCGACGGCATTCGCTATTCGTGCGGCTTGCTGGGGATCAGAATCGGTAAAGTTGATCTTGATGACCGATGAAAGGCCAACTCGCGACACAGACAGATTTCGTCGCAGGACGCGCATGGCCTCCTGTTCGGGAGTCAGACGTGAGGTCCCTGCGCTTATAAAAGCCGCGTTTTCCGCCAGTTGAAGACGTTTGACAACTGACAGTACGATTGCATCTGACTTCAGAATCTCGACTTGGCTATCGATCGTTTTAGAATCGACGGAATTGTCGCTGCTCACGGGTTCGGACTGAACTGGGCGGATGTGCGGCTTTTCAATGTACAGAACGGCTTCTGCCGTGAAGCGGGGCGTCGCGAACAGGAGATAGGCGAGGGACGATGCGACGGCTAGGCCAAGAAGTGTCAGGATCAGTCGGAGGTTGCGGCGGAGGAATGCGGTACTGGACGTAAGCATTTCGGCCGCCGAACTAGCGGGCGGTTGTTCCACGTCGCCGAGAAGAACTGCCGACTTGTCAGGTTGCAACATCTGGGGCGCTCCTAGATGTTCGCAATCACGAGGTTGAAAAGCGCGTTCTTGGGGCCAGCAAACGCCTGATCCGTCGAGAGCTCGAAGTGGACACGATCGCCGGGCGTTACACGATAATCCGAATGTTTGGTGTTTTTGACGACGGCGGCAGCCTTCAGGCCGCCGGCTCCCGACGTTATGGCGAGCTTCATCGCTCCGGAATCGAGCGGCAGTCCGTTCTTGAAGAGCTCCAGTTCTATCTGCCCAGCCGTTACTTCCGCATCCAAGCTGAGCTCGATCGCCCATATCCAACCGGCAGCTCCCACGGCCTGGCCATTGATCGCGCTAGGTGAGTCGTTTGGCACGCGGTCCATGCGCGACGTCAGACTGTTCTTGTAAAAGCGCAGCACTTCCGAGGTTGCGAATGTGACGGCTGCCAGATCAGGGTTGTTCAAGAGAAGAACGTGGGGAGAAATGATATCCGCAACACTGCGAAACTGAATTCGTGCGTCCTGTGTAGTGGCCACCGTGAGCGCTCCCGACTTGTGCCTGGTTGCAACCTCCTGATAGCCGTCGATTATCACTTGCGCGCCGTCGTGCGCGTGAAAGACGGAATGAGCCTGCTTGGTGTCGATGGTCGTAAACCGCATCTCGACGCCCTGGATACGGTAGCTGCATTGTTGACCCGGCCCGTTACCGCTCAGATCAAAAATCACGTTTCGTGGACCGTCCGCTATTGTGCATTCCTCCATGCGCCACGCGCGCACATTGACTTCTGTCGTTCCGGCCCAGCAGACGAGCTGAGGCCCGCGGCCGAAGTTGATCTCGACGTTGTCAATGTTGACGCTTGAACAACCCGCCAGGTGAATGAGTTCCTCTTTCGCCGCATACCGAAGGGCGTAGAGATGCGAGATCAGGATATTTGGCATCCCTTCGACAGGGTTGGTCTTCAAGCGGACAGCCGCGCCACTCGCCGAATAACCGCTAAACAGGCGCGAAAAAACACAGCCCCATATGTTCAGACGGCGATTAGATGCCTGCATTTCGCGAGTTGAGATGAGCCGACAACCATTGGAATTTTCGCAATTGTCGATCTGAAAATCCGCATACCCTCCGTCGTCAAACAGGAACATGTTGGATTCGTTATTCGCAATGCCTTGATTGCGCGTCCACGCGGCCTTCAGGTTGCTTACGCTGAAGGAGCGATTAGTCGTATCTCGATAATCGTGGCCATGGCTGGAAAACAGGAAGATGGGCTTGTTGTCGGCGGTTTGTGTGATCTTGACTCGCCCCGCCTCTCCCGAAATCGCCCAATCGTGCTTGCCATGCGGAATGGGTAGGGAGTCGGAAATTAGATAAGATTTGGGCGTACCGGGAACGACCAACTGCATCTTGTTGTTGCAGGCATAATCGATCGCCCGCTGAAACGCACTTGTATCATCGTTTACGCCATCGCCGACCGCACCGAATCTCCGAACGTCCAGACGCGCTTCAATGCTTCCGGCTACTTTTTCCTTCGCGCGAGCCGATCCGAAAAAGCCGCTCGAAGCGCCTAAGATGAGCAAGTTGCGGCGGTTCATCTCATCTCTCCTGGCGTTCCCATTGTACCCGGCGAGCAGGCGCGAACTTTGAGTTGCAACCGCGGCTCTTCGTTCGAACTTAAACAATCGTCCGGGCAATCCGACCTAAGCGCTCCGGTGCGATCTGCTCTTCCAAGGAGGTCCGACATCCAGCCCCTGCGCGTCCCGCAAGTGTTTGATGAATGACTCCAGTCCATCCGCAGCGATCATCCGACGGGCCTCGTAGAGCTTGGCGTCCACCAGAAAAAGATTCCAAAACGCCTGCAGGAAGCAAAAGACGAGACCTTGCTGCCCGTCGAGGAATCCCAGTCGAAACACGTATCGATACAGGTAGTATGCAAAGGCACGCAGATAGGGCGGGAGAGCTGGATATATCTTGGTCTTGACCTTGTGGTAGATGACTTGCCGGCCGGACATCTTGCCGCTAACTGCATGCTGCGACAGCCCCAGTTCGAGTTCGCGGTCGAGCAGGTCGATCACCCTGCGGCTTGAATACTTGTTGTGTTTTTCTGTCCACCAGGTCAGGTCGTGCAAATTCTCGTCGATCAAGTCGCCCGGGCAGTACTCCACCTGGCCGTGCTTGACGACGCAGTATTCATCTATCCAGCGCTGTTCCACCTGGCCTAATCCCGTCCGCCAGATTTTCAGGACTCTCATCGGGTAGAAGCCCCCGTGGCGAATCGGGCGCCCGAGAAATACGACCATCCGGTCAACGTAAAAGCCGGAGACCGATATGGGCGCGCGAGGAAGGACTTTCGTCATCGATGCTGCGAGTCCTGTCGAGATGTATTCATCTGCGTCAACACGCATGACCCAACTCGTGTCGATCGGCAGGTTGTCGAGCGCCCATTGAAATTGATCGGCTTGATTTTTGAATTTCCGTTGCATCACTTCAGCGCCGAGGCCGCGGGCGATCTCGACCGTCGCGTCTGTCGAAAACGAATCGACGACATAAATTCGTGATGCGACAGGTTTGAGGCTTCGAATGCAGCGCTCTATGTGCAGCTCTTCCTCGAAAGTCAGGATGATCGCTGTGAGCGACAGTCCGGAGGACCAATCGGTATCTCTTGCAGCCACCTTCGCGGATTCGCGAGCGCCAATATCGGCCACATCCGTCTCCCGCAAGTCAGAGGAAGCTGGCCCTAAACGCGATTGACGGCGGCAGGTTCCTACGAGGTAAACCCTCGATCCAATTCGGAACCCATTCGAACCTATGTTTATCGGACCCAACCAGACCGGTGGCGGAAATGGAACGCCATCGCGGATCATTTGTTCGGGACGCCGATTGCGCGGACCATTTGCTCGGGACGCCGGTGAGAGGATGATCCTCGTATGTGCGGTATTGCAGGCTTCGTCGGCCCCTGGAGCGACCGGCTGCTCGATGCGATGCTTGATCGGATCAATCATCGTGGCCCGGACGGCAGCGCCACTTGGCGGGATTGGGACGCGAGTTTCGCGGTCGGCCACGCCCGCCTGTCAATCATTGATCTGAGTGCTGCCGCCAACCAGCCGATGCATACGGTTGATGGACGTTACGTCATCTCATTCAACGGCGAGATCTATAATTTCAAGCAGTTGCGTCGTGAACTCGAGAGTGCCGGTGTCGTATTTCGCACCAAGAGCGATACAGAGGTGCTTCTTTGTCTGTTTGAACGGCAGGGCCGGTCCTGCCTCCGTCGACTGAATGGAATTTTCGCATTCGCAGTCTGGGATCGGGCATTGCGGAATCTCTTCATTGCTCGCGACCATCTCGGCGTCAAACCCTTGTACTATGCGGCGCTGCCTCACGGGTTTCTGTTTGCATCAGAACTCAAGGCACTGACGGTGTGTCCGGATGTGGCCCGCGACATCGACGTTGGATGCGTGGCAAACCACCTCGCGTTCGTCTGGTCATCGTCTGCTTCCACCATGCTCAAGTCTGTTCGGAAGCTGCGACCTGGACATTGCGCCTGGATTGACGCGAACGCCCGGCTGACGATTGAGCGATACTACGACATTCCACTCCCGCCCCCGCGCAGCGAGCGAGTGGAGCCGGCGGCTTTGCTGACGATGTTCGATCGCGTCGTGGCGGATCAGATGGTCGCCGACGTTTCCGTCGGCGCGTGTTTGTCCGGAGGCGTTGATTCCAGCGCCGTTGTGGCGTCGATGTGCAGAGCGACGGATCCCTCTCGCGTCGTCACATTCTGTGCAAGCGTGTCGAAGGACCGCACACATGCCGATAATTTCGGAGACGATATTGTCCATGCACGCGATATGGCAAAGAGGCTGGAGGTGCCCCTGGTCGAAGTGCCGACTACGGCGCAGCTAGTTGAACAGCTTCCCCAAATGCTCTGGGATTTGGATGAGCCGACCGGCGACTTTGCCGCCCTCCAGACCCGGATGATTGCTGCAGAAGCGAGGCGACATGGCATCAAGGTCTTGCTGACGGGCACCGGAGGAGATGATCTGTTCACGGGATACGGCCGGCATGTGGCAGCATTCATCTGGGCAACGCTCGATCAGCTACCTTATGCTCGTCGGCTCACCTCGTACCTGATCAGCGGGTTTCCCAGCAATTCCGTGCTCGGTCGTCGGCTCGGCCGCCTTGGTCAGATGTTGAGCTGGAGCGAGGACGAGATGCTGACGGAAGCCATGAGCTTCTCGAACTGGCCGGCGGAAGAGCGGGCCTTGCTTCTGGCGAAAGCATCGGGCCAGTCACTGGACGGCCAGAGCGCTCCGTTCGGCCGACTGCTGGGCGAGACGCGCGCGTTGCATCCGGTGGACCGACTACTGCAGTTGGATCTTCACGGATTCGTGCCGGATCTCAATCTCAACTACACCGACAAGATGGGCATGCAGGAGGGCGTCGAGTTTCGCGTGCCTCTGCTTGACGTCCGGCTTGTCGCGTTTGCGATGCGCGTTCCGGTCTCACAAAAGATCGGTCTCTGGCAAACGAAGCGGATCTTGCGAAAGGCCATGGCAGCCCGGTTGAACCGCGCTGTTCTGCATCGCGCGAAGCAGGGTTTTGGCGTCCCTCTCAGGGCCTGGATGGCCGGTCCTGGACGTGAGCTGGCTGCGGAAATGACATCGCCGCGCGTCGTCGCAGCAAGGGGCCTGTTCGATCCTGCCGCCGTCGCCCGATTGCGCAAGGCGTTCGATCAAAATCGGAACGACGTGGCGTTCATCCTCTTCACGCTCGTATGCATTGAAATCTGGTGTCGGCAGCTCAGCTGCAGACCATCGCTAGCGAGCACGGATGCGAGAAATGCTGCCTAGTCGCAAGACAGGCTTCTGAATGTCAGCGCAACGTTCCTTACTGGAGCGCAAGGATGAAGCAGATCGTCCAAAGTGCAAGTACTGGCGCGTTGTCGGTTCGGGACGTCCCTGTTCCGCGGGTGATGCCGGGACATCTGCTGGTTCGCACGGCGGCGAGCCTGATTTCGGCCGGCACAGAGCGAATGGTCGTTGAGTTTGCGAAAAAGAGCCTGATCGGGAAAGCAAAGAGCCGGCCTGATCTGGTAAAGCAGGTAATAGCGAAAATTCATCGTGATGGACTCCTGGCCACCTTGGACGCTGTGCGAGCCCGTCTCGATCAGCCATTGCCGCTCGGGTATTCCGCGTCGGGCGTCGTTCTGGAAGTGGGCTCTGGGCTCGAAGGCCGATTTCAGGTTGGTGATCGGGTTGCCATTGCAGGAGCGGGGATCGCTAATCATGCTGAGTACAATGTTGCTCCGGGCAACCTCGCAGCGTCTGTTCCAGATGACGTATCCCACTTCGAGGCGTGCTTCGGTACTCTCGCATCCATAGCGCTCAACGGCATCCGTCTGTTGGAACCGAAGCTGGGTGACGTTGTCGGGGTCATCGGTGCCGGTCTGGTCGGTCAATTGACCGCTCAGCTGCTTGCGATCCACGGCTGTCGCGTAGTCTGCCTGGATTACAGTGCCCAAAGGCTTACGCTGGCCCGATCCCTAGGTGCTGAATTCACCTGGAATCTTGCTGATGGCAGCCCCTCCGCGTTCATCGAATCTCAGACCGACGGCGTCGGTTGTGATGGTGTCGTGATCACCGCCGCTACGCCTTCAAGCGAGCCGTTTGAGACAGCGGCGAACATTGCGCGCGACCGCGCGAGGATCAGTCTAGTCGGTATCACCGGAACGGCTTTTCCGTATCGCGAGTTTATGAAGAAAGAGCTTTCGGTCGTCGTTTCGCGATCCTATGGGCCAGGAAGATACGACAGCGATTTCGAAAAGCGCAATCTCAAGTACCCTGTCGGCTGGATACGCTGGACTGAAGCAGACAATCTGACTGAGTGCGTTCGTCTGATGAGCTCGGGACGCACGCTCCGGCTCACTCCGGCAGCACTCACGACCCATCGCTTCTCGATACAGGAAGCGGAGAGAGCCTATGAACTGGTTACCGAAGGAGCAGAACCGCATCTGGGGGTCGTGATCGAATATCCGATTGATGAGCACGCAAAAGCCGAGCCGATTCCGGCTATCGAAATGCGCTCTGGTCCGCATCCGGATCCTATTCGTAAGGGATGCGTCTTGGGGGTGATCGGCGCGGGATCTTTTGCGCGATCAAAATTGTTGCCTACACTTGCCCGGCACCCACAGGTCATGCTGCACACAGTTGTGACGCAGCGCGGCGTTTCGGCCGACGACACCCAGCGCAAATTTGGGTTTCGGCATTGCGGGACCGACGATTCGACGATTTTTGACGATCCCGCAATCAATGCAGTTGTGATCACCACGCCCCACAGTAGCCATGCGGCTCTCACTGCTCGCGCGCTGTCCGCGGGCAAAGCCGTCCTGGTCGAAAAGCCCTTAGCCTTGACGCGAGACGAGCTGAATTCAGTCGTCCAAGCGCGCAATACGTCTTCCGCATTTTTTCAAGTCGGATTCAACAGACGGTTTGCGCCGATGACCGCGTCCTTGTGTCGGCACTTGGCGAGTTTACCGGGGCCAAGAAACGTTCTCATGCGCATCAATGCAGGACAACTTGCACCAGACAGCTGGCAGCGAGAATCGGACGAGGGGAACGGCCGCATTCTCGGCGAACTCTGTCACTTCGTCGACTTGGCGCGTCTCCTGATTGGTACACCGATCGGGGCGGTCCGAGCCGATGCCGCGCGACTTCGTCGCGGTCTGTGTGAGGACGTCACCGTCGCCATCCGGTTCAGTGATGGCAGTCTCTGCACCCTGGTGTACACGGCGCTAGGCGATCCGACCTACAGCAAGGAACGAATTGAATGCTACGCCGGGGGCACGGTGGCTACCATCGACAATTTCCGCACACTGGAGATTGTCGCGAACGGCAGCATCCGACGCCAGTCGAGCAGATTGAAGCAGGATAAGGGCCATCGCGCTGAGCTCGATGCGTTCGTCGCGGCGGTCGTAGAAAACACCGGGCCGCCCGTTCCGGAAGCTGATATTGTTGAAACGAGTTTGGCAACAATTGCCGTTGTCGAGTCGCTTCGAACCGGATCGGTCGTGCATCTATGAAGCCCGGCCGCACCATCCGGACGATACGGCACCTGAGTGCAGAGCAGTTGTATTTTCGCGTGTGGTCGCGCGGGCGATGGGCGATAGCCGGGAAGCTTCCAACGCTGCTCCGTCGATCGGTGGAAAAGACAGCTCGCGAGCTTCCTGATCCGGAATTCCGCGATCCACTCCGCCAGGCGGCGCAACATGTTCTTCACCTGCAAAATTGCGTTTACGGCACGCACCTCTCGGAAATCCTGGAGGGAAGATTCCATCTTCTCGGCAGGACGATGGATTTCGGCGGGATCGATCGCATCGCGTGGCGCGTCGAAATGGGCGAAGGCAACAACCGCCTTTGGCGGATGACGTTGTCGTATCTGGGCTGGGCCGTACCACTCCTTGCCCGAGGCGAGCCCAGCAACGTAGCAATGATACGTCGGGCAATCGATGGACTTGAGGCCCAGAACCAGTGGGACGTACCGGGCGTCTTTCGAGATGTTTGGCATCCATACTCTGCAAGTCACCGAGTGCTAAACCTGCTTGCGGGCTACGCACTCTTTCGTGCCGCGGGTGGGGGCCACTCCGACGACCTTGCGGCTTTACTCGAACACGCAAAATTCTGCGCTGCATTCGTGCTTTGCAATCTGGAGCGAGACCTCCAGTTCAATCATTTGCTGAAGAATTACGTGGCGCTGGCGATGTATCGCGCGGCTCTCGGACGGAGCGCGCCTCGCCTGGAGTTCCTGGACCTCGCGATACGAGAGACCCTGGATCAGGTCGTGCTGAGCGATGGCGGCCATGCCGAGAGATCGCCGATGTATCACGCGCTGTGTCTCGTCGACCTGCGAACGTTGCAGGCGACGAACTTGCCGGCCGCTTGCCCCTGGCTGGATACGGCCCTTTCAGCGATGCAGTCGGCTCTTGGCGTCATGTGCCATCCGGACGGCGACATAAGCCTGTTCAACGATTCGTGGCTCGGCGACACTCCATCGGCCGTTGAACTGGCGCCACCGCCAGCGGACGGTCGAATCGCACTACCAGAAACAGGGTACGTTCGACTGTCCGGCCAGAACGATGCCGTCATTTTCGATTGCGGGCCCTGCGGGCCTGAATCCAATCCGGGACACGCTCACGCAGATTTCCTAAGTGTTGAACTCTCGGTCGCTCGCAAGCGGTTCATCGTAGACCCCGGTGTACCAACATATTCTCGGGGCTCTGCGCGGGACAATTGCCGATCCGCCTCCTGTCACAATGGACCACACGTAATCGACGCCGAGCCGATCGAGTTTTGGGACTCATTCCGTGTCGGACGCCGAGGATCCGCCCTTCCTCTAGAATATCCGACCCTTCGGGGTGTGGCGCCGCTGTGGACGGCGGGATATCAAGACGGCTTTTGTCCGGTCGGAGTTGATGTCGCACGCTGGGTCGGACTGTGGCCCGGGTGCGCTTTGCTCATCGTTGACGTTTGGCGTGGTGCCGAGCCCACCCGTGCAGGCGTTCGATTCCTGGTGCCGGGAACGTGGGCTGCGTCGCCTTCCAGCGCATTCGCAGCCGGTGCGACGCAGGTAAGTCTCGCCGTGCTTTTTGGAAACGCACCTCATATCGAAAGTGCCAATTGGTGGCCGAAGTTCGGTGAGGCGCAATCTACGCACAGCATATTCGTACAGCCATCGTGGGACCATGATGGTTTGGTCGCAGCGACTTTGTGGACCTGGGGCGAACAGGTGCCGGTAGGGATTGTTGAAGCCCGCGCCGTAGCAAGGACATTGCTTGCACACTGCCAAGGACGTCTGCCATGAAAATTGTCGTCTGCGGACTAGGATACGTGGGTGTGACAATGGCGGCCTGCATGCTGCGCAGGGGTGGCACGGTGGTTGGCATCGACGTGAACCCGGAAAAAGTGGAGATCGCCAATGCTGGGCGCTCTCCCGTCAAAGAGCCTGGGATACACGAAATTTTTGCGAAGGCCCGAACTGAAAATCGTCTGACCGCTGCGACGACGTTGGGTACTGCGCTAACCGACGCGGACGTCGTGGTCGCGTGCGTCGGAACTCCAAGCGGTAAGGACGGCTCACTTGAACTGTCGTACGTCTCTTCGGTGTCCGACGAAATTGGTATGGCCGTTCGGCATCGATCACCCGGACGCCGGCCACTGCTGTGCCTGTTCCGATCGACAATGCTGCCTGGCACCATGGAAACGGTGGTCATACCCAAGTTGAGTATGGCGGCCGGAGAGCCGGCCGGTCACCGTTATGAGCCGGTTTATAATCCGGAGTTCATGCGCGAATCCACCGCGATCGCCGACTATTTCCATCCTCCGAAGATCGTCGTGGGCGAGCGATTTCCTGGCGCAGCACAGGAGATGTACGGAATATACGATGGGATCGATGCGCCCGTGTTCAAAGTGTCCTTTGCCGTGGCTGAGATGGTCAAGTATGTGGACAACTATTTCCATGCGCTCAAGGTCGCGTTTGCCAATGAAATCGGGAGATTGGCGTTCACCAGCACTATTAACCCGCAAGATCTAATAAGCATCTTCTTGTCGGACACCAAGCTCAACATCTCTCCTTACTACCTGCGTCCGGGCAATGCGTTCGGCGGATCATGCCTTCCCAAGGATGTTCGTGCTCTCGATGCCTTTGGGCGGAAAAACGGAGTGGACGTGCCGCTCCTGCAAAGCGTGATCGCCAGCAACACCGCCCACAAGTCCTTTATTGCGCGCTTGGTTCTGGCGCACGCGCCTAAAGGGACGCGCATCCTACAAATGGGACTTACCTTCAAGCAGGATACGGACGATCTGCGCGAAAGTCCGCTGGTTGAACTGGCCGCCACCCTGCTGGATCATGGATACGATCTGTCCCTGTTCGAACCCGACCTGAAGCCGGAGCAGCTCATCGGCGCCAACTTGGCGTTTGTGCGAACTCATTTCACGCGACTACCAGACGTTCTGGTAACCGATTTCAAGAACGCGGCGGCAAGAGCCGACCTAATCATACTCGGTAAGTCTATGCCTGGCGTTAAGTTGCCGTCGGGCAAGCAGGTGCTCAATCTCTATCGCTTAAGCGATCCATTGAGCGATTGGGTTGCCGGTGACGAGGACGACGTTCGCGGTTTGATCGGGGCGGACAACGGTAGCGGCGGAAAGCCCCGCCGGGTTCGCACTGCGGTACGTTAGGAGTTAGCCATGACGCCCAACACAATGTTGCCCTCATCCATGAACGTGCTGCCAGCGAACCATCGGCTAAGAATTGCGCTTGTGTGCAGCCGGTTGCCGTTACCCATGACGCGTGCAGATCAATTAACGGTCGCGCACCTGATCTCATTCTTGGCCGCGCGGGGGCACGCGCTGGACCTGTTCACGCTAGACACGGGAGAAGAGCCGACGCGTGAGCAGATCGCGTGGCTGGATCAGCGCTGCCGTCAACTCCTTGTTTTCCGACAACCCAAGGGCCGCAGCATTTTCGGGTTGATCGGCGCTCTTGCAGTCGGCAAACCTATGCAGGTTGGCTGGTTCACCAATCGCGCTCATATCCATGCCGTCCGGGAAGCCATCTCGCTCCGGCAATACGATGTCGCCTACGCTTATTACATTCGCAGCGCCGAGGCGCTCCGCGCAGTCTGCCCCGCCGACGCGAAACCCGACGAGGGACATCCTCCCACGATCCTTGGCATGCAGCTCTCCCAGTCGCTGAATACGCGACGGCTAGCGCAAAACTCCGGCAGGCTACGAGACAAGGTCATATATGCCGTAGAGCAGGGCCTGGTGCGTCGATATGAGGCTAACATCTGGCGCGACTTCTTCAAGACGGTTCTCATTGGCGAGAGAGATGCGGAGGAAATTCGCTTGGCCTGTCGCGAAAGGTCGGTCCCAGAGATAAGCAATTACATTCTTTCTCCGCACGGTGTAGATGCGAGCCGATTCCGGCCTCGCCCCGACATCGACCCCGATCCAGCCACGCTGGTCTTCTCTGGCGTGATGAGGACTAACACCAACATTCACGCAATCGCCTGGTTCACGAAGAACTGCTGGCCGCGCATAAGGGCGGAGATCCCTGGCGTGCGTTTGCTCATCGTCGGTCGGCAGCCGGCGACTGAGGTCATCCGTCTGGCCGATCTCGACCGCGCAATCACGGTGACCGGCGAGGTTCCGGATACTGCAGACTACATTGCGCGCGCGACGGTCTGCATAAATCCCATACAAATTGGAGCCGGCATGCAGAACAAGCTGATTGAGTACATGGCCTGCGGCAAGCCTGTCGTCACGACCCCGGTGGCCAATGAGGGGATTCGTGCAATTTCTGGAACGCACCTCCTCGAAGCCGCCGGTCCCGAGGCATTTGCGGATGCTGTCGTCGCACTTCTGCGCAGTCCGGAGATGCGAGCGGCTCTAGGAAAGAACGCCCGCGAATTTATCCAGCGCAATTGGACATGGGAGAAGCTGTTTTCAGCGCTGGAATCTGAGATGTTAGTGATGGCGTCGCCTTATCGCGCGTCGGCGGCGTGATCTTGCAAGGCATTCCGGCTGCGGTCAACAATCGGTTGCTAGTACGCGATTAGCGGATCGAGCATCTCGGATGCGGGCCCGCATCCACTTAAGCGAGCGGGTGCGCGTCCTCGGCAAAGCTGGGTTGGAACGTCCTGATGAGCATCTATGGCTTTCTTGCATTAAAGGTCGCTAGCACTGGGCTCCAAGTCGTGTTTGGAATTCTCACCACATACGTCTTCCTGCGGATCCTTTCACCAGATGTGTTTGCGGCCTACATTTTGATTTCTGCCATAGGCGGCTATTCAAATGTAGCCGATTTTGGTTGTTCGAATCTCATGTACGTTAATATACGGAAGGCGTATTTGGCTGGCCAACATCTGGGGACAGCGTTGGAAGAGGCGTTGGCGGCTCTGCTTACATATGGCGCCGTCGTCCTGCTAGTGCTCTTCATCGTCGGCGCACTGATTATTGCTGACGTTATTAAAAATCACGGAGCACCGCTGAATCTCATTCTGTACTTGCTGTTCTGGCTGCTGCTGTTGCCTTGGAGGATCGTAGGATCCACCGCGAATGCGGTCGACCTTTATGTCCCTTTCGAAATTCTCGAGGTGATGCGCAGATTGCTGGTGACCGGTCTCATGATATTGCTTTTGACCGGACTTGAGGTCCGAGACTATGTAATCGCTATAAATATTGCTTGGGTGGCCTGCTTTCTGGTCGCCGCGTTTTACGCTCGCCGCCTGTTTGACGATCTCGGCGCCGGCAAAGGGTCGATCTCGGCGGCCATGGTTCGGTTATATCGTGATCGGCTGTCCAGCATGAGGGCCGTCGCAGCTTGGAACGTGAGTGCGCTGACCATTTTGGTTTCCCCGTACTTCATGGTCCCTGCCATGTCGTTTCCCAAGGAAGCTCTGGTAGTATTTGACACGTTTTATAAGGTCTGCCGCTTCGGTGCGACGGCATACGGATTTGCAGGAGAGGCTTTCCTGCCGTTGCAGACACGGGCAGTGCATGAGGGCAGAGCGCGAGATCTGATGTCATCGGTAGGGACGGTCTTGGCCTTGAAGTCCATCATCTTCCTGGTTTTGGCAATTTGCTTGTTAGGAGGATCGGACCAGATCTTTCCAGCACTGCTCAACGGCAAAGTGGAGATTAGCCAAGCAATCGTGTTGATGATGGTCGCGATGCTCTTTCTACAAATCATCCACCTTACGCTCGAGCTGATACTCATCAATTTCGGCTTCTTTGAACCAATGGCAAAGTTGTACGTGGCCGTGGTGTTCCTACTGACTGCAGTTGCTCTTGCAAGTTACCTATTCAAACTGGCGTTCCCGACATTTCTGGGGGCATATGTTCTGGTTTACGGGATCAGCGCAGTACTGCATGTCCCACTTTTCTTGCGGTACGTCGGACCGATTCGAACAATGTCACGTCAGCCAGACTGACTTTTCGACCATTTGCGGTTCACCCAAGGAGCCGCATTTGGTGCCAGATGCCGAGGGCTTGTGTTGCGTGGTTTGGAACTCCTGCGCAGCCAGCGTGTTCACCACCGCGCAAATCCTCCCAGAAAAGCCTCGCGCTTAACTGTGGTTTTCCTGTCGACGTGACGCTTGAACGGCAACAGAGGGCAGGATTCATGCTGAAGAAGATGGGCAAGTTGGTGGAAGCGCTATCAAACCCCACATACTGGAATGGACTACGATATGGGATAACTCCAAGCATCGAGCACAAATTAGCACTGCAGAGATTGAACATAAGGACGGTGCTCGACGTCGGCGCCAACAGAGGCCAATTTACGCTGCTTGCCCAATGTCTCTACCCCGCGGCGACCATTTATGCATTCGAACCGCTCGCGCGTCCTGCTGAACAGTTCCGCGCGCTATTCGCAGATAAGACTAATGTGCAGCTTTTCCAAGTGGGCATTGACGAGGCTCTGCGCGACACCAAAATGTTCGTTGCCGACGATCATCATGCATCGTCCTCGATCCTGAAAGCGCACAAGCAGTCAAAGATATTTGGCTCTCGAGAAACAGGAGAGGAGACGGTTCATGTCGGCCGACTCAACGACTTTCTACGCCTTGATTGCATACGTCCGCCCTGCCTGCTCAAGATTGATGTCCAGGGCTATGAGCTGCAGGTCATAAATGGCTGTCGTGAGGTACTGCCCCTCGTTGATTATCTGTACGTCGAATGCTGCTATGTCGAGTTGTATGCGCGTCAGGCGCTCGCTCACGAGATACTGCGTCGGCTGGAAGAATTTGGCTTCGCTCTCCGGGGCATCTTCAACCAGCACTGCGATCCGGAGGAGGGGCCTGTGATAGCCGACTTCCTCTTCCAATCGTTGAGATCGATGGCCGCGGTCCGAGCGGCGTAGTGAACTAACCACGCTTCCTCAAGAGCGTCAGGAGCACATCCGCCATGCTCAAGAGCGACGTTCGCAGCTTCTGGGACCAAGGCTCCGCTGGTGAATTCTGGGCTGTCGGATCGGAGACGAAGCTGCGCTTCCTCACTGAGGAAAAGTCTCGTTATGAGTTTGAACCTTTCATACCCGCTTTCGCCGACTTCGCCGCCGCGGCGGATCGGGTCGTGCTCGAAATCGGCATCGGTATGGGGTGCGACCATCAGCAATGGGCGCGAGCGCGGCCGCGACGTCTGCTCGGCACCGACCTGAGCTGGCGTTCCATCGCCTACACGCGCGAACGGTTCGATTTGTTCGATTTGAAGTCCGATCTAGTTTTGGCCGACTGCGAATGTCTGCCGCTGTCTTCTGGCTGCGTGGATATTATCTATTCGTGGGGGGTAATGCATCACACCCCGGATACCGGTCAGGCCGTTCGAGAGGCCTACCGGGTGCTGCGGCCCGGTGGTATCGCAAAGATCATGATCTATCACAAATGGTCGCTGACCGGTTACATGCTCTGGATGCGCTATGGCCTCATGCGAGGGCGACCTTGGTGGGGACTCGAGTATATCTACGCGAATTTCCTGGAGAGCCCTGGAACCAAGGCCTACACCGTCGACGAAGCGCGCCAACTGTTTGGGCAATTTTCCGACGTTCGCATCGCCATCCAAGTGAACTACGGCGACCTGCTCCAGAGTGAGGTCGGCCGTCGGCACCGAGGCCCGCTCCTCAGCATTGCAAAGAAACTATGGCCTCGTTGGCTCATCCGCAGATTGCTGAAGCGGCACGGCTTGTACCTGTTGATCACCGCGGTGAAATAGAGCTGCGCCTGGTCTCTTCGTTCTTGCAAACGCTCGTTGGCCGCTGGCTTTTGTGCAGCACGTGGTCACGAAGGCGCCACCGCGAGCTTCTCGTTTGGAATCGCAACCGTATTCCAAGCGGGGCGTTGCAATGGAGACCGGCCCTTCGCTTCACCGTCCAACAACACATAGCGATGCTTTTGAAAGAACGCTGCCATCGAATCCTGAAGTTCGCTTTGGCACTCGATCAGGATGTTGGGACGAGCCATCGCGATTGTCTGCTCGCCGCCGTGGAGAACCATCATTTCCGCGCCTTCCATGTCTATCTTGAGTACCGTCGGCGCGGCCAGACTCCTGGCGAGCGTGTCGATCCGCGTTGTCGGTACCGGTCTCGTCTCCTCCGGAACGACGAACGTTTCACGCAATTTGCCAATTGCCTCCAGCTTATTGAGTGCCCGACTGAACTTGGATATCTGAAAATTGGCTGCAGCATCCTCGTTCGAAATCGCAACACTCATCACCGACAATTTGAGAGTTCGGTTCTGGTTCAGCCTGAGGCTCCGCATCAAGTTGCAGGCAGGTTCCAGATCTGCCTCAAAAGCATAGACACGGCCGGTACGGACCATAAGTGCGGCAGGTAATGCAAACAGCCCCAGATTAGCGCCGATGTCCCACACGACGGTGTCCGCCTCAACCCATTCGCGAATGAAACGCTCATGGACGGGATCAACAAGAGATTTGCGTACGTCGAGTACGCTCAGGCTGCTGCTCGGCGAAACATAGGCAGCGAAAACACGGTCATCCGTTCTGGCGGTCCGGCGAAAATATATGGACTTGAAGAACCTGTACAGCGCGCGCCGGTAGAACGGGGATTGCGCTCCGATTCCCATCGTTGATTTCCGTCAGCCAGGGACACCGAAGGTGTCACCTTCTTGGACAGCATGTTTACGTCAGGCGAGCTCGGTCAAATTTCCGTCAGCAGCATGCTTCCGTTAGTAGCTGATTGGTAAGGCCGAAGAAAAGTGCGTGGCGGGAATTTACCAACCAGGCTTACGCCAGCACGGCCCCAAAGCCCAAATCAAGGCCGCCGAGGCAGTTACAGTTCGACCATCTGAAATTCTGGTCATGCGGCCGGAGACTAATCTGGCTGCATCCCGGCCGGACATTATGTAGGATAGTTTTAACATAGCATGGCTTTGCTCATGACGAACTGCTCTTGCCAGACACCTGTCCGGCGAGCGTCGGCCCTTAGAAGAGGAGCATGGAGGCACCCAAACAATAGTGAGTCACCAAATCTCGTGTTTTCAGTGTAGCGCTGCGTCCTTGGATGCGCAGCGTCCGATGGCCGACTTCGGTAAGGAGTTCCTGTACAACTCAGTCACATCTCCTCCGCGTAGCCGCAGATAGTCGGGGGCAAATTCGGCGAGACGAACCAGCTCGTTCCAGTTGTTTATTGTGATCGTCCTTGCCTGCCATTGCAGAATATTGCTGCGGCTCAATTCCCGGATGACCCGATTGGCATGAACCGGGGAAATGCCACAGGCGTCGGCGAGTCCCGATTGCGTGAAAGGTGAAGGTATCCGAAAATCCCTGGCTAGGCCGACTGCGCGCAACCGTTCTACGACCTCACACAGCAGATGCGCCACGCGGGCCAGCGCGTCCCGGCTCCCCAGGGTGACGGTCCAGTTCCGTAAAGCGGCTGCCTCCGTGAGGAACAATAATAGGAACGCGCGCGCCATTGAGGGCGACAGGGCGCTAATTTCGCGAAAGAATGAATGCGGAATCGATGCGATCACGGCGGGACTGAGTGTGACCAAATCGAAGTCGACGCGTGGATCGAAGAACGTGTGCAGGTCTGGCACATCACCAGTCACATGAATCGACGTGATGTGTCGGTGGCTGCTGTTCACATGCTGCCAGCAAAGATAGCCCTGCAGCACCAGTGAGCAGTGGTCCGGCCGATCGCCCTTTTGAAGGATATGGTGACAGGGGCCATAGTAGCGTATGCTGCTCGGCATATTCGTGAGCAGGTCAAGATCGCCCGGCGTTAGCTCGACGATGCTTACTAGGCGATCAGCGAATTTTGAGAACGCGAATCCAGCTTGCATACGCTATCACCAGATTGCTACTGAACAGCGCACCACCGCGCGTTATCAATCACGTCTCCCGTCGACCCGGGAATATTTGGCAAAAGACGCGTGGCGGGCCCAAAGGTTCCAAACCGGCGGAACTGATATCGCCGAGACAGTCAGCGAATTGTCGAACACTAAATCGGTGTTTATCGGAGCGACGCACCTACCAGAACTACAAGCATCCATTTCATGGCGTTCGGGGCCTACTTCCTCGCTCTCCGAAGCGGTGAGAGCTTTCGCTGGTTCCCTAGGCGACGCGAGCCTAAGTTAACTCTATGCGGCTGCGGCCCCAGCACCGCCAACGCGGCGCTTAAACAAAACCAAAAGCCCGGCCTGCAGCGGGCCGGGCAAATCGCCAAACCCGCAAACCGCTCGTGTCTGTACGGCAGCCGACTTAAAGAGAGTTCGTTGGGAACAAGCGGCAATCGACAGCCATGAAGTTATCATGACGGTGAGCGTTGCCGGGTAAGCCCGCGCCATGGCGCGAGCGTGGTCCTCGTGGGTGCCGTTCTTTGATTTGGATCAAACTCACGGCTGGTCCCACTTTCCATCGTGCCCCGGAGAAGGCGGGCTAAATCTCCTCGAAGATCGCCTGTGATGACTCAAGTGAGCGCCCGACGCAGCGGAACCGTCGTTAGCGTTTCCCGTCGCGACTGTCGAGGATCGGATCCTTCATGGACATTCCGACGGTGCCTCGTCCCAAAGGCCTGCAAACGCTTCCTGAAGCACCTGACGGGATGACATGACATTGAGTGTGTCCATTGGGGCCATGCTTTTCAGGCGCCCAGCCGGCGTGGTGCCTAGATAGGGGAACAGATATAAATCTATGACGATCGTTTTGAAGATTGTCGGAAGATTGTCGGGGGAGGGCCCGACGGCCGGCGTGGTTTCTGATAAAAGCCCAAAGCTATCTATTGGATTTAAGTCTAACTTGAGCGGTAAGGGACACCCGCTGCAGTTACTCCGACTGCTCATTGGGTGAGGGCGCTGCGTGATGCCGGGAGCGGCCCATGCTCTATGCTGTCAGTGGCGCTGATGTCGTCCATGTCCATGCCATCCCCTCCCGCCTCGGCTTTCTTGCCTTAACGAAACGTCCTCATCGCCGACGAATGCTCGCATCGCTGCTCGGCGGTACAATTTGGCACGCGCCAGCACGACCTTGATTTCGCCGGAGGTCAAGGGATGCTGCAATCCAACTTCATCGAACCGGCGGACAGCGCGCAGCAAATCACGCACAGCCACGATAATCGCCAAGTGCTCGCCGCAATGGTCGCCCTAACCGAGATGGCGGTCGTCGCAAGTTCGAGCTACCTGGCGTTTTTTGCATATCATCTGGCAGTTTGGGGTGGATTGCCGGATACCATTCCATATGGATGGATATCGATGTATTTGGCGCTAATTTACGGCACCATCTGTCTGTCGGACAAGCAATACGATTTTCTTTGTGCGGAATGGAATCGGAAAGCGCATCGGGCAGCGCTTGCATTGGCGTTAGCCTTTGTTTTCGCTCTCGCGTTCATGTTCATCACCGGGATGGTCACGAGTTACTCGAGAGGAACATTCCTCGCGCAGTTTGCCATCGCCTTGCCGGCCGCGGTCTTCACTCGAGCAGCACTATTGCATGCGATAGACGTTGGTCGAAAACGCGGCCACTGGAATTCGCGGGGCGCCGCAGTCCTTGTCTTTCCGGGTGTTGAAAAGCCGACCCAACTCCTTGAGCAATTGTCATCCAGGCGGGATGACATACGGCAACTCTATCGCCTGGACTCGACGAATATTGAGTTGCAGCTTCAAACGATCCTGTGTGACACTCGCACCAACCAATGTGATGCGGTGTTGTTGCTGTTTCATTCAGACAATATGAACGCGGTCACTCGCGCAGTGGACATGTTCTCCGAGATGCCGGTTAGGATTCAACTTCTTCCCGCCGGCATGCTGGACTTCATGGGCTGCAGCCGGATTGGATGCTTCGGCCACGCCTGTGTATTTGAAATCGCATCGGGACCCGATTGGGTGCTGGACCGTTTTCTCAAGCGAAGTTTTGATCTCTTTGTCGCTGCGGCCGCAGGCCTCTTGCTCTTGCCCCTGATGCTGATGGTGGCTGCGCTGATCAAGTTGGACTCGCGAGGTCCGGTTCTGTTTAAACAAACTCGTCACGGCTATAACAACGGGCCCATAAGGGTTCTAAAGTTTCGCACTATGGTCGCGAGCCAGGAGGATCGTCAGGCAATCAGGGATGATCCCAGGGTCACGCGCATAGGACGGATATTGCGGCGAACAAACATCGACGAGCTCCCTCAGCTCGTCAACGTCATCCGGGGAGACATGTCGATTGTCGGACCACGTCCTCACGCAGTTTGGCACAATCAAATATTTGAAGGGCGGATCGCGCGATTAGCCCGACGTCACAACGTCAAGCCCGGCATTACCGGCTGGGCTCAGGTGAATGGGCTACGCGGTGAGACCGACACTTTCGAGAAGATGCGCGCCCGCGTAGAGTATGACCTGTACTACATCGATAACTGGTCTTTTGCCTTCGACCTGAAGATCGTTCTGATGACGGTACTTTCAAAGAGTAGCTATGAGAATGCCTACTAGGGAGTCGAGCGTCGCGCGAATTGCGGCAACTATGGTCTCGGGTGTCGGAATAGCTGGCCAACGAGAGAGCCGAGCTGCACCGTGCATGCCGTACCGACGCTCACGAGAAGTGAGTACACGACGGTTAAGTCGCCAGTCAAGATACGGCAGCGAAACCGCGGCACGGACAGTACTTGCCGTGGCTGCGGCGAAAACGTTGTTACCGCGCCAGGCACAGTCCCACAATGAAGCTGACTATTACCAAAGCGAACACTGAAGGCCCCCACTGGGTGATTTCGTAGTCCGCGAGGTCCTGGATGATAACATTTGCTTGTTCAGAAGGTCGCCAGCAGGCACGTGCAGTATTTTATTGCACAATCGCGTGGGTGGGCGAGCGGCGCGGGACAACAAGGCACGAGATGTCCGCGCTTAGCTCGGACGTCAGCAGCGCGGTGAAGAAGGCGGTCAAGGAGGCGAGGAGGCGGACCCCAGCCGCGAGCGCGTAGAATGGCGTCTCGAGCGCCAGGAACGGGGGCTAGGGGAGTGGGTCATAAAGAGGTTGCGGATGAGTAATTGCTCGTCCTCTCGCGATAACACTGAATTCAAATCAACGCTGGGCCAAGTCATCTGTCGGATTGCCAGCTCGTTCCCGCGTCAGCCCGCGATCGTCTCCTCTACGTTTGCGACCCTCCGGTACCGCGATCTTCAGCGCCAGTTGGATCGCATTCGCCGGCAGTTGCGTGTGGCCGGGTTCGATTGCAACGCCCGGATCGGAGTGCTCATGCCGAACGGGCCGGAGGCGGTTCTCGGCATTGTGGCAGTCGCCTGCTGCAGCATTGCAGTACCCCTAGATCCGCGGCTGTCGCCAGTGGAGATCGATCAGCGTCTTGACATGCTGCGCCTGAACGCTCTTCTCGTGCCGCAAGGCAATGCCTCTGAAGCTCGCCAGGCTGCTGCGCGGAGAGGGCTCGTCATCATCGAAGCCGTTCCGGTCGGGCACGGCCAGCTTGGACTCGATATCGCAGCGCCGGTCTCCAACTCCTCTGCGATCGACGCTGAGCCTGATCCGGGATCGCCCGCATTCATCCTGCAGACGTCGGGCACGACCGCGCAGCCGAAGCTCATTCCGTTCAGTCATGGCAACATGCTGGCGGCGGCCGCGCGGCTTCAGGCCTGGTTTGGCCTCACACGCCAGGACCGGTGCTTGAGCGTTTCGTCCCCTTACTATTCCCATGGGCTCAAAGTAACGGTCTTCACACCGCTGCTGACGGGCGGCAGCATTGCCGTCCCGGCGAACAGTAGCGTCCTGGCGTTGGACGAGTGGTTCGATGTCCTGCGGCCGACTTGGTACTCGGGAGGTCCCACGCTTCACGCGGCCGTGCTGGACAAGGCAAGAAGCCTTGAGGATGCGCCGGCGGCGCACACGCTGCGGTTCGTCCTATCGGGTGGCGCGCCGCTCTCGAAGGAGGTGCACGACGACCTAAAGCGCATGTTGGGCGTGCCGGTGCTGGAGCATTACGGCTCCAGCGAAGCCGCACAGATCGCCGCCAACCTGCCGGCGCCCGGGCCGAACAGATCAGGGACTTGCGGGCAACCTTGGCCTGATACCGTGGCCATTGTTGGTGAGGATGGACATCCCTTGCCAACCGGCGAGCGGGGTGAGATCTGGGTTCGTGGTCCCACCGTGATATCTGGCTATCTCGATGCGCCGGAACTCAATCATGCTGCTTTCAGAGAGGGCTGGCTTCGCACGGGCGATATCGGCAGCCTCGACGGAGACGGCTTCCTGACCCTGCACGGCCGCCTCAGTGAAGTAATCAACCGCGGTGGTGAGAAGATCGCCCCTGCTGAAGTGGAATCCGCACTACTACGCCATCCGGCCATTGCCGAAGCCGCGGCTTTCGCAATCCTCCATCCACGCCTTGGCGATGACGTCGCGGCGGCCGTCGTTCCCCATCCTGGCGCGCAGACGACACCCGCGGAGCTTCGCCAGTTCCTGCAACTCGAGTTGGCCTCGTTCAAGATTCCGCGGCGCATTCTGATCGTCGATCAACTGCCAAAGGGGCCGACGGGAAAGGTTCAGCGGCGGCGGTTGAGTGAATCGCTCGACGGGCTGCTGGGTCATCAGGGGGCGATGCCGCTGCCTGCCGTGAACAAAGGGCCATTGGATCTGGAAGCTGAATTGCTGAGCCTGTGGCGCAGGCTGCTCAAGTCCGATTCTGTGACGATCGACGATGATTTTTTTGCCTGCGGTGGAGACTCCCTTCTGGCGATGGAAATGCTCATCGAGGTCGAACGGCTCATCGGCAACCCCGTACCGGAAACGATTCTGTTCGGGGCAGAAACAATTCGCCAGCTTGCTCCAAAAATCGCCGCGCAGACGGGTACGCCGACGACGCCGGTCTTCCAGTTCAGTGCGTCTGGCAATCGGCCGACCCTGTACTTCTTCAATGGAGATCTCGTGAGCGGCCACCCGTGTATGCGCCGGATTGTCGACCTTTTTGGGCCTGATTACCCGATCACTTCCATCGACTCCCATGGTCTCCATGGGGAGCCGATTCCGCCGTCGATTGAGGCGATGGCCGCCGATCGCCTGCCGCTAATCCTGGCAAGGCAGGCGAGCGGCCCTTTCCTCCTGGGTGGCCGATGCAACGGCGCCATGGTGGCGTTCGAAACAGCCCGCCTGCTGATGGCAGCCGGCCACAAGGTGGACATAGTTGCGATGGTCGATCCCCCAACCGTCAGTGCCCGTCCGGCAGCGCGGGCGATCATCGCGGTGATGAAGCCCATGGTTTCGCCCTACCTTCTGCGTTGGACCTATCAATTGATGGTCCAACTGGAGGTGTTCTTCAAGGGAGCTTCAACGAGCGAAAAAATTGCTAAGGTGCTGACGCGGTTGCGGATCGCCAAACTGCATGACGGTTTGTCCAGCACCAATAATGAGATTCCGCCGGCGTTATGGGACGCTTATTCAATCGCAATGGCGCAATATCTTCCGGCGCCGCTCGAGGTACCTGTGAGCTTTTACGCGGCCGGCTCCGACGGTCGGGCTTGGCGTCTCAGTTCCCAACTCGAAGTAATTGAGGTGCCTGCGGGACATAGTGACTGCCTGACCTCTGGCGCTGAACGGCTGGTTGATCATCTGCGGCAAAGAATTGATGCTCTGGCTGATGCCGCGCCTCCCAGGAAATCAGCCGCTTGAGGCCTTTCCCGCGTTCAGGGCCGTTGGCAGGTTCAACACTTGCGCGAGAGGCTGTAGGCAGCAGCCGCAAGCGGGTCGAGCGTCGGCTTGGACGTTAGGAACGCGATCGAGGCTGCTGGGTTGAGCCGATATCGCATCTTGCCCCCAGGGTGCGACTCCTCAGTTCTCAGAAAGGGGCTCAGGCCGTCGCTTGAGGCCCTTTCTTTTTTTTGCGTGCGCCGAGCACGACGAAGAGGCCGCCAATCAAGGCGGCAATTTTTATGGCCCTGGCGATTATAGGAGGAATTTGACTCCGATCATCGTTTCCGTTCGCCAAATGGCAGGCGACCACCAGTGTAAACTGTGCCGGAACGGCGTTCGTGCTGACTAACTGCAAGGCCGCTCCAGTCTCAGACCGGTTACGAACGACGCAGGCAATTGCGTGTCCGCTAAACTCAATGCTTCCAGATTTCAATACGCTTCATCCGATCAGACGCAACGATCATGTTTCGAGGGCTGCGGACCTGGCGATTTCAACCTGAACCTCCTCCGAATTGATGGACACCTGTAGTAGGCTCGAAGAGCCAGGAGGTGTCGGATGGAAGGACGTCAACGTCGGTCGTTTACGGACGACTACAAGCGGCAAGCGGTTGATCTCGTAGCGTCGAGCGGGCGCTCGATCGGATCTGTTGCCAAGGAGCTTGGGCTGCGCGATTCCGTGCTGCGGCGGTGGATGGAGCAGCGAGGGGCTCGGCTGGAGCCGACGGCGGCGACGCGGCGCCCCACAACGCAGGCGACGCTGCCGTCGGCGGACCACGCGGCAGAGATCGCGCGTTTGCAGCGAGAGAACGAGCGGCTGCGCATGGAGCGCGACATTTTAAAAAAGTCGATCGCGATCTTTGCTGGAACACGGACATGAGATTCCGCTTCATCGAAGATCGCCGCGCCGACTATCCGGTGACGCTCCTGTGCGACGTGCTCGGCGTCTCGCCGGCCGGCTATTATGCCTGGCGCTCGCGCCCGGAGAGCCGACGATCTGCTGCCAATCGTGACCTCGTCGACGACATCAGGCGGGTCCACCGCGACACCCGCGGGCGTTATGGCAGCCCGCGTATCCATGTCGAGTTGAAGGCTCAGGGCCGCGGGGCGAGCCGTGGTCGCATCGAGCGGTTGATGCGGCGTCACGGCATCAGGGCCATCATGGCGCGGCCACGCCGGGTGCGGACCACCGACAGCCGCCACGACCTGCCGATCGCCCCGAATCTGCTCGACCGCAACTTCATCGCCACTGCTCGGAACCAGATCTGGCTGGCCGATATCACCTACATCGAGACCGATCCGGGTTGGCTCTATCTGGCCGCCGTCATGGATCTGTACAGCCGCAGGATTGTCGGCTGGGCGATGGCGGATCATTTGCGCGCCGACCTGCCCTTGGCGGCTTTGCGGATGGCGATCTCGGCGCAGCGGTCAAGTGCCGGCCTGATCCACCATTCCGATCGCGGCGTTCAATATGCCTCGGCGGATTACCGCAAGCTGATGCAATCCGCCGGCCTCAGGGCGTCAATGAGCCGCAAGGGCGACTGCTATGACAATGCTCCGATGGAGAGCTTCTTTCACACGCTCAAGACGGAGCTCGTCCACCACAGGCACTATGCAACACGGGCAGAAGCCACACGGGATATCTTTGCCTATATCGAGGGCTTCTACAATCGGACTCGTCGTCACTCCGCCATCGGCTTTATCAGCCCGATCGAGATGGAGCTAAAAGCAGCTTAACCCTGTCCATTTTTTCGGGGGAAGATCAACCACTCATTCAAGCGCGCTGCGTGTTCAGCCTGTCGGGCACGCCTCAGGAGCAGTTCCTGAGCCGTGCCGGGAGGAAGCGCCTCGGCCGCCTCTCTAAAGCGGTGAGCCTCTTCCGCTAACCGTTCTCCAAAGCTTTTCTCGTGCTTGATGCGGCGACGTTTCTGCATACGCTGCTCCATTCCATTTGGTGAAGGCGGGAGCGCGTCGTTGCGATCTCATCACCGAAAATGCCTGGGCCGCGCGGTGATGGTCGGTATGATAGTCCAACTGGAAACGTCGGCTGTTCGCTACCCGACTTACGATCTCTTTCCTTTGGAGGAGTTGGTATGAGTGCGCCGAGTGGAACGAAAGCCGTTTCACTCAAGTTGAGTGACCGTAGCCGATGGCGCGTAAGACTGAATTGTGGCTCGGTCTCTTTGCCATTGGGCGAACAATTCTTCATGGGCCGGCGTGAAGGTCACGTGACGAACCTCATAGCGCGCACTAGGGTGACCTAGTCGGGCGGTTCTGCCCCGTGCAATTGTGAATCGCCCTGCCACTCAGCAGCGCGGTCGGCTAACTTGTCGTACTCCTCAGCGACCCGCAGCATTCGTTGCATTTCTCGAGGAGCGTAGCGCAACTGATTCGCTTTCGCGCGGGTCGCTTTTGCGCGATCGCGCCAGTACTTCGGCTGTTTGATCGGATCATGCATGCACCCGGTAAAGCACTTCCGGGGCACTTGCCTTATGACATATGTGCAGGAAAGCAGGTTCTTGCTGTTCACGAATTGTAAGGTAGGCAGACATAATTCGGGAAAATACGGAATTGAGCTAAAAACGAAAAGCCCGGCGATTGGCCGGGCTAACTCCGAAGTACCTGTAGGTATTGAAACGCGGACAGTAAAGCGCTGCTTGACCTTGGCGTCTGTACGGTACGTGACTCTAGGTGAATTATCAGGAAAAGATGGCAATCGGCATTGTGAAGCTGATGAAAGCGGTGGCTGCGGGATAGCCTCCCTTCAGTCCCGAGGGCGCCTAGACCATTGAGCCGGATGCCCTTAGCGTATCGGCGTCCCGAGTCGACTGCGCCCACCAACAAATGTTGGTCTCGATGTAATTGTTGCAGCTGACGCTCGGGCCTTCACACTATTTTGCCGCTCCCGGCATGATGATTCGGCGCTCGAAAGAGTGCACGCCGAGGGACGGCTCTGGCACATTAGCCCCCAGCCCCGCGCCAGAGCCGTTTCTTAAAGTTCTTAAAGTCCCGTCCTCGCGTGCGGAAGTCAGGGCCGCAGTCGACGCCGCGCTAGGGCTATCCTAATGGTAGGGCTTCCAAGTTTCGGGACGTCCGGGTAAGTAGGCTGACTAACAGCTTTCACGCACGGCGCGGCACCTAGTCGCAGCGTCGCTCCTTGCGCGTAACCATCCGGCCATCGTCACTCTCGACCCTTGTAGTTACTGTGCGGCAGCGCTGCCGTGGGCCCACGGTGACGCCACCCGGGCCGACACCAACCGTGGTGTCGCGGTCCCGATCTGAGCGGTAACGGTCCCTATCCCGGTCCCGTCCGATCTGAACATCGACTTGGGCCATCTTGACGCCTTCAGCCTTTGCCGGAGTAGCCAGCGGGGCGGTTGTCAGCGCCGCTGCGGCTGTTGCCACGACAATAGCGATCCTAAACATGGGAAGTTTCCTCCCTGGGGGTGAACCGTTGTAGCGGGCACCAACAGAGGCTGTTCCATCTAAAGCTCTATTTTGCAGTGTCGCTGCGGTGATTAGCTGACTACTGGCTAAACTTGGATCGGGCTTGGAGCCCGCCGGCGAGGACAGTACCGCATCAAATCCGCCGCTAGCAAAGGAAAACCAATGGCCGGTGCTGTCATTGCGTTCCGGCGCGGTTAACCTTTGTTGTAGCGAGAGACGGCTGTCCGGTGCTGTAATTCCGGCGCGGCCCTTTGTGCTGGTCACATGCAAGGGCTGGCCTCCAGGGGCCTTGGCTCCACTCCTCAGCCCCCACCGGAGCTGGGGCTCTTGGTGTAGAGACATCACTCACTCTCGGGTCAAAAGTTTCGTCGTAGGTCAGAGCGGCTCACTTTTACGGAGCCGGCGTCGGAGTCATGGTCTGCCGCCGACCGCGACATAGATGCCGCACTCGCGGCGTCGGAGGCCTCCGGTTAGCGTCGGCGCGCTCACTGACGGCCGCCCCGTGGTGAGCAGGAGACGGCTCCACTCACCCGGGAGCCGTCTCCATCGCGGAAGCGGCTGTCCCGTCCCGTCTACAAAACCACAGATGCTAAGCGGGATCATTCTTAACGAAAACGGCCCCTGGAGCCCAGGAGCCGTGAGTTTTGAGTCGTCTCACATCGAGTGTCCGCGAGATTACTCAATTCTCTGTCCGCTTCTTTTGCATCTTGACGATCAGGTCAATCATACCGAATGACAGCCGCTTAGGTGTTGCGCGGCCGGGCTGAACGGCTTGAAGTCATCGTGAGAGTGCAGCCAGTTCTGTCGACTGCTTCACCACCATGTCGGCCCGTCTTTTTGTAAATTCTACAACCGCGTCGACGAATTGGAATGGCGACCTGATCGACAGAAGCTTCTGGCTGAAATCAAAAGCAAATCGCATGTTGGCTTGTGTCATTCCCAGAAGCATCACCTGATAACCCAACATGTTTCCCGTCGCTGAAGCAAAATCAAACCGTCGCATCTGACCGGGGCCGTGTTGCACCGGATTCGCAGCGATGGGAGCTTCTTGTTTCTCGACGTTGGGAGCTTCCTGTTCTGGATCGCCATGACGCTCAGGTGGCGACTCAATCGGCCCAGCCGCAACAGAGCGCAATAGATTGTCTTTCGCACTTTTAACAACATCCTGCTTAGTCCTATGGGCCCGCGTGGCTATGGCGGGGCTGCGGGCGCGCTTTGACGACTTGGCTGGTTTACGCTTACTCATCTGAGGCTCCAAAGGTCGTAGATCTTTGAAAAGACAACAGACGTCGCGATCTAGCGTTCCAAAACGCGAAATTATGGGAGCCTTCCTCCAGCAGTTGGAGTGGGCAATTTGGCTGAAAGCCTTAATGACCGGTTGGTGGTATTGGACGGTGGTTTGGTCGGCTTGGGGTCGAAGCTCTAACTAAGATCGGGCTTAAAGCCCGCAGGCATCCCGGGCACGTCGTCCGGATCTGTGACATCGACCTTGTTGCAGGCCGGGCAAGGTGCGCCAGCGCCGCCGCAACCGCAGGCCCTGTCACCCAAGAACTCTCACGCTCTGCGTTAGCTTCACGAACGTTCCGCTCTCGTGCAACTCAAGCCAGCCGCGGGACATGGCGAACTCCAAACCGGCGCCGTACTCGGCGGGCGTCGCCTTGTCTACGAACAGGAATGGACCGTTGATCTTCTCGATGTAGATGCGGTCATCCTGGAGGGGTTCGAAAGCCCGCGCATGCTCCATAAAGCAGATCGCGGGGGTCCGGCGTGCATGACGGAAGAAATCGTGAAATTGGGCACGGCCGGCGCGATCTGCATCGTCCTGCTCTGGGTGATTTTCAAATCTGAGCAGCGAGACAAGGCAAAGGACGCGCGGATCCAGATGCTCGAGAACAAGTTGAATGAGAGTTACGACGAGCGGATCGCCGCTGCCGATACCATCGCCGAATCAAATGTCGGTTTGCGCAACGCGCTTGATGCGCTGACGATCGAGATCAGGGCGAGGTTGGTTAAATGAGGATGATCCTCGACAATATCCGCCGCATCTTTTTCGATGACGGTCGCGATGATCGCGATTTCAGCGAGCAGGAAAAGCGCCTTCAGGAAGTGCTCGCGCACCTGCATGACGCAGCCAACAGCGTCAAGAAAGGCGCCGAGCTGCTCGCCGACCTGATCAAGGCGCGCGCCTAGACCAATCAATGCAGAAGGAAAGCTGAATGGGCTCGCATCGTTGCCGGCAGCGGACCCTCGGCTGCCTCGGCGCCGTGCTGCTGTCGCCTGTCTTTGCGCAAGGGATCGAAGGCAGGCGTAGGCATGCGGGATAAATAGGCAACCGCTCGCGAAATGCGAGTCGGAGTTAGACTTCGAAGGGTCAACTGACGCCGATCGCGGTCCTCGTGTCGCTCAACGAAATCAGAAATCGTAGAGGGAAGCTCGCGCATCTGCAGATCGCAGCGACGACGTAATTCGGCCGCGACGTCTTCTGAAACGTCTTCCGACCAACGTTCGGCGGTATTGAAGGCGACGACGCGGATCGGGTTGCTATATTGGCCGGTCAGCAGGTCCCGAATTACCGTCTCGAGGTCGGTGGTTTCGTAATCGGCTTCGCACCAGGCGTAGCCAAATCGACCGAAATCGTCCGCCACCAGGTAAACCGTTTCATCATTGTCGTTCGGGACTATCGACGGCGTCCAACTAGACCTACGCATCATGAACTCCACGCAATACGAGATTGACCTGAGCTGAATCGTTCCGACCGCGAGCCTCCGCCTTCCCCCTGTTCCTCCAAGCCGAACAATCGGAAGTGTCGAGGATTCTCCCTTCGTCACCAGATATAACAACGGGAGGATGAGTGTGGCAGTCAACAAACCGGTAAGCGACAACGCCAGGAAAGGCGCAGTGAAGAAGCGATCGCAGGTAAAGGCCAAGCCGGGCGGCGCGACGGCCTGGACAAAGCGCAGCAAGAAGTCCGGTGAGTTCATCGCGGTGAAGAAACCGGCGAAAAAGTCCAAGGCAGCCAAAAAATTCGAGGGCGTGCGGGTCGAAAAGAAGGCCGGGAAGAAGAAGGCGCGCTCTGGCGGCCGGCGGTAAGCCGCACTCGGGAGTGTATAGAAAAAACGGCCCCAGCGCGGGGGGAGCTGAGGCCGTCGTCACAGTAGTGTGCCGTGGCGACGGCACTAAATTCTCATTTTTCCCAGCCTGTTTGGTTCCGAAGAGCTGCTCTTTGCTAGCATGCGATAGCTTCGCCAGCTTTCTCAGACCCGTGAAGTTAGGCGGCCTTGCGCTCCTCGACCGTGAGATAGTCTTGAGTCACCTTGCCAAGATTGGCATCGATCCAGGCGGCCATTCGCTCTTCTTCCCTAAGGTTTGCTTCCAGAAGGGGACGCGCCTTTTCCTGGCTCGCCGGACCACATAAAGTCAGCAACGACTTGTAGGCGGCGATTTCAAAGTGCTCGAAGGCGTTGTTGGCGAAAGTGTTCTTCAGGATCTCATCACCGGCCATTGCGTTGGCCATGGCTGTCGTGTTGGCCATCACCGATGAGGTGGCGTCCTTTAGCGTGGAAGAACTTTCACCGCACGATTCGAGGCATTGCTCCAATCTCTTGAGCTGCTCGTTAGTCTCGGCCAGATGATTTCTCACCTTGGCTTGTACGTCCGGATAGTCATCCAGGCGCTCCGATTGCCTTTCCATCATTTCTCGGGCGTGCACCTCCATCGCATGTGCGTTGCGGAGGCCCACTATGAATACGTCTCGTGCTGTCGTTGTCATGTCGCATCTCCCGTTGGCATGCTGAATCAAACCGAATTATGCCGCTAGGTTCCTAGCGGATAGCGAGCTCAGCGCGGCCGATGTTCGCATGTCGCATAAGGTCAGGCCGACCATTTGTCTTCTTCACGCCTGGCCTCGTCGTCATTGAGGCGCTCCACGATTTCGTCAGCGACGGCGGGATTGTCCGCATCGGCGATGGGAGTACCGTCCTGCTTCTTTATCTTCTGACCTTCGGCATCCACGGGAAAGTCTTCGGGCCGTAGTGGCTTCTTTAAATTCGATGCCATGTCTTCCTCCCCGGTCGCGCTTGCGCGTTGCTGCTCTAGCTTAGGCTCCACGCGAGGAATGGTTCCTACAGCGCCGAGAGGCATCTGCGCATTGGCCGCAGCAAAAATAGGAACGAAGGCTGCGCCTAAAAAATTGCCGTTCTTCAATAGGTATAGGGAGAACGACCATGAAAGTATCAGCGATTGCGGTAGCATTGTTCTTTGCGCTCGGCTCAACGTTGGCCGTGGCCCAAGGTGCCGGGGGCGCAGGCGGCGCGGGAGCCGGCGGCGCGGGAGCCGGCGGCGCGGGAGCTGGCGCTGGCGGCGCGGGTGCTGGCGCCGGTGCCGGCAGCGCAGGTGGCGGGGCCGCGGGTGGCGCAGGTACTGGCTCAGGCGCAGCCGGCGGAGGAGGCCCAGCCGGAACAACTGGAGCAGCTGGCACAACCGGTAGCCCTGCCGACGCGAGCACGCCCGACCAAGAGATGAAAAGGAAGAAACAGTAATCGGTCCGGCTTGCCGGTCCGGCGGGGGTCTTTGATCAGCTAACAATTGTTATAGCCGGGCCCGAAGGATAGGCGCAGCTTCATAGCGTCAGCCGGCGCCTAGGCGCTTCGGGCTGGCGGTCTCCTCAAGGGCCTCAGTCTGGATCGCGCGGTTCAAGCCGGGCGATCATGCTGGGGCCTTTGCGGTATGCAGCGGCTAAACCTCGTGAGCCGTCGACGACGAGCGATCTCGAGCGCCGGCTCGGCCGTTAGGAACGCGAATGCAGGTGGTGGGTTGACGAATGTCGCACCGTATCCCCCCAGGGTGCGATAACCAAGAAGGGCCCCAGCCCCGCCGCGGGGGCCCTTCTCGCGTTCTTATGCCGATGCGCAATCGGCCGAGACGGGAGTTGGCTGCTCAACACGGTTCGCCTTCAATAGCACCGGTGCCGATCAGCCATTCTCGCTCTTTTGCGAGCAGCCGGTAACAGGCTGCGATGTCGGCATATCGCTTTCTCAGCGCGTCAACGGTAGCCGCTGCGGCGAGCGCTTCGAATTCGGCCGCTCTCTCCAAATACTCCGCGACGCTACGCACCTTGCCCTCGTCACTCCGGGGGTCGCAAGCCGGGCGACTTCAGCCACTCGTGAATATGTGCGGCGGTCTCGGCCTGCCGGGCCTTGCGTTCGAGGTCATGCCGCTCCGGGCCGGGCGGTAGTTTCTCAGCTTCCGCGCGTAAGTGTTCGGCCTCCTGGGTAAGGTCATCGGGGAAGGACACGATGTCTTTGAAACGGCGTCGCTGCATGGCGCTACTCCACTCCGTGAGCCTGGCGGGAGCGCAATCGGCGTCCTCATCACCGATAGCTGCCGTAGGGTCGTGCGGTCAGGGAAACATTTTTGCGCGCTGCCAAGCGCGGGAGCCACCGGTTTATTTCGTTTCCCCCGGGAACGTTTTGACTTCGGCTCAGGTGGCGGCATTTGAGTAGGGGCGGACAACGTGCCGCGCAGGTTGCTTTCGCGCAACGAAACACCCGCGCATCTTTGGCACTTTCGGTAGGGAGATGTTCACTGCGGAACTCTCGCTGGCGTGGGGAGTTCCAATTTCGGAAACTCGGAGACGCCACATGCAAGCAGCCATTGATCGCGTGATGCAAAGCTACGGCATGATGGTGAACATTACGCCGGTGCAGGAGGCTGAAGCTCGGCAGAAGGTCTCCAATTTCCTGAGAGAAAAGGTTGGAGACGAGCGCACCCTAGCCGTCGAAGGGCTCAAATATTTGCTTGGCCACGAGACAAAACCCGACGACGGGCCGCTCACCTCAGCACCGCGTCCAATAGCTGCTGCGGCTCATAGGGCTTCATAAAAAAGTGGGTGTCGTGCGGGACCAAGGGCGCGCTGTGTCCTGAGACCATCACGACGTTGAGGTCCGGGAATTTGCGCTTGGCATACTGCGCAAGTTCGACGCCGGACATCCCTCCACCAAGCTGTACGTCGGTAACCAGCGCCCGGAGTTCAGTGCCTGTTGAAGCTAGTACAAGTTCCGCGGCCGCTGCATCGTCACACTCCACCACCTCAAGCCCCTCGCTTTTCAGAAGGTCAGCCAGGCACGTCCGCTGGAACGGATCATCCTCCACAATGAGGGCTACGAAGTTCGACATCATCGCCTCCGGAA
Organism: Bradyrhizobium sp. CCBAU 051011; assembly: GCF_009930815.1. Taxonomy (NCBI): domain Bacteria; kingdom Pseudomonadati; phylum Pseudomonadota; class Alphaproteobacteria; order Hyphomicrobiales; family Nitrobacteraceae; genus Bradyrhizobium; species Bradyrhizobium sp. CCBAU 051011. The sequence goes on along the minus strand of NZ_CP022222.1, from coordinate 74,474 downwards.
AAGAAATCAAATCCTGGAATTCGCAATAGTTGCAATCCGGCCGGCTGGCGTTCGGATGGACTGGTTCTCCTGACGCTTTCGGTGAAGACGTTATGCGGGGAGGGGATCTGTTTGGATCCAACTTGTGTGCACTCGTGGACATACGCGCGCGTTAGTTAGCGGTACGTTGTTGCTAACGGAAAGGAGCGCGCCATGATTATCAAGCGGCGTCGGTTCAAACAAACAAGACCGCTTAAACAACGGCTTCTCGAGGAGGCCCAAAATCTCCGAGACGAGGCGAAGCTGCTACCCTATGGACCCGTTCGCGATGCAGCCATGACAAAGGCGCGGCAGATCGAAGCCGCGGCCCATATGGACGACTGGCTTAAGTCGCCCGGCCTACCGCCGCCGTAGAAGACGGACCGATTTAATTCGACTCCCCGCCTGAACGCCGGCTAAGCCGTTAGGAACGCGATCTAGAGTGGTGGGGTGGGCGATGTCGCATTCTGGCGACGCCTCCTCAGTCCAAGAAAAGGGTCTCAGCGGGTTGGCTGGGGCCCTTTTCGCGTTCAAGGAGAAGCAACCACCAAACTGGGCAGATTGGCGAGCCCTAAACGGCCTCGTAAGCTGATGGCTGCTTTGCAGGAGCCTTCGGAATTTTGAATGTCATGGGGAAGGTGCTTGCCGACAGACGCGGTAGTCCGATTGCTCTTCGGACAAGCGTCTTTCAATAAATTGACGCTCAAGATCAGTAAGCTTGGCTTGGAGCAAACGCCGGTAGCGGGCGACATTATTGCGATGAGTTCGCAAGCGAGCCAGTTTTTCGTCCATCATCGTCGTCATCCTTTGACGGTCGTTACAGCTTTCCCTTTGGCTAGAGGGGCGGTGCCCCGGCGAAAAAATTAGGCGCGGGCGGCAACCTGTCAAGAGGATTGGAGGCGCAACCACGGGAGACCTTGATCAGCCCAACATTTGTTATGGCGGGATAAGAAGAGGTGGCGCAGCTTCGTAGCGTCAGCCTGCTGGAGTGTCAGGCTGCGGTTCTTCCTCAAGGGCCTCAGCTCAGCCGTCTGAGCTGGGGCCTTTGCGCTCGGTTGGTGAAGATCTTTACTCGGCGAAAGTAGTTTGAGGGCCCCATGCCACGTTACTATTTTGATGTGCGTGAGGCCGGCAGCCTCGCAGTCGATGAGGAGGGAATAGAGCTGCTGGATATCGAGGCTGCGCAGGAAGCGGCGGCGCGATCGCTGGTGGACATGGCCAGGGATGCGCTTCGCAGAAATTCCGGGGATTCCACCCCCCACAATTTGGCAATCGAAGTCCGCGATGTAGCCGGGCCCCTGCTTCAGGCCAAATTCACCGTCGCTGCAGACCGGCCGATACGCTAGGGCTTATGCCGCAGCTTTATCTGAGCGAGGGCAACGCAAGTGCGGTTCGCCGTTGCAATCAGTCGCGGCGGACGGGGGAGGCTATCAGCGTCTCCGGTCTGGACCTGAGCGGCAGCTTCGCGACCTTCACAGGCATTGTGCAATCGGTCGAGATCACTCAAGACATGGCTAAGGAGAAGCGCTTCCTGGTGACGATCGACGAGGTTGGCGCGACATGAAGGATTCTACGTTGGGATGCCGATTTCCTTAACCGCCTGCGCAGAGATGTCGGCCGGCTCACGGATGCCAGTCTGTGCGACTTCGACGATTTTCTTGGCGAGAAGCTCAGCCAATGGATCGCCCCGGTCAACGATGCCGATGGCTCGCAATGCTTGCTCATAGGCGGTCGTCAAGCGGCTGATTTCTTCGGGTCCCCTCGGCAAACTTTGCAACAGGCGATAGATGGGCATCGGTTAAGGCCGCTCAGAGGCGGCCCGACGCACGACGTTTCCGGACGACACGCGTCGGGCCATGCCACTACGGTTCACCCCCGGAATGGCCTCATCAGACTGAAAGTGATTCTTGGCGAAAATGGGCGCGGAGCCTTGGACCAGAGACAGGCTGAACGGCCGCATTTGCGCGGCCCTTCGCCGTAAACCGCGCTAGCCCGGTAAGCCTACAGTTTTCAAGCAGTAAGATCACGGTGCTCCGCGGCGGAACTTGGATTGGGAAAAAGATGCAAACAGGGACTTTCTCTCAGCTATCACGCTAGCCAGGAGGCACTTGTCTGGCTGGAATGGAAGCAACTTTGCATGGCCTCGGCGCGCGGCTCGCGCTCGGACTATTTTTCTGACTCAGCGACTTTAGATGAGGAATTTGACTCCGATCATGTTTTCCGATCGCCAAATAGCTCTGCACCTGATGCGGTCTGAGGCGACCGCCAAGGTAAATTGCGCCGGAAGCTCGATTGCGCTACCTAACTGCAAGAGCGCGCCAGTCTCAGACTGGTTACGAATGAGGCAGGCAATCTCGTGCTCGCTAAACTCAATGCTTCCAGCCTTCATACTCACGTCGTCCTAACGTAGGGATGCGGCCCGTTACCGAGCCGCATCTTCACGAGCTACCTAGTCGATTTCTTGAACAACCGTTCGGGTGCCGGGATCCACCAGCATCACTCGATCGCCGGAATAGATGTAGCGATATTTGGTGACGGTGGGTCCCCAATCTGCGGGCACTGCTTCAAGCTCGACGCTAGCCGGGACCTTAGCGCCCACGACAATTCTTTCCTGTGTCGTCACGGGTCTAACCTTCTTCTCGGTGACATAACTCTTGATCTTGGTCCGATACTGCGGCTCGATCTGTATGGCCGCATTTCCAGTGCCGGTCGTCGTCGTCACAGTGGTCTGAGCGTTGGCTGCGGTAGCCAGCAGCGAAGCGGCCGCGGCAATTATCAAAACCCTCTTCATCGCAATCTCCTAGGCCGCGTTAGTGCGGCGTTGCACAACGCGAAAGAGAGAGCCAGGTTCCTATTTCTCCCGGCCCTGCGGAGCGATCGCAGCTCTCCATTGCACCTTGGCTTCCAAGGTGCGCACGGGGCCGATAGCGGATTGTCGGCGATGCGGCTGGTGCCGCCATTTACGATGAGGATAGGAACCGGGAACAAGTGGTAGTTGGCTTGCGTTTTCTGGTTGAGGGCACAATGAGGAGGAAGCGTACATGCCAGTTTTGTTGCTTTGGGCCGTTCCAGCCGTGATCGTTGTCGGCGGTGTCGGATACTATTTGGTTCGTGCTGTTCACTAAGCTGAATTACTAGAGGGAGGGAAAGGTCCGAGTCGGAACACCGACCGGGCTTTTCTCAGCCGCCCATTGGAAGGACGATTTGCGATGGCAGACAAACGTGCCTTGAAATTGATTGGCATCATGTTTGCCGCGTTGACCTTAATGGTTATCTCGACGGCGGCTGTAGTCGTGGCCGGTCACGCCGCGAGCAGCGTCAACGCCAAATATCTCGAATTGGGGGACGTTCGTGAGTAGCTCACCGGGATGGACGATGCAGTGTGCGAGCGCGACAGTTATTGTCGCATTCGCTACGAGCATGTGGATAGCAGGACAACGCTTCATTCAAAACGGGGCTAACAAGCAGCCCGCGCCTGTTTCGAACTCAAACTCAGCATTGTCTTGCGATCGGGCTCTGATTGGTGAGGATCGAACAGAGACTACAAACCGGCACGTTGGGTCATGTGCGCGACACAGACGTGTGCTTTCATACACGTAAGAACTTGCTGGAGTGACCTATTTCCAGGGGCTCCAGTTTTCCCAATTCCCGGAACGCAAACCTATCTCCTCCGTTTTGAGAAGGAGGAGGAAGCCATGCCCGTATTCATTCTCTGGGCCGTCCCGACGGTCCTCGTGCTAGGTGGCATCTACTATTTTCTTCGTGTGGTGCACTAGGGATTGCGTTGAGCCATTCCGGCGATGCTGCTGGGTCTCTCCGATCGACTAGCATTGCCGGAAGCCCAGCGCCGTGCTCCTCTTGCCCCGCGGCGCTGGGCCCAGAGCAGGCGCTTCCGTGGCCGGAACTTCGGGAAGAAGCGGCAATCGAGCGCAGGATTGTCAGCTACCAGACAGACACATTGAACCCAGACACATTGAACCGCGAACGCATAGAATGCTCCCGTTTCAACACCTAAAATTACTTTCGATCGCCCGGCCCGTTTGCCGGGCTTTTGGTTACCGCGTTGGGTCGCGAAACAGATCGCGCAAAGCAAGGAGCGCCATCATCAGGCGAACAGTTCGAGGCAACACGACTGTCCCCGATTCGACTGCACGCACTAACAAATGTTGGTCTGTTTCTACTTTTCGCAGCTGACCAGCTGAGTTGACGTTCGAGCGTTCACACGGTTTTGCCGCTTTATCCCGGCATGATGATTCGGCGCTCGAAAGAGTGCATCTTGAGGGACGGCTCTGGCACATTAGCCCCCAAGCCCCGCCAGAGCCATTTCATCAAGTCCCGTGCTCGATGTGGGTCAGGCCTCCGGTATGCAGCGATCTAGTGCTGCGATCGTCTTGGAAGTCATCACCGCGGTGGCGGTGGTCGTGCTCGTGCTGTACGTGCTATTCCCGCCCGACTAGCCAGCGGTGCGATGCGAGCTTGAGCCCTGCGCCGTATTCGGCCGGGCTACCGCCGTCGCGGAACAGGAAGGGACCGTTTATCTTTTCGATATGGATGCGGCCCTGAAGTGGCTCGACCGCGTTGGCGATTTCAAGGATCCGACGCGCGGCTTTTTCCGGGTCGGCGTAGGGGCGATCGGTGGCGTGTTTCATGCGGCGGCCTTGTCTTCCTTGTCCACACCGCGCGCAACGATCCTGATTGCATCGTCCGGCAACGGCCGCTGCAGCGCCTGGTCTCGTCCCACGGAGCGCGAATTCAGACGTCGCGCTCCTCGTCTGTCAGCAGGATAACCGGCTTGGCTTTCGGGTGGATCGGTTCGACGACAGCATTCGGCGTAGTGGTGAGAAAGCCGTAGACGTTGTGCGGGCCGGGAATCGGTTTCGATTTCGTCCCCCGGTCGCCCCTGAACTCGGTCCAGATGCCCGCGAAGCAGGTCAGGGGGCGATCATCGTTGATCGCGAACCAGACGACGTCTTTTTTCTTAATCTCCGGGTTCGGCTCCTGCGCGTATTCCGCGAAGCTGTTGAACGGGACCAGGGGATTTCCGGGCTTCAGCCAGCCGCGCCAGTGTGGCGAAGAGGTATTGCGAATGTTGGTCACGGGCGGGCCGCCGGTCCGCGGAGGAGGCGGCATGCCGCAGCGCATCAGAACGAACTCGCGCTCGGCGACGGCGTTCGCTATGTCTCGGTATCGCTGCCGCTTGTGCCGCAGTTGCTCGACGGGGTGCGGGTTTCATGTAGCGCAGATGTGAACGCCGGAAGGCGACACCGAGCGACGCCGGCAGCGGGGCCCCCGCGCACCGTCGTTTCCTTATCTGGTCCGATTGGCGATGCGCTGCCAATCGGCCGAGGAATTTGGCGAGCGATTGAAACGCCGCTACGACCGCCAGCGGCAGGGCATGGCACCACCTGGCCGAGCCCGCGCCGAGGCCGGTGCAGGATTGATCGCATCACCCTGATGCGCCGGCACAACACTTTTACGAAAGCCGGGGACAGCCGGGCGCGACGGTTACAAATCGAACCGACACCAGTCCAGCCGCCGAGTTCAATTGGGCTTTCATCACCGGATGGCATCCGGCTAAATCATTGATGGAGGATCGGTATGAACGATGGGGTCGTGGAGGCCGCAATTGGCGGCGCAACACTCGCCGCCGGCACCGCAATTTGGCTACTTGCGGGCTACCTGATCCAGCGATTTGCCTTCCGAAATCCAAAACCGACCCACGCTACCATCCTTGCGACATCACTGGCCGCTTCGATGTTGCTGTTTTCTCTCGGAGCTTTACTGGCGTTCCATACCCGATAACGATTGCTCGGCGGCCGCAGCATGGCGGGAGCGAACGGGCGCGACGGGCTCCGATAGAAATCCCTTACATAGAGTCGTAAAGCGAACCGACATTGCCATTTTTACCGGTTCAATGTTCTCGTTCCAGCACCAGAGTAAATATTTGCGCATCGCCCGGCGGTCCCTCTAAGACGCCGGGCTTTGCGCGGTGGTCTGTTTTGCAAGTGGCCAATGCCTGCAAACGGCCGTGCCGATTGGAGGGGCCATGACGTGTTTCAACATCGGCGTCGAAATCACCGGTTCGCCAGCGATGCGAGCCGTGGCATTATCGCGCGCGGACTGTTCACAGGCGATGCAAGTCAGGCTTCGGCGTTTAGCGCTTGATATGAGCAAGCACTCGACTAATCCGAAAAATAAAGGCGCGAACTTAGGTAACGCCATCAAACCTAAGTCCGAGGTGCTGCGCGATGCCGGCATGCGACGAAACCACCCCACCGAGTGCAGTACACCGAGTTCGATCATGAAAGTCTGGCGTGATCGCAGGGAACTGCGTAATTTGATGAAGGGAAGCGGGGGGTTGAGGTGGGGACCAAGTCCAAGTTGGCTATCGCAGCCATGGCTATCGTCGTGCCGCATTTGGCACACAGTGAAACACTTCGATGGAATTGCAGCTATTCGGATGGCCACGCCCTCCGGAGTATCAGCCGATAATTTTGCGCTCGAAATTTGCGTTGGACACAGTCACCCGAAAGGCCGTTATAATCGGCAATGCCGGAATGTCCGATGTCGAGGCCGTGGGCGGTAGCCAGGGCATAACGTTTCAAGAAAAGCTGGGCAGCGGCGCGGTCCAGACCACTACCATAGCCAAAGACGGCTCATCCGTTCACAGCCGACACACACTGATCGGCGGAAAGGTGACGCCCTCGCAGTATTACGGCTCGTGTCCCTATGAACATCGTTCGCGGGATGTTGAGAATTCGGTCGTCGCCGCAATCCCGGTGGCAATTGTCGGTGGCGTGGCGAGCCATCTTGAAGCCTTCAAGGAGCAAGACCGGGTCATCAAAAGTTGGACGGAGGACACGAGAATATGGAAAGGCCTCCGATGTGGTAGCCAATTTCTCGGCAAGGATATGACCGCCTACACAAACGAATTTGGCTTGATTGATATTGGCCGCGCAGGCTGTTCTGACGGCAAGTTTCTTACGCGCGTCGATGAAATCCGGGATGCTATGAACCAACCTGCGCCAGCATTGTCCGAGAATTCATATTGGGCGATTTATTTTCCGACCATGGGCATTTGGCTGGTGTTTGCCCTTATCGCATTCGGTGTCGTCAACTTGTTGGGCCTGTGGTTTTTGGCCGTCCGTTCCGCAACACGCTGGATCAAGGCCGAGTTTCAATAAACTCCCTACGGCCCTTGACCAACCGCTTGCGCGCCGGCTGCGCCGGCACCGGCATCTCGCCCCGTGGATTTGCCAGCCGCGGTGCGCAACAATAGCGGATGGGTTCAGTCTCGAAAGAACGTCTGTTCAGCGCGACCGTCGAGGCCGAGCAACGCGCCGGGGAAGCGCGCAAGGGCGCCGATGTGGCGCCTGCGAGGCCTGGAATTTGCGCATGAAAGGCTATGGCCGCCCCGGCGCAGCCCTCGCCATTGCTCGGCGACGCACTCAACGCCGGTTATCGCTATCTGGACGTGAAATGCGACGGCTGCGGCACCCACAGTGCGGTTGATCTAACCATCATTCGTCGGCCAGCGGCGACGCCGATCTGGCAACTGGAACAACGCATGCGTTGCAAGCCATGCTCGGAGCAACGCGGCTATCCGTACAAGCGCGGCCATCTGGTGCGGCTGCGCCGCAGCAAGCTCACGACGAAAGACGACGGCGAGCCGTGGTATCCTGACGATCAGCGCGAGCGCAATTGACGCCTGGCGGATCGCGCGGACCTGTTCGATTAGCGTACGTTCAGGCCCGGCGCAGGAAAAACGGAAAATCAACAGGAACTGGTTCCCTCTGCGAGCGCCTTCGCGGCGGTCGCTGCGATCACTGGATCAAGGTCAAGAACCGTCGCCATCCAGCGTCAACCCGCCAGTTCTGACAGCCGCCCAGAATGGTGAAACGCCAATGCCCCTTTCCGAGCAACATCGCCACGCCGTGTTGCTAGCCGGCCGCACCCGGGATGTCGGCGTTATCAACACCGTTGTCGCAGAGGTGCTGGTGGCAAGCCCAGGAACGAACCTGTTCGAAATCGAACAAGCTTTTCGGGAGAATGCTTCACCGGCCTATTTGGTCGCCACGACCGAGGGGTTCGTGGTCGTGCTCAGTGCGATGGCAATGCTGGTGGCGGTCAGCAAAGCGGGCATGACGGTTGAGCAAAACCGGGCAGCGCTGGCGACGTGCCGACCATGGCCAGCACCACCCCCCGGTTCGGCGAATTGATCCAGGTGCAGCGCGATCTGCGTGACCGCGTCGACCATGGCTTGGTCGCGCCAATAGCCCGCAGAATTGATAGCGCCATTGAGCGCGGCCCGCACGGGCTGATCCACCCGAACGTCACGCGCGCCGCCGGTGGCCGCCCTCGGGATCGCTGCGATCACTCGATCAAGGTTAGAAAACCGTTCCACCGACGACTACCAAAATTGGTACATTCAGACTGCCGGCTTTCCCAACGGCGTTTTGATTTTCATAGTGTGCGCGTCTCCGGCGAGAAAACCGCATTGGTTCAAATCGCCAGCCCCGGGCCCTTGACCGAGCGCGCGCATCTCGTCGGAGCACCACGATACTTTTGGCGAGGTTCCCGAATGATGCCTTGGACCACCCAGGAAATTTCCCTACTCATTAGCTTTTGGCCGACCGCATCCGCCGCGCAAATCTCGCGACGGTTGAACCGCTCGCGCGCGTCGATATGCGGAAAGGCAATGCGGCTGCGCCGCGGTAAATTGTTGCCAGTCGGCGTGCAAAAGCACTTCGAGGTGAAACCGGTGCGGATGCGGCCGGGTTGCGCCACGACAACGGTCACATCGATCATTCCGGCAAAGCCGATGCCACCGGTGGATGCCACCGTGCCGCAGCCGGAAATGCGGCGCTGCTCGCTGCTCGAACTCGATAACGGCCAATGCCGCTGGCCGCTCGGCGACGTACGCCAGGCCGCGGCGCTATTCTGCGGCGACGCCGCGATGCCGGGGCTTCCCTATTGCCAGCACCATCTGCGGATGGCGCGATATGATAGCGGTCCGCAATCCGATCGCGGTCCACATCGGGTTAACAGAGGTTTCAGTCGGGGTTGCCGAGGGTCCCCTGCCGGTTGGACGAAATTGGCGACAAAATTCTAAATAAACATGCGGAAATGGCCCGCCGCCGCTCGGGGTGCCGAGGGCCGGATTTTGGAACCGCCCCCCGTCATTCGGTCGTCAACCGCCGCGCCGCGATAGCGCGTGGCTCAATCGGTTCGCCTCGGCCGTGACGTCGGCCATAGCCGGCACAGGTGGCCGATCACATCGACCAGCACCGGCTCGATCTGTTGCGGCTCGACGTGGTGCTCACGCTTGAAATCGCACCAGCCGCGCAAGTCGAGCGTGCCGATAGTAGTGACGTGGTCGAATAGGCGGCGCGTCAGGTCGGTGGTTTCGGTCACGGCTTATCCTTGCCGAACGGCAGTTTGATTTCCTGGCCGGCGGTTCGCACCTGTCTTGCGGTGGCCGCGGTCATGATGCCGACTCCCGGACAATGAACTCGATCCGCACGACACCTGGCAAGCAAGCGAGGATGTCCTGCTGGAGATCGCCATCTCTGCCGTTCCAGGCGATCTTCGCGCTAGCCGTGGGGACGCCGGGGCGCGGCGGGCGGCGGAAGCGGGCAAACCAGTGCGCTCCGAGCAGCGGACGATCTATTCTACCGTCCAGTAGGGTTGCGCCGGGTTGAAGCAATCGTGGGTTAGGACCGTAGTTCGCGCAACATTCGGCAGGAAAATCCGTTAAAAGCAGTAACTTGTGCGGGAAGCGGGAGGAGGGGCGGTCCGCCGCGTCAGCCGAGAGGTCGGCTTTGTCTGAAATGGAAACCGTTCGGAGTGAACCTGCGGGCCACGGCGCGCGCCTTGTCCTCGCATGTCTCCAGCGCGATCTTCTGGGCAAGCATGACGTCTCCGATCGGCAGCGCGCCGATAGGCATGAAACACAACCCCTCCTGCAGGCGACCTCGTTCGTCGATCTCGCACACGTTCACCGAGGCCCCTGCGTGAATCCTGTACCGCTTTCCGCTGTCGCTTCCGAAGACTTCGAAGTAGCCTCCCTTGGTGAACTGCTCCCGCTGCGCGGGCGATAGCCATCTCCGCAAGACCAGCAGCGAACGTCCCTCTGGCGTGCTTTCGGCGCCGTGCCTTAGGAAGAGGGTTCGCGTTGCTCTCATGCGGGAGCGGGCGCCCGGCGGCAACGGTCGAAAACCGAACATGGCCAGCTAACCGCCGACCAACCTGGGGAAGAAGAGGGTCTCTTCCGCAGTGGGATCGAACGATCGGATCTGCGAGGTCTGACCTGAACCCGTCCGAATCGCGGCGGTGAAGCCGGCCCTTGTCAGCTCATAGAACCGCTGCTCCGCCTTCGCCACTTCCTCTACGTCGTGGGAGTCAAAAGGGTGACGGCTGTCGCCGGTGCGGTCCATCACGATCTGGATCGCCATGATCGTCCTCCTCAGATTTATGGCAGCCAAGGACCCCGACCAGTATCCGACCGACTTGGCGGACTTTCAAGAGAAGAACATTCCAATCGGAAGACGCCGCTCGTGTGCCCGAACGCGCGGCCAGCACGCGTGCCACCAACTCCATTACTTTGTCTGGCAGCGGTCGCTGCAACGTCCTTCGCCTCGTCCCACGGCGCACAACGGTCGCGGGCCCTAAATCGGATTTCCAGAATTGCTTTGTGAAATTGTTGTCCGGAGCGCCTAGGAACGACCCGGTAGCTGCCGAGTTAAGGCGACAAACTTACTATTGAGGGACGAAGCCATGGCCGGTGCGACAGCCCATCCGGATCATCAATGCATCTCAAGCGAAGACATTCAGGGAACCGAGGTTTATGGGGCAGGTGGAAAGAACATCGGTGAGATAGATCATCTCATTATCGACAAGGTGTCAGGTCGCGTAGCCTATGCCGTCATGAGTTTTGGCGGATTTGTTGGGTTAGGCCACAGCCATTATCCCATACCCTGGGGCGCTCTGACATATGATACGTCGCTTGGTGGTTTCCGAACAAATATCACCGAGCAACAGTTGAGGGACGCGCCTGAGTTCAGTGATGACTCGTGGCAGGATCGAGACTGGGAAACGCGCACCCACCAGTATTACGGGACACCCGAGTACTGCGAGTCGCGAGGTGGCCTATTACGCTAGGCAGCGCATTACGACCTGAGAGCCAAGCGGAAGCGGCCATGAAGCTCGCAGTCCCAGCCAATGGCCTGGAGCGCCGGGAATGGATCAGTCTCGCCCGGGAATGGATCAGTCTCGCATGGCCTGTTTATAGGGGTAGACCGGAAGTCATCGGTACGCCGCCAAACCGACGCGAATGATGCTGTGGACGGCGCCCACTCTGCGGCATCGAAGTGCCATAGGGGTGGTTGCGTTGAAGCAAACCACTTTGAGGGGAGCCGTCCATGGGCGAGGTTAGCACGATTGGTCTCGATATTGCGAAGTCAGTCTTCCAGGTTCACGGCGCAGATGTTGATGGCGCGGTTGTGATCCGCAAGCGTGTGAGCCGCGCCAAGGTGCTGGAGTTCTTCTCGACTTTGCCGGCTTGCGTTGTTGGCATTGAAGCTTGCCCAAGTGCCCATCATTGGAGCCGTGAGCTCCGGGCGCTCGGCCATACGGTGCGGCTGATGCCGCCCAGTTATGTGAAGGCCTATCTCAAGCGCAGTAAGAACGACGCTAATGATGCTGCGGCGATCTGCGAGGCAGTGACACGTCCGTCGATGCGTTTTGTGCCGACCAAAAGCGAGCAGCAACAATCAGGCCTGATGCTGCATCGCAGCCGACAGCTACTGGTCCGTCAGCGAACGATGCTGTCGAACGCGATCCGCGGTCACTTGGCCGAGCTCGGCATTATCTCGGCAAAGGGGCGCAACGGCACAGCCGAGCTGTTCAAGATCATTGCTGACGAGAAGGATGGTCGGATACCCGCGGCCGCACGGTTCAGCCTCGAGGTTCTTGCCCGCCAACACGCCGCGATCGCAGCTGAGATCGGAGCTATCGAGAAGCGCATCCATGCCTGGCATCGTTCAAGCGAAGAAAGCCGCCGGCTCGAGCAGATCCCAGGCGTTGGTCCCATCGTCGCCACCGCCCTGGTCTCAGAAGTCGGTGATTGGAAAGAGTTCTCGTCCGGACGAAGCCTGGCGGCCTGGATCGGGCTTGTTCCCAAGCAGCATTCGACCGGCGGCAAGGAACGTCTGGGTAGAATCTCAAAGCAGGGAAATCGATATTTGCGATGGCTGCTCGTCACGGGCGCCATGGCCGTTATCCGATACGCGCGGCAGCATGGCACGCGGCGCCTCTGGCTTGCGCATATTATGGAGCGCCGGCCGATCAAGGTCGCCGCCGTGGCGCTTGCCAATAAAATCGCGCGCATGGCCTGGGCCATGATGGTACGCGGAGAGCAGTTCAAAGAGCCAAGATTGCTGCCAGCAGCATAGACAATAGGAGTTTCAACGATTGGCGAGGGCATGACGACGTAATGCAGATACGGTTGTTCCGGGGATTGGGAGAGCCCGTTTGGGTCAACGCACTTTCAAGTGCATGCGAACGATTGGGACCCGATCCGCGCAGAGCATTAGGGCCAGCGGCCACACCTGCCGCATCAACAGGCCGGACACGTGACCGCACCCGACCAATGCTGCAAAACGTCAGAAAGTTCTTGCCAGGGCGCCCCCACAACGGACTCTGGCCACCTGCGCGAGAAACTACGCGGGTATGGGCGCTCTGCGGTCATGAGCAGTCTAGGGGCGCGTGGGTATAGAGTGCCGTCCAGCGCTTTCATGTGACCCACGGAGCAACGGTGCTATTTCTCTTTGGGCTTCGCGGCTTCCCTAGCTAATCGCTCAGCCCGCAATCGTTCGTAGTTCTTTTGGAAAGCCTCCTGCGCTTTTTCGTATTCCGTTACCGCCCTTCGACCTCCAGTTTAGTGGCGCGATTCATTGCGGGACATCAACCTCGTGGGTGTGATCTTCATGGGCATGTGGCTCGAGGCCCGGCATGGGCGCGCCCGTGAAATAACCTAGAGCGGCAGGATGCAGCGGGATGCGCGAGTCGGGTGGCTCGGAGGACGAACCGCTCGGCAGCAGCAATTCGGGAAGGGCGCTGCGGCTCTTGTCCAATGCTTCGGCGATCAACCAGGCATGGCGTGCTGCAAAGTCGTCGCGGCAGACGAACAAATACTCTCCGATGCCGACGACGGTGAACAGCTTGACTGGTCCGTGCTCGGCGAAGGGGGCCTCCCTTGTCGAAGGGCTGCCGCATCGTCGCGCCGCATCAGTGCGACGTCCAACTGCTGCGAGCTGATCAGGCTGGCGATGCGCTCCTTGTGCGGCGCCCTGCTCACCTGAGCCTTGCTGCTCGGCAAGCGATCCGCGAGGACCTCAGCTACCCGCTGGCCGAGCTCGAACGAGGGAGGATCGGCGCGCGAAGTCAGGATCAGCAGGTGGCGCCGGCGGTAGACGCCCCACTGGCCATAGGGTGCGTGGCCACAAAGGAACATGGCTGCGGCGCCGGCCCCCGCCGTTCGGAGGAATTCCCGGCGGCTCGGCCTCCCGCCAACCTCAGGACCTTCGGTCTTATGCCACATGCTACTTCTTGCGGAATATGGTGGTCGGTAGGATGGCGGAGACTGCGTAGTTCGGCACGTCGACGACATTGCCGATACGCAGGTCGGCGGCCACGCTCGCCACGACATATGCCTGCTCCGGCGTGAGGCCCTTCTCGCCAACCATCCAGTCGATCAGCTCGATCAGGGCGTTGCGCGCCGCCAGCATCAGATCCTCCGAGAGGTTCTCGAGCGGGCCGATTTTCTGGCTGTCGAGGTAGGTATGGTAAGGCGGGATCTGGCCCTTGGCTTTCAGCGGGAAGCCGGTGGTGGCGTAGAACTCGGTCGGCGCCAACCGGATGAGCTGATCGCCGCCTTCGAAGTGCGGGACTTTGACCTTCGCGACTTGCGCCTTGCGGATCTCGGTGACCAGCGTGACCGTCGCCCCCATCTCGATCGCCGTGCCGGAGACCTCGCCATCGCCTTGCGCGAAATGGACGTCGCCGACGAACAACCCGCACCCGTCCACGAAGCAGGGCAGCAGCAGCGTCGTGCCCACCACCATCTGCTTGATGTCCATGTTGCCACCGTTCTCGCGCGGCGGAATGGTGCGCAGGCACTCATTCTTGCTGCTTCCGTTCTGACCGCAGACATCGCTCGGCAGCGCACCGAGCGGCTGCGGAGTCAGCACGACGCCGCCCGCGCTCTGCAGCGCCGCCTCGCGCGTGAGGATCGTGGCCACCTCGGGCTGGCCCGGCAGCACCCCGACCGTGCCCATAAATCCGTTAAAGGGGATGACGACGCCCGGGATCTGGTCGGAGACCGCCTCCTTGCGGTTGAGTTTCCAATTGGCGATGAACGGCTTGGTGAAGCGATCGCGCAGGAAACCGAAGCCCGGGACGATCACGGTGTAACCGTAGTCGTCCGGCTGTACGTCGAGGAGTGTCACCGCCAGTACGTCGCCGCGCTGGGCACCCTCGATGAAGACCGGGCCGGTCAGCGGGTGGACGAGATTGAGATCGGCCGCCGACACATCCTCGGGCTTGGAGCCGAGGTTGAAGTCGGAGTCGAAGGCGTCGCGCGTTTCAAAGACGATATGTTGACCGGGGTTGGCGCGACTCACCGGCTTGATGGCCGGGTGCATGCGGTTCATGCAGTTCTTGTCGTCGACGCAGTGCGCGCCGGTCTTCGCGACGCGCACAACCTGCCACGCCTTAACGGACGTCGTATCCGCATGCGCTGCGGTTGCGCTGAGCAGCAAAGTCGCGGCCGCAGTGATGATCCAGAATTGCCCGGATTGCACCATTCGCTCCTCCCTCAGCAGAATCGTGACCCTATTCTGGTCGGGACGACAATCGGCAACGCCTTGGGCGCCCGGCGGCACGATGAGGAGATCAAGATCTCGTCCTGACGACCGTCCGGCGAAGCTACTCCCCTTTGGGGTAAGTGCCAACCACCATAGGTCGAAAGGGCGGAAGAACAACGGCCTTCTTCACCGCCATAGCGTTCTTGTCGGTCCAGCATTTCCTTGCCCTCAAATGTGCAGCGTTTTCAGCGTCGGCGCTAGGGCGACGCCCGTGGCACCTTCCAGGAGACGGGACTGATGGGCTAGGAATGCGCCATGCCGGGTCCAGCTGCGCACGCACCATTCGCGTGCGAAGATCGTCAGCAACGCAACGACGCAGAGCGTCAGGGCGACGCCCAGCAGCATCGCGGCGGCGAAAGCAACGCCGACCGCTGGGACACCGTTTACCAAGGCGTAGACCATCGCGAACAACGTGAGGCGGGCACGGTACGAGACCCGCCACAAGTCCCACGGTGACGGTGCGGCTCACCGCGGATTGCGCGAAAGAGCGGCCATGCGCCGATGGCTTCCAGAAGACGGCGGCTCAGCAGTTCGAGGGCGGGGGCGCGCCTGTCGCCTCTGGTCGAGTGTGAACGCATGAAGCCACCGGCGCCAACTCATAGCGACGTCCGCTTCTGGCACTTTTGAGACATGCTGAGGCGATCTGATTATGTCCGAAGTTCGGGGAAGACCGGAGGTGACTGGCGGCCGACCAAACCGTTGCGAATGACCTATGCGGCCTCTAGGCAATGGTATGTCGTCCCATTCCGCCATCGACCGTTGCCAGTATCGGACGTCATTCGGTGTCGCGCTGTTCGGCGTACACGTCTTCAACCCCAGAGCCAGCCAGCGAATTTTTCAGGCCACCAGGTGTTCCGCCTGAAACCAGGGCCGCTGCTCCGACGTTTTCCTCGGAAAAACGTGATATTCCTGCAAAACAGGAAGCGCTTTTGATCTCCGACTGGCAGCGGCAATGTCCTCGTCCGATGGTACAAATGAAACCAGTGACGCTGCCCGCCGACGGCGGAGAAGGAGCAATTCCTTACTGTTGGTCTTGGCCGTTGGATTTTTTGTTTTTGGCGCCGCCGCGGGCGCACTGTATTATGTGTTGCGGCCGGTAACTCTCCGGATTGCCGTCGGACCGCCGGGAAGCGACGACCACAAAGTGATTCAGGCGACGGCCGAGGCCTTCGCCAGCGAAAGCAGGACTGTCAAGCTATCTCCGATCACGACCGACGGAGCGGTCGAAGCCCTCGCCCTGCTTGGTGCTGGCAAGGCCGACCTTGCGGTCGGTCGTGGCGATCTGGAGATGCCGGCCGACGCGCAGACCGTCGCCATCGTGCGCAAGAACTTTGCTGTGCTGTGGTCGCCTTCCGGACTCGCGGGCAAGCGCTCCAAAAGAAAGCCCACGCCGAAAATCAAGGAGGTCGCCGATCTCGCAGGGCACAGGGTCGGCGTGATCGGCCGGACGCCGGCGAACGCCGCGTTGCTGCGGGTCATCCTGAGCGCCTCCGGCGTGGAGGCGGACAAGGTCGCGGTTACGCAATTTGGCACGGACCAAATCGAGGAGCTCGCACGCGACCCGACCCTCGATGCATTCATGGCGGTCGGTCCGCTCGACAGCAAGATCACCTCGGACGCCATCACCGCGACGGTCCGGTCGCGAGGCGAGCCGAAGTTTCTCGCGATCGAGGCATCGGAAGCCATCGCCCTGAAGCACCCGCGCTACGAGTCCGAGGAAATTCCACCCAGCGTCTTCAATGCGAATCCGGCCAGGCCGGATGACAAGGTCGAGACGGTCAGCGTCAGCCACCTGATCATGGCGCGAAAGGCTTTATCTGAAACGACGGTGGCGGCATTTTTCCGGCAACTATTCGCCGTCCGTCAGGCGATTGCCAGGCAAGTGCCTGGCGCTGCGCACATCATCAAGCCGGACACCGAGAAAGACGCCGAGCTGCCAGTGCATCGGGGAGCGGCAGCCGTCGTCGACGGCACCGAACGCACCTTCCTCGACAGGTACGGCGATTACTTTTGGTTTGCGCTCCTGCTTCTCTCCGGGATCGGTTCGGCCGGTGCCTGGTTGCGTCACTATTTGAATCGGGATGAAAGGGACGAAAACACCAGCCATCGCAACAGAATCCTGGCCATGGTTTCTAGGGTACGCACCGCGGATTCCAACCAGAAACTGCTGGCGATGCAACGCGAGGTCGACGCCATCATAAGTGAAACGCTCGAATGCTACGATGACGGCGCCATCGAGGAAGAGGAACTGGCGGCCTTTGGTCTGGTGCTCGAACTATTCAATCACGCCATCGTCGAGAGGCGCACGGCATTGCAAGCGGGCACGCTCGATGCGGCTCGCGGCGCGGCGGGAGGCCACAGCCTCACGTCTCGACGATGACGTAGCCACGTGAAACATGTCACTGCGATTGACGTCGACAGCGTGCAGGTAACCCGCGGAGGAATTTCCGAGGTTGGCAGATTGTGTTGAAAAACTCGTAAATCGCGGGACTCCGAAAATCTCGCAAATGTAGCGCATTAGCGATCTCAACCGCTGCAAGGCTCTGTAGAATCGATACGAGGCGCCAGCGATCGTTTTGCGGTAATTGATGTGGTCTCTCACCTCGCAGCGAGAGAGACGCACCAGCGGTCCTGAGAATGTTCAGTCATCAGCGAAAAGGACTTTTTCAACACAATCGACCCAACTCGGACAGGAGCCATCCAGGTGCCTCCACAAATCGATCAGTATTGCCGACCAGTTGACGATGTCTGAGAAGCCGTGCGGCCTGTTATGCTGGCGAAATTTTGTCCCATTAGCGTTCGAACCGACTTTTCGAACCCATGTAAGTACCTCCAATCATCTAAGCTGAGGCGTATTCAAGCTCTTTAAGGACTTGGCCCGATCTGTGGCTTGCTGAAAAAGCAATATCGCATGGTTTCCTTGTCCGGATACCAGTCCCAGTCATCCGGATCAGCCTCCTGTTCGATGCGCCAAATCTCATCGAGCAACGCTGAATTAAAAGCTGCGAGCTGGAAGCCGTTGCGGACGAACGCGTCGGACCACTCTGAAATTGTCCAAAAGGTCTGCAAGCCCGCAAATAATTCATAGTCCTCAATCACCTCCTCCGTCATGTCGGTAGTCGTGCCTTGGAACACAATTCCTGCACGACATACCCGAAACAGCTCCTTGATCGCTTGGTCGATGTTTTCTTCGGGAAGGTACGGAAGGCACGTTTCATAAATGAAGTCGAACGATCCGTTTTTGAACGGCATTTTGCGCACATCGCCAAGCCGGTTTCGTTTGCGCCACGCGTGCGGCGTCTTCGAATGTATGTACGCACTGTTTTCGATGCCCCAGGCTTCGACACCCAGTTTGTCGAATTGCCCAATGGTCAGCCCATTGGCGCTACCGCAGTCAAGCAACTTATAGGGCGGCACCGCACCCCAGACGGCCTTAATCAAATGAAGAAGATATTTCGCATTGAAAGCCGTTTGGAAAATGTCTTCATAACTCCGATTACCGGAATACGTCTCGAAGTAGCTGTCAGCGACCGCTCCATTCCCAGCAGGCAAGATATCCTTGCCGATCTGATACGCGAATTTGCGCTTGCGCATCTCGGTAATGCTTAAGTGGCTGTTATTACCCATCTCGAAGATCTCCTACGTGAGATGGCTTCAGCTGGCAGATGCCACCCCGCAATAAGGCTCGAAGCTGATACAAGTTCCGCCCGATTGTGCGATCTGGAACCACACACGGAATGTCGGGCCTAACACATGAATTGTCTTGTCGATCTCTGCGCCACACGGGTGGCAAGCAACCGACCAAATTCGATCTCCAGGCGTATTCATCCTTTTGCCTGCCGAGCGGCCATTCTCAAAGCAAGATAACCCGATCGGCCCGACAGAGATTGTGAGCTGGCTAGCTTTAGCAGCGCTCAGCATACTCATACTTACAGGTGGTTCGTTCCCTGAACCTCTGCACGGTCTGCTCTCATGTGGGCTGATCTGGATATAGGTCAGGCTTCTTGCTGACTGGGACGTGTCAGAGTTTGCCGCCCGAAGCGGCACACCACTCCTAAAGGATTTTTGATCATGCGCCCAATTGTGCCAAGAATTAGACCCAGCTTGGGAAGCGTAGGTGCCCAGCATGGCCATCATCGCGGGTTTCTGTCACGACTGCCTGCCTACCACTCACAGCGCTTTCGAAAGCCTGTCCAACAGCAAATCGCATCGTCCGTCCTCTTCTCCGGCTGATCCTCGTTCGCTTCCGGCTCAGGTTCGGGCTGGCCAACCGTTCATTAACTCACCGCCAGCAGGATCGCGGGCAATCGCGGATCGCATACCCATGAGGAGTAATGCGCAATAGCCGCCGCTGTCTCAGCCCAGCGGCGGCCTTTTCGCGCCAGAGGGCTCTTTCTTTCGCCGGATTTCCGTCACCATCTTTCGTGTATTCGAATCTATGGGGAGAGTGGACGTGGCAATAGGTACAGTGAAGTGGTTCAACGCGACAAAGGGCTACGGATTTATTCAGCCCGAGACGGGCGGCAAGGACGTGTTCGTCCATATCTCGGCCGTCGAGAGAGCAGGTCTGAGCAGTCTGAATGAGGGCGCGAGGGTAAGCTACGAAGTCGTGGCCAACCGCGGAAAAGAATCCGCCGAAAACCTCAGGGTAGGTTGATCGTCGTAGTCATCCAAATACGACCGCCGATCGCGCTGGCGGGCCGCACCTGAAAACGGCCCCAGTACTCTGGGAGGAGATAGCTGGGGCCGCCACTTTCTCCCGGTTTGTCTCCACGATCCCCCGGGAGCGATGGATTCGACTCTCAGCAACGCTGCAGGTTCCTGAGAACGACCCAGACTGAAATGCGTGCCAAGGGGCGTAAGGCCGTCGTCATAAATCCGTAATTTTACGGCATCGAACCTTCCCGCGGTTCCAGTAATTGATATGGTGGAGAAACTCGGGGCAATCGTAGGGATACGTAATGACGGGACAAGTACAATTGGCAGTCACACCGCGCGACCGGTTTTTTGAAGCGGCGCAAAAAGAGATGATCGACTTCGAGCGGAAAGAACGAGAGTTTCGAAAGAAAGCAAAGCAGGAGCGAGCCGCAGAATTGCGACTACCACTCCACAAGTCAGAACTTCACAGCTAGGCGAGGGCTTGGAGCGCAGCGCCAGGGTTGGCGGCCGGGGAGCCGTCGCTGAGTCAATCCAGCGACGGATTTTCGTGTCGTTCACAGCGGGTCGGTTCAACGCGCAACGCATCATGGGAAGTCGCCGCCGGCTCACGCTGACGGGCCACTTGCAAGCACGCATCGCCTAAGCCAGGCGGCTGTCCGAACGACCGGCTTTCCACCCGCCAAAGTCATCGGGGAGGGAGTGGCCAAGCTCTCCAGATTTGATTGCTCTTCCGTCAAGCGCTTTTGAACAAACTGCCTTTCAAGTTCTGTCAGGCTCGTTTTCAATAAGTTGCGATAGCGTTGAATATTTTTGCGATGCGTGCGCAATCGAGCCAACTATTGATCAATCATCTATCGTCGTCCTTTGACGAGTGGGGTTTATTTCCTTTGTTTTGACGCAACGCCGGCCAGAGCGGAGTATATTCGCTCGGCGGCATTGGTATTTCCCCGGTCGGCTGCTGAAATGTCGGCTAGCTAACCCTGCCGCAGGTTAGTGACGCTTTGATTACAGCGCCGATGGCCGCAGACCCGTTGAGAATCCCAACCAGTGACTAGGCGTTGTTCTTTGGCCTGGAGTCGAGAAGGCTTGGCAAAGGCGGCATCTGCTGGCGCGAAGCATCGGTCGGCTCGTCGGAAGGCGGCTCAACTTCCTTCGCCTTCTTTCCGCTGACTAGGGCACCAACAAAGCCGGCGACGACCAGCAACGTCCCTGCGATCATCAGCCAATGTGGTAATCCCAACGATCCAATCATGAGCTTCGCCGATGCTCCGTTCTCCTCCGGGAGGGCAATGGGACGCGGTGAGGCCAGTTCCTAGGGCACCCGTCGCTGCCGTGGTGACCGTAAACCTGACAGGTTCGCTGAGAATCGAACAGGCGAACGTCCATCACCCCAGCGGCCGGCCGGCGTCGACGGCCTTGGGTGGCTCGGCCGCCTCCATGATCCTTTCGGGATTTGCCTTGGGGTCTGCCATATGTTGTCTATCGGACAGACAACGCTACCTGAGACGGTAACAATGCGATATCAACGTTCGATTTCCGGCAACCGGCGCGGGATAATCTGGAAATACGCCGATCATCGGCGGCAGGTTGCCGACGTAGCGGTTGATGACGCGGAAGAGAGCGCGAATGGAATCTTGGCTCGTAGTGATACTGTAGAGATTGCACATTTATCGAAAGCTACCGCCACGGATCACCCTGCGCTAGTCTCTGCTACTATGCAGGTCCCTTAGCTTCCGCATGTAGTAACCCTGCCGCTGAAGCGCGGACCTGATCTCGTCGCTGATTTTGATAACTCTCTTCTTGCTCTTGCGCCATTTCCCCGACGCTCCAATAGGCGGCATCGGACATCCCTTCTTCACAACGAGCAGATCACGTTTGGCGCTTAAATATACATCGATCATATGTTGCCTCCGCTAAAGAGACCGAGCTTATCGCTCGTAAGCAAAAGCACGGGTAACCAAAATGCAACACTGAGCCACCATCGGGCGCCGCGGTCGAGAACCAGCGGGGCGCGCTGCAGAGCCCCGCAGATCATTGAGGCGCGGCGGTTTATTCCAATACCTCGTGCTCGAATGCTTGCGTCGGCTGCGCCGAAACCGAAGCTATCTGGTCAGGTTCGCCAGCATGGCCTCACAGGCTGTCTCGGCTTCGGCGTACGTCTTGAAGGGGTGTCCTGTCAACTTCCTTGGAATCACTCGCTTCTGGCCACACAGGCTGCTTGAAAGCTACGGTTTCGACCACGGTCTCGGCTGATGGAAACTGTTAATACGCGTTTTGCCGAGAAGAAAAAGCAAATTCCCCGTCGTCGGTTTTTTTGTCAAAGACCCCAGCGGCGTAGCCGCCCTGTATCTCGGCAAACAGGAAGGCAAAGACCTTGTCTACATGGGCAAAGGTTGGGAAGGGCTGGTCTCGTACCGTCTCAAGCCAGATCAGAAAGCAGCCCGTTACCGTGGTTAGCCCGAAGTCAAAGCTGACCCATCTGGAAGCCGAAAGCAACGTGGGTAGAGCCAAAGTTCTATGCCGATGTCGAATACAGGGATATCACGTCGCGAAAATAGGGCGGTGGTTGGTCGGATGGATTTCGCCATCAAGCCAGTCCTGTTCGTCGGCCAACGCCCGCCAACTAGCTGCCATTCACTGAAAGCGCCTGAAGGACGGCTCATCCGACCGACGTTCGGCGAGCCATAGGCAGTTGTCGGCGTTTTCTCTGAGAATATTAGATTGCTTCATCCCATCGATGTGGGGTGTTGCGGCGCCATTTCAATGCAGTTCTTTGTGAAGTCTTTCGGCGTTCCAACCTAACGTTTGTTGTGTCACCTCCATCTTTGGAGAAGTAGTCTTCATTGTCACCGCGCGGTATTTTGGCTTTTATCGGTGATGAGAACGCCAGGTTGCGCTCCCGCCTAATCAACAAGGGAGACGCGCCATGATTAAGCGCAATCGCTTTAAGCAAACCAAAACCCTGGAAGATCGTCTCGAAGCAGAGGCTGCTAGGCTGCGAGCGGAAGCAAAGCTCATCCCCCCTGGTGTCGAGCGCCAACGCCTTCTGCGGAAGGCAAGACAGGCCGTTACTGCGTCGCAGATATCGGAATGGCTCACTTCTCCAGGTCTTCAAGCCCCGACGTAGGAACAACGGAGGTCCATGGCCGTTCTCGTCCCCATGCACGACGCCGACCTCTTGGAGCAGTCTTACGAAATCGCTTGGAGTGTGCTTGAGAGATCAGGTGACCTCACTCACGACACTTCATGTTTCCTTCTCGATGAAATTGCGGAAATGATGGGAGACGGCGAGAGGCGAAGGCTAATCCTCTCCAACAGAGCCATCGATGCTTACCGCGTGAGATATAAATCGCTAACGCTGGTCTCGTAGGAGAATGGTGAACTTTGCAGTTGGCCCAATTGGGCCGTGTTGTTCGCGCTTGGGATTGGTTTTCAACAAGTTTGCCGGGTGATGCGTCCAATGACCGGCCTAATCATCCTTTTGGTCTCATTTTCGGCTATCGTCGCTTGGGGGCGGCCTACCTCGCGTTGCGCGTGCCCCAGCAATATCGTGGATGAAGATCGTTTTCTTATGCATTCTACTTTTCTGCATCCTCGCCGCGCTGGCGGGCTGGCGTTGGATCACCGGCGAAGAAGATTTGTCAGGTCTCTCGCTGCTTATTTATCCAGTGGGTGCAATCGCAATAATGGTTTGCCTTTCCTCCGTCGTGGGAACGACCATCGGAATTTACCGGAAAGGAAATCCCTCCTAGTTTTCCAATGTCGCTAGTTGGCATTTTTCGGACACCACAAGTGGATGCAGCGATGTGCCCTGCTGAGGGAAAAGCGGACATCAAACAGTTGAGCCGCCGAGTCCGCTAATGACCGACCCATAGCGGGCATCGTCACAGTTCAGAAATACTGCACCATGGCATAGGCCCCCATTTCGCAACGCGCAAATCCATGTTGTAATCTTCGTGAGCAACGGGCAACGAAGCCCTAAGCCTCGGAGACAACAATCGACCGCAATTTCCAACAAAGAGGTTAGGAGATGCGACAATGAAACAAAGTACGCTGATCAGTCTCAGTATTTCGGTATCGATCGCCGTTTTGGCGGCTGGTGTCGCGATTTCCGCGCAGGACAAATACACTGTGAAAGTACCGAATGGGCTCGCGTTCTCTGAGTTCAGGGGATACGAGGACTGGCCAGTGATCGCGATCAGTGAGAACGGAGGTAAGATCGCTGTGACCGTAGGGAATCCGGTAATCATCGGCGCCTATAAGCAAGGCGTGCCCGGCAATGGCAAGCCTTTCCCAGACGGCGCCAAGATGGCGAAAATTCATTGGAACCCGAAAATACAAGAAACCTGGCCCGGTCAGCCAAAGGTGCCAGGTGCGCAGCATGACGTTGGTTTCATGGTGAAGGACAGCAAGAGGTTCGCGGACAGCGGCGGATGGGGATGGGCCGCGTTCGACTATGACGCGGCGTCCGATACGTTTAAGCCCGCCACTATAGCGAGCAATCCGCCGCAGGAAAACGACGCGAAGTGCGGGTTCGGGTGCCACTCGGTGGTGCAGAACCTCGACTACGTTTTCACGGAGTACGGAAAGAGGTGAGTATCGGATAGTGTTGACGGACGGTCGTAACGAATGCGCCGAGTAACGGCGGATGTCCGCACTTGGCCAATTTTGCTGCAAAAGCTGTTGAGACAGGCCGCGAGGCGTGATTCCATTGTGGTGACGCGATTCTCGGTGAGGTCGATCCATGATGGTGACCAAGGTCAACTGTTCTACGAGTTTCGTCTTGGCGATGCGGTCCCCGAAGATCATTTGGCGCGGAAGATCGACACTGCTCTCGATCTGTCCTGGCTCCGCAGCGACACCCCATTATTCGTCGATGGGTCGCCCGTCGATCGATTCCGAGTGACGCACATCTATCGGTAGAACGGCCCCAGCGCGGTAGCTGGGGGCCGTCCGTAGTTTGTATCCGGTCGCTTGGTCACGCGGCTTTCGCGGTTTCGGCGTGCTGATTGACTTCGGATGCCGCGAGCTGACTCAGGGCACTGTCCGTTGCCTTCTCTTCCTTCAGGGTTGCATCGAGCAACTTCACTGCGTCGGCGTAACCCAATTCGTTTGCCCAGGTCTTGAGGGTGCCATAACGCGAAATCTCGTAATGCTCGACGGCCTGTGCGGCAGCAAGCAGACCAGCGTCAAGGGCGGGCATACGCTTGTACTCGTCCATAACTTCCTTGCCTTCTTCAATGATTCCCATAATGGCATCGCAGGTCTTGCCCTTCGGCGTTTCGTCGATCGACGCGAATACCTGCTCAAGCCGCTCGACCTGGCCGTCGGTTTCGGCCATGTGCTTTTCGAACGCAGCCTTAAGCTTCGGCGACTGCGCGGCTTTGGCCATTTTCGGCAGGGCGGACAGGATCTTCTTTTCGGCGAAGTAGATATCCTTCAGTGTATCAAGAAACAGATCTTTCAGTTCTTTCTCTCTAGCCATAGGAGCCTCCAGGTTAAATTGCCGGTACCAAACGAGATTGCCGTTGAGTTGTTCCTAGCCGAAGCCACTTTCCGCTACGAGGACCAGTCATTCGGCCGCCAGGGTTTAGAAGCGCAGCATTCCCAAACATAAAAGTAGAGCGACCGTGACCAAGGCCGAGAGCAATAGCGATCCAAAGACAGCCCAACGGTTGGAAAAAAAAGAAATACACTGTTACGGCCTCTGCCAAGCACTATCTACCCGGGCGCATGACAACCTTGATGACGCCGTCTTCCTTGTCGCGAAACTTCTTGTACATAGCCGGCGCGTCTTCGAGGCTCGCGGGATGTGTAACAACGAAGCTCGGGTCAATATCACCAGCTTGGATAAGTTTGAGGAGCGGCTGGGTGTAGGCCTGGACATGAGTTTGACCGGTCTTGATGGTGAGACCCTTGTTCATCGCGGCACCCAACGGAATTTCGTTGCCCATGCCAACGTAAACCCCGGGTATGGAAACCGTGCCGGCCTTGCGACAGCACATGATTGCCTCGCGGAGGACGTGAATGCGGTCCGTCGCCAAGAACGTCGCTGCCTTGACCCTATCGAGAACTGCGTCGGCCGCGCCGTGACCGGACGCTTCGCAACCAACCGCATCGATGCAGCTATCGGGACCACGCTTATTGGTTCGTCTCATGAGCTCGTCGTAGACGTCCGTCTTCGAGAAATCGATCGTGTCAGCGCCGCCGGCCTCCGCCATGGCCAATCGCTCGGGCACCTCGTCAATCGCGATGACTCGGCCGGCGCCCAGGATCAAGGCGGAGCGGATCGCGAACTGCCCTACAGGACCGCAGCCCCAGATCGCCACGGTATCGCCTGGCTCAATCTGTGCGTTGACCGCGGCCATATAGCCGGTCGGGAAGATATCTGACAGAAATAGCGCCTGCTCGTCGGTTATGTTTTCCGGCACCTTGATCGGGCCCACATCGGCCATCGGGACGCGGAGATATTCGGCCTGGCCGCCCGCGTATCCGCCTAGCATGTGGCTGAAGCCGAACAGCCCGGCAGGCGATTGTCCCATGGCTTTGGCTGCCACTTCGGCGTTCGGATTAGTGCGGTCGCAGCACGAAAACAGACCCTTCTGACAGAACCAGCATTGACCGCAGCTGATAGTGAATGGAACGACGACGCGATCACCGATCTTCAGGTTCGTGACTTCGGAGCCAAGTTCGATAACCTCGCCCATATTCTCATGCCCGAGAATATCCCCGCTCTCCATGGTGGGCTGATAGCCGTCAAACAGATGAAGGTCGGAACCACAGATCGCGCAGGCGGTGATCTTGATGACGGCATCGCGGGGGTGCTGGATTTTGGGATCGGGAACGGTGTCTACCCGAACGTCGCCTTTTCCGTGCCAGCACAGTGCGCGCATTAGGTTCTCCTTATGGATCGGCATGCACATTCACGGGTCCATGTCGTCTGAGCGCAACAGCAGCAGGATGGATACGTTCCAAAAATGCTCCTCGTATCCCTCAAGCTTTACACTGGGCTGTCCCGCATCTCGATCCAAGGCGTTGTTTGTTCAAATTTGGAACCGCTCGCGATGTCGCCCATTGAGAAGGTGAAAGGGCTCGCGATGCTATGGTCGATTGCAAGTGATGCTGCGGGAAATTAGTCGAGCCATAAAGGACGCGCGTCAGGGCGCGGCGCTGGCTTATTATTCCGTCTTCTCCATAGGCCCCATCATCGATCGCAATCGCGGTCGCCGGCGTTTTTTCGGTCGTGAGGCGGTGAGGGGCAAGTTGCTGCGTCAATCAAGGACATGCTGGGCGACTCCGGCCACTTTTCTGCGGCGGAGGCGGTATGCTGTTTAGCGGTTACATATTTGATGTCGAAAGCACGCTTGTGGACAGCGTGCCGCAGAACCTGCTGAGCCTTCAGGTGTGCTTGGGCGACTTCGGGGTTAGCGTTCCCTACGAGCTCCTGCAACTTTATTCCGGACTAGACGGCGATCAAACCCTTCAGCTCGTAGCCCCAGACCTGATCGCGCGCGAGCGGCAGGAGGTGCTGGAAGCCAAAAGGAAAATTTACCAAGCCAAATACCTGGGAAGCGTTAAGGCATTCGCGGGTGTGCGGGATGTGTTCGAGGCACTAAGGGAGGGCGGCGGCAGGATTGCGCTCGCCACGGACTGCAAGGGTCCTGAACTCAACCATTACCGTTCGCTACTGAATATCGATGATCTCATCGATGCCATGGCATGCGGGGACGACGTTGAACATGGCAAGCCGGATCCACGATTAGTGGGGCTGGCGCTTGGAAAGCTCGGGATATCAGCCGGGCAAGTCGTCATGATCGGAGACACTCCGTACGACGCCGAAGCCGCGAGCGGAGCAGGCATTGCAGCCGCCGGGCTTCTTACAGGTGGGTTGCCAAACAAGCGCTCCTGGAGGCCCGCTGTTTCGCTGTTGCGGATGAGCTGCTTGAACTACCGGCGATCTTTACAGATCAACGAAGTCGCTCCGGCACGGGATGAGGTTTAGGCGGAACGACGCCAACGTTGAAGTGTTCCGAGATGGCCACGCCACGATTCACGATAAGATGCTTGAATTGTCGCTCGAATGATGGTCAGCCAATTCGAGAGGTGGACTTTTCGACCCCCATTCTATCTCGGCTCTTTCGGACCCTCATGCAACGTTCGGCCTAGACGCAAGGACGGCTTGGATACGTTCGGCTGGATTTTGAAGCGATCGAACGATGATCGCAATATCGGGTTCGGCCAAAATCACGATTGGAGTTCGCATGGTGCAGACGTTTCGGCCTGTGCGCATCCATTACGATCAGGAAGGCGCTCCACTGCCGCGCGAACGATATCCCGGCCGACGCACTCAAGCGGTGGGAGTTCCTAGCAAAGCGCGTAAGCGCCTAACTCACAGGATTTAGGAACTAAAGCGGTAGCGAGTGGTTACGCTCGCTCCTGAAACTCCGGAGAAAACTATGAAACGCTCATTTCTTTTCATTTGTATTGGATTATTGGCAGCTACCACGGCTTCCGCGCAAAATCCGCCTGCGCAGTCGGGACCGAACAACAGCGCGGTCAACAGCCCCGGGCACAACAACTCCAACTCTCCTGTCGCTGGTCGCAATAGCTTCACCGAAGGGCAAGCCAAGTCGAAGATCGAGGATGCGGGCTACGCCAACGTCACCGAACTGAAAAAGGACGACAATGGTGTCTGGCGCGGCAAAGCCAGCAAGGGCGGGGCAGCCACTGCGGTAAGCGTCGATTTTCAAGGCAACGTCAATCCCGCCAAATAAGGAAGGGTTAGCATGACCGTTACAATTTCTCGTCTTTACGACAACTACAATGACGCTCAGCAGGCTGTTCGGCGCCTCGAATCCGCAGGCGTGCCGCACTCGGACATCAGCATCGTCGCCAATAATTCAGACAGCTGGTTCAACACCGACAAGAAGGTGGATCGCGACCGCGATGGCGTCGACGATCGCGCCGAAGGTGCCGGGAAAGGCGCCGGCATCGGTGCGGGCGTAGGTGGCACGGCCGGCCTTCTTGCAGGGCTCGGATTGCTTGCGATCCCCGGCCTCGGCCCCGTTGTCGCAGCTGGTTGGCTGGCCGCGACCGCGGTTGGCGCGGCCGCAGGAGCAGCTACCGGCGGTATTGTCGGAGCACTCACGGAGGCTGGCGTTTCGGCAGAGGATGCTCACTCCTACGCCGAGGGCGTCCGTCGTGGAGGCACGCTGGTGTCGGCACGAGTGGCCGACGCGGACCGGTCGCGCCTCGATTCAATATTGAACGAGTCAGCCATCAACCTGCGCGACCGGAGTGCCGCCTGGCAAAAGGCTGGGTGGAAATCGTTCGATCCTGCCAGCAAACCCTACGGCGCTGAGGAGGTTCGGAAGGAACGAGCCCTGTACGGCGGTGGACTGCGTTAAATAATAAGACATCCAGACGGCCCGCTTCGGCGGGCCGCTTTTTCTAAAAAAGCCGATACAGACGTTCTTTCGAGACTGAACCCTCCCGCCATTGTTGCGCGGCAGCGCTTGCAATGATTGCCGACAGCGTTCTGAATTGACTGCCGTAAATCATTCTTTCTGTGCGTTGGTATAGGAGGTTGCCATCGTTAGCAGGTGGACAGCGGCAGTTCCTAACTCTTGCATGTCTGCGTCGGCTTCGTAGATCCCTGCGGCACGATGATATGCGACCGCTACCGTTGCACAGGCATCGGTCAAGAAGTCTCCGACTCGGCGGTTCTCACGTTCCAAAACCATCCGCATCGCAGCTTTCGAGGTAGCCTCGGCAATTTGCCTATCGTTCAAATCTGGTTGGGAAAAATCTAGATCGGGGGGACGGCACCTCTTGCTGATGTCTTCAACGGCGCGATAGAACTCAGGCTTTCGCGCTTCATCGGCTTCTAGGTAGCTTTTTAGGAATCGCCGCGCCTTTACTTCAAGCCGTTTGCGATCTTGTCTAACCTTCTTCCGGCGCTCGCGCCGCTCGGATTTGAACCAACCAAACATTCCTACCACCCTGCCTGATTCCTCAAGAGAACGGTTAACTGATGCTCGCTCGATTTAGGCGCGAATAATTCCGACTATGACCCTCAATTTATCAACGGAAACGTGAGCGTCGTTGTCGTCCCGGAATCTGAACTTTCCTGTTCAATGGTGCCGCCGATCTGTCTTGCAAGAGAAGCAATTAGTTTAAGTCCGGACCCGTGTTCGCTCGGCTGACGGATACCGCGTCCGTTGTCAGAAACGGTGAGGCGGGCCTCCCCATAACCGATGCCTCCGACCAATCTCACTTTTATCTTGCCCGCATCCGGGCCAAATGCATGTTTGATGCTGTTCATTGCTGCTTCATTCAAGATGAGACCAACCGGCAAGGCTCGATCAATGCTCAATTCAAGTTCATCCGACTCTACGTCAATCTCGACGCCGTCGATCTGCTGACGGATTGCGCTGCTAAGAGCGCGAATGTAATCTGACAGTCTGACTGTCTTGCCTTCGTGTCGCGATGCGAGCTGATCGTGTGCGAGTGAAATGGCGTTGATGCGACTTGCAACATGATCCAGCGCGCGATGAACCTCCAGACCTTGATACCGACGTTTCTGAATGGAAATAGAGGACAAAACGAGCTGGAAGTTATTCTTGACACGGTGTTGCAATTCGCGAAGCAGAATCTCTTGTTTCTGAGCCTCGGTAGCCGCAGCCATCAAGCGTGCTTCTTTATCCGGCTGCGCATGGTGGCGCAGCACGGAGCCTATGAGGCCCGCAGCGGACGATAGGAAATCACTCGTATCCTCACTGAAGTCTCTAGGCGAAGTACTATCCACCTCCAACACGCCCCATGCCGCACCTCCGATCAGCACAGGCACATTGGCCACTGAGATGATGCCATGCTCCTTCAAAAAATCTGACGGGACGTACTCATCTTGCTCTCTGAAA
The DNA here is from genome assembly GCF_009930815.1 of Bradyrhizobium sp. CCBAU 051011. Taxonomy (NCBI): domain Bacteria; kingdom Pseudomonadati; phylum Pseudomonadota; class Alphaproteobacteria; order Hyphomicrobiales; family Nitrobacteraceae; genus Bradyrhizobium; species Bradyrhizobium sp. CCBAU 051011. The sequence goes on along the minus strand of NZ_CP022222.1, from coordinate 43,954 downwards.
TCCTTGATGCTGACCGGCTCTGCCGTTTGAAATGCGCGCCCAGGCGGTGAACGCAGGTCTGCGGACAACGTAGCTGTGCGAACGACACCTTCCTTCCATCCGACACCTGCGACGAGGAGCAGATCCGACGTCTCGGGACGATATCGAAGAATTTTTACATGGTGTATTTCGACTGCCCGAGCGATCTGGACGACGGCTTGGTCCAGGAAATGATTTAACTCCGCACTCGCACTCGCAATTCGTCCGATATCGGCCAAAATACGAACGTGACGCCGGAGCTTGTCCAGCACGTCGGCTTCTCTCGTTTCGTTGGAACGGTTCTCCATCAGCTTCTAAGTCCCACCCACCGGTTCCACCTCTTGTCGTTTCACGAGTGGCCTCAGCCTCCTCGCCGGTCTGCTTCAGGTCGGTTACTCGCTGCCTGAGTTTGCCCGGTCGCGCTCTTCTCTCACGTAAAGGTCCTTCGTTGCTTGTTCGGTAATCTGCTTCTCGGAGCGCGTCCGGCTCCTGTTTCGCGTGATGCCGTAGGCGATCACCAGCCCGAGCACGATGGCGCCGGCGAACAATAGGGCGACCGACACATGCGAGCCGGTTTCAACCGGAAGCCCCTGCGCGGCGAGCTTGTCCGGGAGGAAGGCCAAGATTAATAGAGCCAGAATCGTCGCCCAATGCCAGTTGCTTCCCCTAAACCATCCAATATGAACCAACTTCATGCCCGGCCTCCTGTTGCGGCAAGCGGTAACGCCAACAAGCGGATAGCTTAGGAACATCCGCCATAACGATATGTTGCTAGTCGAACTGCGGCAGAGGGACACACGCCCGTGGCGGCTACGGCTCATATGAACGATAACCGGAGCAGGTTGCCCGATTTGTTGACTTGCATTGACTGCAATCAAACGATGACGCTTGAGAAGATTGATCCTGATGACAAGGGGAATGATCTTATTCAGTATCGCTGCAAGATATGTCAGCGCACCGAACTGGTGCGGCTAGCCCGCGCCCGGTGGCCTAGCGCGACCTAGCGGCCCAGCCGCATGAGAAGACTTCAACTTGTCTCTCGCGCGCGGAGGTTATTTTACGAGCGACCACGCCAGCGCTTAGATATGATCTCCCTTCGTAGAGCCAGTTATTGATTTTGAGATTCGTTCTCCATCAATAGATCGGTCTTGCAGTTGTCCGCGGAAATATTGGAAAGCTTTCCCGGAATGACCTCCGCGCTTAACGGCCGGACGCCTCGCAATCCGTCGTCCTAACGACACCGGCGGAAAAGAATGGCGGGCTTAGGAACGGTCTCACCCAGATCGCGTTCTTGGCAAGGAGCTGCGGCAAGTCGTCAACCAATCAGTGGAGAACAAAGATGGCAAATCCCCGCCAGGAGGACAAGTCTACGCAAGGCATGGAAGACGCAGCCCGCCGCGCTGGCGAGAGTGCTGCTGAGCAGACCACCCGTATCGGACAAGCTGCAGCTGATCAGACGGCGCGTGTGGGGCAAGCTGCGGCTGAAGCCGGGGAGGAAGTGGCTCGAGCGAGTGCGAACCTGCTCAAGCAAAACGTCGAGACGTTGCAGAACGCATGGCGCTTCGGCCTGGAAGCCGCGACCTCGGCCATGGGACGGTCTACCGAGCAATTTGGTCGCACGCTCGGCGTGTCAGGAGAAGGGGTGCAACAGGCAACGAAGGCAACGGAACGGTCGGCGCGCAACGCGCAAACACTGCTTTACACTGGTACAGCTGCTGCCAGAGTAGTGGGTGGAATGTCTCAAGAGTACTTCCAGATGATTCGGCATCAAGTCGAGAAGAACATGGACCACATGAATGAGTTGTGGTCCTGCCGAACTCCTCAGGACTTTGCAGCCGTACAAAGTGACATGGTGCGAGAGACCGTGGAAACCGCCCTGGAGAGCAGCCGTCGGATAGCCGACATGTCGCTCAAAATGGCCGACGACGCCGGAAAGCAGATCAAACAAAGTATGGAAGAGATCCGGCGCACCGCTTAACCCGGGCGTGCAGTTTCGACTTCGAAAAAGAGCGGCTGCTGTCAGCCGCTCTTGCCGTCCTAGGGGTGAGGTTTGATCTAGCCAACGCATAGATTAATCCTGAGATTAAGCGTGCGCTCACGCACGGGATCTCCCCGCGATGGCCGGGAGCTCAATACGCTGCTTTAGGGTCAATCGCGTCACTTTGGCCGTCGGCCAACTACTTCCGGTCTCCCCCTGTAAACGGACCTTGTCAGCCCAGTCAGCATGTCTCAAAAGTGCCAAACTCAGAAGTCGTGTGTGCGCATGTTTTCGGAGGAACGGCGGCGTAACTCTTTCGTTGCCCCTATCTCAGACAGCAAAGGAACACGACCATGGATCGCGAACATGTGAAGGGCGCTGCCGACAAGGCAAAAGGCGCCATCAAAGAAGGTGCCGGTAAGCTCAGTAATGACAAGGACCTGGAAACCGAAGGCAAGATTGATAAGGCCAAGGGATCCGCGCACAACGCCGCGGGAGATGTGAAGGATGCAGTGCGGGACGCCGCTGACGCCCTCAAAAAATAGGCAAGAGTGATGACCAAGAACTAGCCGCCTCCGGGCGGCCTTTTCTTGCCTAAGCGATGGCTGAGCAGCCGTATCGGCCTATGCAAGCGGCAAGGAGATTTCGCAAATTAGCCCTCGGTCGCGCCAATCAAAATGCACCTCACCCTTGAGTTGGCCAATCATATTTTCCAAAATGCGTGTGCCGAACCCGCGATGCGTGGGCGGCGTGGCGGCCGGGCCACCCGATTCGATCCAGCGGAAGCTGAGCCTTCCGTCTGCTGTAAGGGACCATGAGAGGTCAACGTGACCACCCGCTGCCGATAGCGATCCGTATTTTGCCGCGTTGGTCGCGAGCTCGTGCAGGGAAATTGCAGTAGTCTGAGCTGTACTCGGCTCCAGCATTACGGCTGGCCCCTCAATTCGCACACGTGCCTCAATCTCCCCGCTGTAAGCCATAAGCTCCTGCGTGGCCAGGCGGTGAAGCTCGGGTCCCGCCCAACGGGATTCCACGAACAGCGTATGGACTTTTGCGAGGGCATTGATGCGCCCTTCGATCAGTTGCTTCAGACCATCAGACGTATCGGAATTGGACAGACGCACCGTCGCTAGCACAGTGGACAAGATGTTCTTTGTTCGATGCTCTGCCTCGCGCGCGAGATTGACGATCTGCGCCTCGCTGCGTTTGCGCTCAGTTATATCCTGGAAGCAGTTGACGGCACCGACAACGTTTCCACCGTTATCCTTGATTGCCTCGATGTCAACGAGCGCGACGCCGCGCAAGCCGTCAGGTCGCTGGATGTGAACTTCCTGTTCGCGCACGGAAATACCGGTACGCAGCACATCTGCCATGGGGCATTGGTGGTGCGGCAACAGACTCCCGTCGGGCCGGAACATTCGATACGATCCGCAAAACCGTTCATTAGGATCGCTGAGTTTAGGCGACCGGCCCCATAGTTCGGCAGCGCGGTGATTGTATCGCAGAACGAGACCGTCCCGGTCACAGACATAAACGGCAAATGGGAGTTGTTCGAATAGCCGCCCGGGCAATTCGAAGGCTTGTTCCTCGTCAGGCCAACCGAGGGCGACGCGGACTGCGTTGGCTATCGCATCCACCTCGGTGGAGGTTCTCTCGGGTTTGCGCTGGAAAGAGCGTAGCGCGTAGGAAAGTACATTGTTCATTGTGCTGCAACCTGCGCCGAATTCGGGAATTGGGTTATGTAATCCGCTCGATCCGCGTCTACCATTTCGATTTGACGGTTTGTGGTGTGAGTGCGCGCTTCATGGTGGCGTATACTCTTAATTGTGCTGCGCTGCGAAGCGCATCCTGTTTCGCCTCGCCGTCAGGCAATTGCTTCGCCTCACTCGCGGCCGCATCTGCCTGCTCTTCCAACTGGTCGGCCGTCAAAAATGTAACCTTCTTCCTGTTACGCTTGTTGGGTCTCATTTTGGCGACACCAATTCTTCCTCAAACCAATCGAGCGGTTCGGTTTGCGATGGGCCGGATACAACTTGCATTTGTTGGATGTGGCCGCATCGTGTGCAGCGCAGCGTCCAATGCTCGTAACCCGTTCGTGAAGGCGTGATCCGCTGCACCACGGTAACGCCGCAGCAACGGGCGGATCTGGAACTGGATAGGACCCGGGGTGGTGAGGGAGCTACTTCAGCGGACATTTTTAATCTTCCATGAGATTGCCAAAATCTAGTCCGGGGATTTAAGCTCGCCGCGAAGCCACCCGCTCGCGTCGCCGCTCATGGGGTCGCTGACCACCAGAGTTCGCTGGAAACGATCACACCTGGGGCACTCAAAGGTGCGGAGTTCGTAGCCCGCTGGTCCGGACGCAATGCCGGCCAAGTTCGTTCGAGCCTCACAGTGTTTACAGCGCGGGCGCTCTATGACGCTAAGCGGCGGGCCGGTTGGTAACGCATGAGAGCCGAGCATGCGGGCACCCTTTTGGATCAGGCGGGTGCGCAACACGCTGCCGGACACCGGCACTGACGGGGTCATTTTTTCACGTAGGAAACTGATCCGCTGGTCAATATTGACCACAACACCGCACTTTTAGTGTTTAGGCGTCACTGGTCCAAAGGAGGGCATTGTGAAGTCAGCAAAGCGACAGTTCGATCCCCAGGCCTTCCTCGCTAAAGTCGGGACCGGAAAAACGATAGAGAAGTACCGTAAGGGTCGGATCATCTACACCCAAGGCGAAGAGGCCGATAAGATTTTTTATATCCAATCGGGCAAGGTCAAGGTGACCGTTGTTTCCGAGCAAGGGAAAGAAGCAGTCGTCGGCATATTGGAACCTGCGCAGTTCTTTGGCGAGGGATGTCTGAATGGTCAGGCGGTCCGCGTTGGAACCGCGAGAGCAATGGAGGAATGCCTTATCACCTCGATAACGCGGAAGGCGATGGTAGCGGCGCTCCGTAGGGAGCCCAAGTTTGCAGAACTTTTCGTGACTTACCTGGTGACCCGGAGCAATCGCATTGAAGAAGATTTGATCGACCAGCTATTCAATTCGAGCGAGAAGCGGCTCGCGCGCCTTCTTCTTCTGCTGGCCAATTTCGGAAAAAATGGTAAGCCAACGCCAGTCGATGCTTCGATCAATCAAGCAACCTTGGCGGAGATGATCGGGACGACCCGATCCCGGGTGAGCTTCTTCCTAAACAAATTTCGCAAGCTGGGATTGATTAGCTACAACGGAAAGATCGAGGTGCACCGTTCCTTGTTGAACGCGGTCTTATTTGAAAAACCTCAGCTAGAACGAGACGAAAAGCCAACCTGACCGGGCGTCACTTGTATCGCCGGCGGCTTGCTCGAATATCGTCTAATGGTCAGTGGTTATCGGAGCGGCCCAGCCAGCAATTCGTCGTCGAGAACCGGCCGGGTGCCGGCGGCAACATTGGCACAGAGGCAGTCGTCCGTGCACCGGCCGACGGCTATACGCTCCTGCTGGCCTTAACACCGGGCGCAATCAACGCAACGCTCTACGACAGGCTTAACTTCAACTTCATCCGGGACATTGCGCCGGTCGCCGGGATCGTGCATGGCCCCCTACTCATGGTGATGCATCCTGCTCATCCCACCAGAACCGTTCCGGACTTCATCGCCTACGCCAAAGCCAATCCCGGCAAAATCAACATGGGTAGGGCGGCGTCGGGACGCCGGGCCATGTGGCCAGCGAGCTGTTCAAGATCATGACTGGCGTCAACCTCGTTCACGTACCCAATCGCGGCGAGGGACCTGCGCTCACCGACGCAATCAGCGGTCAAGTCCAACTCATGTTCGTTAGTGTGACCCCGTCGCTTGAATTTTATCAGGGCGGGAAGCTTCGTGCGCTGGCGGTGACCACCACCGCGCGGTCACCCACAATGCCCGACGTGCCGACCATTGCCGAAACGGTCCGCGGATACGAGGCGAACGGGCGGGCAGGGGTGGGGGCGCCGAGGGGCACACCGTCCGAGATCATCCAGAAGCTCAACGATCATATCAATGCCGGACTAGCACGTCCCGGCATAAAGGCGCGTACGCCGATCTGGGCATTACGCCTCTTGTTCTCTCGCCCTCTGACTTCGGAAAATTCGTCGTTGACGACACGCAAAGGTGGGCGAAAGTGATCCGCGCGGCCAACATCAAGCCGGAGTAATTTCGACCCGCCGATATTCCTTAACTGCCGATACGCGAACGCCGATCGCTCGATGACCGGTTAAGGGTCAAAGGGCGAAATTCCCGGATGACCAGCGCATGTCTGTTCTGGCCTCAAAACGGGAAATCTCTCGTTTTATGAGTGCACGCCATAGCTGCCAATGGTACGTGTTAATCGAGAATTAATCCTCTGCGTTCGATGTCGCTTTACCACGGGTCGACGCTCCGAAGAAAGCCGCTTAGCAGGCGCCGCATAGCAGTCGCGTTCTTTGGCGCATAGGCGTCGTTATCATTATTGAAGTAGATCCAGGCTCTCTTCGCCCCACTTGCATTAATCCTGTTCGTCCACTCCAGCTGCTCGTCCTTTGAATAGTCATGCTGATACCAGCGCCTGGGGCCGTGCAGCCGCACGTATACCGTCAGCCGTCCTGATAAGCTCATCAGGAAGCCGTGGCCCGCTGCAAGAGCAGAGGATAATGCCTGCCTCACGGAAGGCGCTGTAAACCTCCTCATTCCACCAGCTGGCGTGCCGGAACTCAACGGCGTTGCGGCGCGCAGGATCGAGCTGACTGACGATCGCATTCAGCCGCGCCTTGGTGTAACGGTAACTCGGCGGAAGCCGGCAGATCCGCGGGATAGAACAATCCCCGCCATTTCCAGTAGTGCCAGCCACAGCAACCGACATAGGCCGCCTTCAAACGAGGCGTTGACCGTGCGCCTTCGGAAACCAACTCCTTTCGGGCAAGGTGCATCTTCGCGGCGCGGCCTATATTGTCCTCGCGCTGCTTTTCGCGGCGTAGCCGCCTCCGTTCGCGCCACTCCTCTCGCGTTAGTTCTTTCCATCGAACCGCTGTGTTCGCGCGCGGCATGATTTTCTTCCCAAGTACTAACGCCTGAATGGTCACCAGGGGTTCCAAGCGTTGCGAGCAGTCTTATATGTCTGCGCAACGAAAGGGCTTCCAATGAAATTCGATGTTCTCATTGTCGGCGGCGGGCCTGCCGGATTAAGCGCCGCGCTTATTCTAGGGAGGTGCCACCGCAAAGCATTGCTCTGCGATGAGGGGCATCAGCGCAACCTGAGTTCCCACGCGATTCACGGCCTGCTCGGACGGGAAGGCCGGTCCCCCTCAGCATTCGTGGATGAGGCGCGGCAAGAACTCAGCCTTTACAAGTCCATTTCGGTGCGCGGGACACGAGTAACCGACATCATTCCGAGGGGCGATGAATTCGAGTTTGTGTGTTCGGACGGGACAACCGGCAGCACTTCAAAGGTCTTGCTTGCGACAGGTCTCGTTGACGAGCTTCCTGAATTAACGGGGATCAAGCCTCTGTACGGCGTTTCCGTCCACCATTGTCTATATTGCGACGGCTTCGAATACGCGGGGAAGCCCGTAGCTGCATTTGGCAAGGGTGATAAAGGGGCTGAGCTTGCCATCATGATGAAACACTGGATGGCGGATGTTGTGGCCTGCTGCGATGGAACTGAGGTCAGTGCGCAAGCGAATCGAAAACTCAAAGAGCACGATATTCCGCTGCGCTTGGAGCCCATTGAATCCCTCGAAGGTACGAACGGAGAGCTCACAAAGATCGTATTCAGGAGCGGGCCGGATCTGCCCCGGGCAGGTTTGTTTTTCTCGACGGGCTGCCATCAGGCGTCTGACCTTTCCAAACGCCTTGGTTGCAAGCGCGATGAAAAGGGGGGCGTCGTGACGGACCCCGACACGGAGGAAACCAGCGTCCCGGGCGTATATGTTGCGGGTGACGTGTCGCGCGACGTTCTTCTTGTCGCCGTAGCCATTGCGGAAGGCGCGCAGGCGGCCGTCGCCATCAACAAGGGTTTCTTGCGCCGCGACGGATTCTGCGAGTGATGGGCTCTGGGAAGATAGCTAGCTTTTCGCTTCCTTCTCGGCCCTTGGAAACCAGCGCCAAACGCCGAGGGCATTGATGAGAAGGAGAATAACATTCTGGACAACGCGCGACGCTTTGCTTTCAACCCAGCCGTCGGCCGTCCAGGCGATGGAGGCAAGATCACGAAGCGAGCGACATGCGCGCGCCAGAACCTCGGCAAATCATGGAACAACGGCCGTCCGCCATGGCAGGCGGCCTTTTTATTCGGGGAAGAGCATGGATGAACGGCGCTGCGAAGCTGTTGATGCAGATCGCTGCCCGTCAGGGGCGAATAGACGTACTTGTCGAATGCGCGGGCAGGGGGAATGAACCGCGCGAGCTCCGGGATCCGGCCCGGCACTGCAGAAAACTATACGCTTTGCCTTTTCAAAACGCTGAGCCGTCCGTCGCCTTCTAGCGTAGCCAGCTTGATGTCCTCGTAGTTGTCGACACTCTGTTCGCGCAGCTGCGATTTCAGTTCATCTTCGGTAATCATTTCCTTGCGCAGGTTCTGCGGAATCAACCTGCCGTCACGAATCAGCGTAAGGCTTGGCGGCTTCAGATACGGCTGTGTCGCTGGAAAGCGCCAGGCGATCCAGTCCAGAAGATACCCCACGCAACGATCGTCAGAACGAGCGCGAGACCCTCGGTTACCGAGCTGTACTCTTTTCCAAGCCCATTCTGAGCGGCATCGGCGATCAAAACGATGACCAGGAGGTCAGCAGGCCCGAAATGTCCCGCCTGGCGTCGCGCCATGAAGCGGAGGATGACGAAAAGCCCAAGATACCTGAGGCTGCCGCGAACAACGATCTCTGCAAGTCCTATTGCCGGCACAAACACGGAATTCCAGTCGACCGATAAAGCCATGGCCTACTCCTAACGTATCTGCTCCAGATGAAGGCCTAGCAACATTGATGATGCTTTGCGCGGCCGTAGGTCAACTGTCTGCGATAGCTGCCAGCAGACGGTCGAGGAAAACCGCTTGCCCCTTCAAAATTTTCGCGCGAGCCTCCTCAATTTCAAACCATGCGGCGCGATCGAGTTCGGGAAACATCTGACGCCGCCCGGATTGCGGCGGCCATTCCATCTCGAACATATTGCTCTTGAGATCGGCGGCGTCCCAGTCTTGTTCAACACCCCATACGTGAACGATCTTTCCTCCTGGCTGCTTCGACTGGCCCAGCGACACAGACTTGCCGCGCGGACGGTGACCAGTTTCTTCCGCAAACTCGCGCTTTGCTGCGGCGAGGGGAGTTTCACCCGCGGCGATCAAGCCTTTTGGAACCGACCACGATCCCAGGTCCTTCTTGCGCCAGAAGGGTCCTCCGGGATGACCGAGCAGGACTTCGATGCCACCGCCCCGTAAGCGGTAGAGAAGAAGCCCCGCGCTCAGTTTGCTGGATATGGTTGTTGCCACCATCACGCTAGGCTGCGCGGGCGGCAGTCTGCCGTCGCGAGAGGAATGGCATTGATTACGCGGTCCGGCGATACACCTCCTTTACGGTCCATCTCAACACCCCCAATGCATGTGGTCGAGCTCCTGATGGAATGGGTCTCGCGATTGATACTTGGTTGCTATCGCCGAAACCTTTCAAGAACAATGTTGTGCAACGTTTCGGCGGCAGCGCCGGTTCCGAACGACCCCATCAGCGTCGTCGCAGTTGATTCTGCATAGCGATGCTCTATTCCTTGGGAAGGCCGGAGCGCAGGTACTCTCAGTCACCGATAACAGCCCGATACAGTGCGGTGATGGACGGAGAATACTCGGGACGATGTCCGCGATGGTCAAAATTGACCACATGCGCATTAGTGAACACAGCAACCATTACCGCTCCTCACGGTTAGCACACGCAGCATTTCTGTGAGGAGACAGCGAGATGGTTTTTTACCCGTGGTATCCGGCCCTTATGTTGGCCGTGGAGTGCAGTAACGTGATCGGTATTCGCCTTCAGAGTATCGCCGCTGGCACAGTGAACGCCGCAGAAGAAACCAGCTTGATGGTCAGCGAAAAGGTCGATGCTGCTTTTGAAGCGGGTTCGATGCTTTTAGGTGGCAAAAAGACGGCCGACGTGATCGATTTCTACCGCAAACATGTCGCGGCGAACGTGGCCCGTCTGTCCTAGTGTTGGTGCAGCGATCCCCGGCCGTTGAGATCCTGGATTCACGGGCGATGTAGCGCAGTATGTCCGGTCTCTTGCACGATGCGCACGGCCTCATTGACCTTGGCGCGGTCGCGCCGCGCTTCCAGCGGCAGCGACGTGACCGCGTGATGAATGTCGGCCGGAATAGCCAGCCCGCTGTCGAGGGGTTTGTTTGCCCATTGCCAGAAGCGATCGAAATCGTCCATCACAGGTCCCCCCGCAGGCACTTGAAGAAGGGATGGCGAACCTTTCCCTCGGCTGACTTGGCGCGGTACTCGATCTCGGCGTTCAGCTCCGGCTCCACCCAGATGCCCTTGTGCGCGATCCGCTTCGTGTAGGGCTGGGTTCTGCGGATCAAGGGTGTCAGGCGCTTGCGCAGCTCGGCGGATGAGTTCTTGTCGAAGCCGTGGTCGACCTTGCCAGCGTAGATCAGGTCATCGCCCTTGCGGCGGCCGACAAGATGCCATCCCAATCGTAGCCATCGAAGGCAAAGCCCGCGATGGTCAGTGTCTCGCGCTGAGCACAGGTCTTTTTCACCCATTCGCGGCCGCGCCTGATGGGTAGCGGCTATCGCGGACCTTGGAGACGACGCCTTCCAGCCCGACTTTGCAGGCGTGGGCGAACATCTCCTTGCCGTCGACCTTGAAGCTTTCGCGGAATTGGTGGCCGTCTTCTCGATCAACTTTTTGAGATGCGCTTTGCGCTCGAAGAGCGGTAGCTGCGCCAGCGATGACCGTGGCGCGTCTCCAAGCGGCTTCATTATCGGGATTCTCGGCCCAAGTCGCCGGCGCTTGGGCGCACGGTATGCACGTTGAAATAGTACCTTGGCATGTCATGAAAATGCCGAACAGAATGCAAGGTTCCTAACGAGCTACGCCGGCTTCGATATCGTTTCGCACGGCGCTGAAGCCGCTATTGCTTGAGGCAGCGTTGTCTGCTCTCCACCGCTTTCTCGATGGCGAATTCGGCATCCAACACGGCGTCGGCCCGTGTAAGCGCGATGCCAGTCCGCGTTTTGGTGGCATCGAGAAAGACGACCCATTTCCAGCAACATGGATTTGTCGTCTGAATGATTTCAAACTGAATGGCTTTGTATTCCATGGCCGTTCCTCGAAGCGCCGGCACAGGAAGTTTCCGGATTACCCCGCAACGAATGTCGATTGCACGTCCAGCCCCTCAGCATCAACATTCGCAACCACCGCCGCCGTGACGACGGCAAATGTCACGATTGCAAAAGCAAGTCCGATGAGTTTCAGGCTGTCAGTATCGGCCATTAGTTAACCTCAAGACCGTTAATTAAACACATATCGAACCGACGCTGCGATACCCGCTGCAATGGACTTGCAATCGCCGCCAACGTCCGGTCGAACACTTCGAGGAGCAAGCCTGATCAACCGCAACCCTCAGCGGAAATCCCTCACCCATTTTGAGCTCCAAGAATGCCGCTCCTAAAGTCAATTCGGTCGCAACGAAAAAGTTGCCACGTTTTCCCGTGAACTTGATCCACCCGATTCGACATTCTTATGCGCTTTGTCAGGAGCCGCCGCTGGCTCAGGGTCGCTCTAAGCGGAGGCACCACCACATAGCAGGTGCCGGTAACCGTGCTCATTCATCTGCGCGCGATAAATGGCTGTCGAACGCCGTTCGAGCGCGATCAGATTCATGTTCTGGATCAAGATGAAGCACGACTCGCGCAACTTCCCGCCAATCAGCACCTTTCGTATCCGCATCTAGCATGCGAAGATACGAAGCTTCGCTTGCTCGCCGCATGTGCTCGGCATCCGCAGCTATCTCTCGGGAGAAGGTGTTCCTGGATGTCGCTTCATCATGTGGCTCCGCAGACGCACTCGCTTGCCTTCACGTTGAACCATTAGTCGATAGCCATCGTGCCTGATCTCTGAAGGCATTCCGGCCGATCGGGGACCTTGGTCCCGCGCGTCGGAATGCAGGGATCGAACGCAGATTTAGACATGCGGGATAAATAGGCAACCGCAGGCAAAATGCGAGTCTGATCAGAGCAGCCGAACGGTCAACTGCCGCTGCCGCCGAAATCAGAGTTCGCAGCGGGAAGCTTGCACGTCTGCAAATCGCAGCGACGGCAGCTAATTCCGGGACTTTACCATCCACCGTGGAAGTGACGTCGATGACCCCATCCGCCACGCCAACCCGGACCCTCGTACGCATATACACGCGGTGCCGCATACACCGGATATTCTTCAACCACCACTCGCGGCGGCGCTACGATGACGGGGCGGCGGACCACCAGAGTCTCGGAAACGATTGGAGCCGATTCCTCGACAACAACCGGCGGAGAAGTCCGGTACTCGTACGATCGTGCATAGCTTTCGCTGTAGCTGGTTACGGGCAGATCGGACGCCACGGCCGGAGAAGCAAGAGCAAGCGCACTTGCTGCACCAAAGATTAAGTTGCGCATTTCAGTTGTCCCTTGTTGGTCTTGCTTGTCGCCCGTAACGAGCAGAACGCGCAAAAACGTCGTTAGGTTCATGAACGGTCTGATTCATACCAGCCGGAGGGTCAGCTGACGCCGATCGCGGACATCGTGCCGTTCGACGAAATCAGAAATCGTATGGGGAAGCTCGCGCATCTGCAGATCGCAGCGGCGGCGCAATTCGCGCGCGACGTCTTCGGAAACATCTTCCGCCCAATGCTCGGCGGTATTGAAGGCGACAATGCGAATTGGATTGCTGTATTGGCCGGTAAGCAGATCCCCGAGGACCGTCTCGAGGTCGGCAGTTTCGCAATCGGCTTCACGCCAGGCGCGGCCTAGTCGACCGAGATCATCCGCCACCAAGTAAACCGTCTCAACGTTGTCGTTCGGGACGATCGACGGCGTCCAACTAGAGCTACGCATAATGAACTCCACTCAATACGGATTCAAATTGACCTGAGCTGAATCGTTCCGGCGGGAGAACAGGAACCCGGCACATCATGACGCGTTGCCCACTCGCAACGGGAGGTATTGCAGGATGGCAAAGGCAAAGAAGAAATCCAGACGCGGTCGCAAGCAGGACGGAGCGCGGGTCGCCGGTGGGCAGGATTACGAGGTGCGCTACACGGCGAAGAAGGCAAAGAAGTCCGCGAGCGCTGTAAAGAAGGCGGTCAAGAAGGTCGGCAGCAGCCGCAAGCGGGTCGAGCGTCGGCTCGGCCGTTAGGAACGCGAATGCAGGTGGTGGGTTGACAAATGTTCGCACCGTGTCCCCCCAGGGTGCGTAACCAAGAAGGGCCCCAGCCCGCCGCGGGGGCCCTTCACTCGTTTTAAGGCCGCGATGCAATGTGCGAGGTGCGACAACAATCGGTGGGGTTGCGAAAATCATTCCGAGAGAGCGTTTTTAGGAAAAGCGGCTCCACGAGACAAAACCCCGACGACGGGCCGCTCACCTCAGCACCGCGTCCAATAGCTGCTGTGGCTCATAGGGCTTCATAAGAAAGTGGGTTTCGTGCAGGACCAAGGGCGCGCTGTGTCCTGAGACCATCACGACGTTGAGGTTCGGGAATTTGCGCTTGGCTTACTGCGCAAGTTCGGCGCCGGACATCCCTCCACCAAGCTGCATGTCGGTCACCAGCGCGCGGAATTCAGTGCCTGTTGTAGCTAGTACAAGTTCCGCGACCTCTCCATTGTCACACTCGACCACCTCAAGCCCCTCGCTTTTCAGAAGGTCGGCCAGGCACGTCCGCTGGAACGGATCATCCTCCACAATGAGGGCGACGAAGGTCGACATCATTGCCTCCGGAAAAGAAATCAAATCCCGGAATTCGCAACGGTTGCAACCGGCCGGCTGGCGTTCGGATGGATCGGTTGTGCTGGGCGGACGTAGCTAAGCGAACAACTCCGCGCCCGCTGGCGTGAGGGTGACGAATGTTCCGGACTCGTGCAGCGCCACTCGTTCGATCACCTCGTCGGCGGGCGCGAGCAGCGACAGCGGCACCGGGAGGCCGAGCGTCCGTGCGGTATGATGGTTGAGACAAGCTCGAACTTGACGCCTACATGACGACCGGGGCTGATGATATGCGACGCAGTTGAAATTGATTTCCTTGCGGGCCGCATCGCCCTCTCGATCTGTCGCCTTCACCCGCGAGATTGAAGCTTGCCCTTTCTGCATCGGTGGGAACTCGATCGCGGTCTGGACGATCCTCGCTGTCTCCTTCTGCAGGCGGTCTGGAAGCGACTGTCCGTAAGAAAGGCCCCACCAGAGAGCGGCCCTTTGCGTCCTTGCTACCAGCCGCGAATGATGAACCTTGGTCTGCTGTAGCCGGAGCGATCGTAGTAGCCGGGGCCAGCGTAGTAGTTGTAGCCCCGGCCGGGGAAGTAGCTGGGGTCGTAGTAATAGCGCAGGACATGGCGCGGTCCCCGGGTCCGCCAGCAGCGCCCATAATACTCGTTGCAGATCAGGTCGACCAGATCGACGTTGGAGACTTCGACGGAGTTGATCGTCGTCGCGTTGACGGGCGCGGCGAAAGCGGCGGACGCGAACAGCGCGGCACCGAATACGCCCAGTGCGATGGCCTTCATGGAGTTCTCCCTTCGGTTGGCCTTGGAGCAGCCTGCGTCCGGGGAAAGCATCAATTGGCGTTGGAACGCCACCGCTGACGACCGGGTTCTGGCGCTCCGAAACGCTCTCAGTCTCATATCCGGGCGATGAGATTGGTTGCCCGCGCAGGCCCGCCAAACGCGACCAGAAATCGCACCAGCCGCGCAAGTCGAGCGTGCCGATAGTAGTGACGTGGTCGAATAGGCGGCGCGTCAGGTCGGTGGTTTCGGTCACGGCTTATCCTTGCCGAACGGCAGTAATTTCCTGGCCGGCGGTTCGCACCTGTCTTGCGGTGGCCGCGGTCATGATGCCGACTCCCGGACGATGAACTCGACCCCCACGACACCTGGCAAGCAAGCGAGGATGTCCTGCTGGAGATCGCCATCTCTGCCGTTCCAGGCGATCTTCGCGCTAGCCGTGGGGACGCCGGGGCGCGGCGGGCGGCGGAAGCGGGCAAACCAGTGCCAAGCCCCCAGGGTATGGTCGGCGTTAAACGTTTGTCTATAAGTGGTGAGGGTGCCGACCTGCGTCGCCAGGGCATGATCGGGATCACAAAGCCAACGGGCTTGAAATTACGGTTCTTGTCCTTGCCGAATGCGAGCCAGTGACCAGGATGGATCTTGCGCAACCTCGCGCTCCGAGCAGCGGACGATCTATTCTACCGTCCAGTAGGGTTGCGCCGGGTTGAAGCAATCGTGGGTTAGGACCGTAGTTCGCACAACATTCGACAGGAAAATCCCTTAAAGGCAGTAACTTGTGCGGGAAGCGGGAGGAGGGCGGCAATCGGGGACGACGAGCCCGCTATAGGCGGTTATGCGCTGGTAGGCCCAATCGCCCGCAATCTCGTCAGGTAGGGCGGCGTGGAGGTGAAAGCTGCGGCGCGCCAGCGCATCGAGCGGAGTGCCAGCGGACCAGTCGAGCGCCCGAAATCCGCCGGCCTTGCCGGACGCCGCCGCAGCCACTTCGGTCCGCTCCACCACGATGACGTCGATGCCGCGGCGAGCGAGGAAGTAGGCGGTGCAGGCTCCGATCACGCCGGCTCCGCAAATCACCACCCGCATGATGTCTCCATGGATTCATATAGAAGCGCCGAGCCAGCCCAGGCCCGGTTCATTGGCTGCTGCTTGCCCCGGCCCCGGTTGTTACTGGCCGAATTCTTGGTGGCACGTAGCGTAAACGGGTGCCTTCGCTTTGGTGCTTCTCAAAATAGCGGCACAGTCCACAAATGTCGTCCCCGGAGGACTGCTCCGATTGCAGGGTCGATTGCGAGGCGCGCGTACTGAATCGGCGTCGCGCCCGATTTAGTTAGTTCAGCTTGGCACTGGGCTTGAAAAGCACCTATAGGCGGGAAATGCACCTCGCCTTTGCCTCATCTCGCCAAGTTATTGAAGTTGCTAACATCTTCTCCGCCCTCCGAGCGCACCACAGCCCACGTCCAGCGCTGAAATCGCGTTGGGTTGCAGCTTCCACGATAGTGGGGTTTCGCTCTGCACGAAGCCTGACTCGAGAGACTGCAGTCTGATCGTCCCTCGGTGATCAGACTGTCATTCCGACAAAGAGAAAACCCACTGCGAATCCAATGCAGGTTGGACGACACATTTGTCGGAATGGACATTGATTTTCCGACAAGATCATACGCCTCTTAATCAGCGGGTCCCAGGTTCGAGCCCTGGTGCGCCCACCAAGCCTTTCAAGCACTTGCAATAGTGCCCGCCAGATGGCCCGCTTCCGGGCAACCCCGACATTGCATCAGCGGCTGGGCTCCGGCGCGTGACCGGTCGCTCCATTGGCGGAATGGTTTGTCAGTGGCTTCAGTCCCGTGACGGTGCGCAACAGAACGTAGAACACAGGTGTCAGGAACAAGCCAAACACCGTAACGCCGATCATGCCAGCGAAAACGGCGACACCCATAGCTCGGCGCATTTCCGACCCGGCACCGGTCGAGAGCACCAGGGGCAAGACGCCCATGATGAACGCCATCGAGGTCATGAGAATCGGACGCAGCCGCAGGCGGCTCGCCTCGATCGCTGCCCGGATCGGCGAACGGCCTGCGAACTCCAGTTCGCGCGCGAATTCGACGATAAGGATTGCGTTCTTGGCGGACAATCCCACCAGCACGATCAACCCGATCTGGGTGAAGACGTTGTTGTCGCCCTTCGAGATCCAGACGCCGAACATCGCAGCAAGCAGCCCCATTGGTACGATCATGATGATCGAGAGGGGCAAGGTCAGGCTCTCGTAGAGCGCTGCCAGCACCAGGAACACCAGCAGAATCGCCAGCGGGAAGACCCAAATGCCGGAATTGCCTGCGATGAACTCCTGATAAGTCAGGTCGGTCCATTCGAAAGCAAAGCCCGGCGGCAGTACTTCGGCGGCGATGCGCTCGGCGGCGGCCTGCGCTTGTCCCGAGGAATAGCCGGGCGCTGCGGCGGCGTTGATGTCGGATGACAGGAAACCGTTGTAACGGATCGCGCGCTCGGGCCCGGCGCTTTGGCGAATCTTCAGCAGTGCTGAGAGCGGGATCATGTCGCCGGATGCGGAGCGCACTTTCAATTGCCTGATATCGTCAGCCCGCGCACGGAACGGCGCGTCGGCCTGCACACGGACCGAATAGGTGCGCCCGAACTTGTTGAAGTCGTTGACGTAGTACGAGCCCAGATAGATCTGCAGCGTGTTGAAGACCTCGGTCACGGGCACGCCAAGCTGCAGGGCCTTGGTACGGTCAATGTCGGCGAACAACTGTGGCACGTTGACCTGGAAGCTCGAGAACACGCCGGCGATTTCCGGTGCCTTCTGCATCGCGGCCATGAACGCCTTGGTCGCCTCGTTCAGCGCGTCATAGCCGAGGCCGGCGCGGTCCTCGATCTGGAGCTTGAAGCCGCCGATGGTGCCGAGCCCGTTGACCGGCGGCGGCGGGAACATGGCGATGAAGGCTTCCTGGATCCCGGCATATTTCTTGTTCAGTTCGGCGGCAATCGCGAGGCCACTCAACGAGGGATCCTTGCGCTCGTCGAACGGCTTCAGCGTCGAGAACACAATGCCGGCGTTGGAGGAATTGGTGAAGCCGGAGATCGACAGGCCTGGGAACGCCACCGAGCTTTCGACACCTGGCTGCGTCAGCGCGATGTCGCTCATCTTGCGGATGACGTCTTCGGTGCGGTCGAGCGTGGCCCCGTCGGGCAGGCGAGCGAAGCCGACAAGGTACTGCTTGTCCTGACCCGGAACGAAGCCGCTCGGCACCTGCTGGAAGAGCAGGGCGGTCAGGCCGACCAAGAGCACATAGACGCCCATCACCGCCGCCTTGCCGGAGATCACCTTGGAGACGCTGCTGCCATAATTATCCGAAGCGCGCCCGAAGGCGCGGTTGAAGCCGCGGAAGAACCAGCCGAGCCCTTTTTCCATAACGAGGGTCAGCCTGTCCTTCGGCTCATTGTGGCCCTTGAGCAGCAACGCCGACAGCGCCGGCGACAGCGTCAGGGAGTTTATCGCGGAGATTACGGTCGAGATCGCGATTGTCAGCGCAAACTGCTTGTAGAATTGCCCGGTGAGGCCGGAGATGAAGGCGAGGGGAACGAATACGGCAATCAAGACCAGTGCGATCGCGATGATGGGGCCGGAGACTTCCCGCATTGCTTGGTAGGTAGCGTCTCGCGGCGACAGCCCGGCCTCGATGTTGCGCTCGACATTCTCGACCACGACGATGGCGTCGTCGACGACGATGCCGATTGCGAGCACCAGCCCGAACAGGCTGAGCGCATTGATGGAGAAGCCGAACACGTGCATCACGGCGAATGTGCCGACGATCGACACCGGCACAGCCAGGAGCGGAATGATGGAAGCCCGCCAGGTCTGGAGGAACAGGATGACCACCAGCACCACCAGCACGATCGCTTCCAGCAGCGTGTGGATCACCGCCTCGATCGACGAGCGTACGAACTGTGTGGGGTCGTAGACGATCTGGTAGGATACGCCCTCGGGCATGTTCTTCTTGATCTCGGCCATGGTGGCGCGGACGCGGTCGGAGATCTGGAGCGCGTTGGAGCCCGGTGCCTGGAAGATCGGGATCGCCACCGCCTGCTTGTTATCGAGCAGCGAGCGCAGGCCGTATTCGGACGCACCTAATTCGATGCGTGCGACGTCGCGGAGCCGTACCACCTCGCCACGCGAACCGGTCTTGACCACGATGTCGCCGAACTGCTCCTCACTTGCGAGCCGACCTTCGGCGTTGACCGACATCTGAAGGTCGATGCCCTTGACGCTCGGCGAGGAGCCGACCACGCCGGCGGCGGCCTCGACGTTCTGGGCCTGGATCGCCCTCACGATGTCGCTCGCGGTCAGGCCGTGCTCGGCGGCCTTTTGTGGATCGGCCCAGACGCGCATCGAGTAGTCGCCGGCGCCGTAGAGCTGGACATCACCGACGCCGTCGATCCGCGCCAGACGGTCCTTGACGTTCAGCACCGCGTAATTGCGGAGATACGTCATGTCGTAACGATTGTTCGGCGACAGCAGGTGCACCACCATGGTGAGGTCGGGCGAGCTCTTCTTGGTAATAATGCCGAGCTGGCGAACTACCGCCGGCAGGCGCGGCTCTGCCTGCTGCACGCGGTTTTGCACAAGCTGTGTCGCCTTGTCGGGATCGGTGCCGAGGCGGAACGTCACTGTCAGCGTCATCGCCCCGTCGGTGGTCGCCTGGCTGCTCATGTAGAGCATGTTCTCGACGCCATTGATCTGCTCTTCGATCGGCGTTGCCACTGTTTCCGCGATCACCTTCGGATTGGCGCCGGGGTAGGTCGCGCGCACCACCACGGAGGGCGGTACGACGTCCGGATACTCCGAGATCGGCATCGCAAAGAGCGAGATCAGGCCGGCCAGGAAGATCACGATGGAAAGCACGCCGGCAAAGATCGGCCGGTCGATGAAGAACTTTGAGAGATTCATTGCTATGCCCCAAGCGCTGCGGGTAGTTAGCGCTGCACGATTTGCTGGCTGCTGTCGTTCGATGCTTGCTGTGGCCCGCGCGAGCCCATCTGCGCAATTTCTGTCTTCAGGAGCGCACCCGGGCGTACCCGCTGCAGGCCGTTGACGACGATGCGGTCGCCGGATTTCAGGCCTCCCGTTACGACGCGGAGTCCATCGACGGAGCCACCAAGCGTTATTCCGCGATAGACCGCACGGTTGTCGTTGCTGACCACCATAACGAACTTCTTATCCTGGTCGGTGCCGATCGCTCGCTCGTCGATCATCACCAGTGTCTGTTGCTGAGGCTGGCCCATCCGGACGCGCGCGAACTGACCCGGGATAAGGCGGCCATCACCGTTCTGGAATACTGCGCGGACGCGTATCGTGCCGCTCTGACCATTGACCTGGTTATCGATCAACTGGATATGGCCTTTGGCCGAGGTGCCGCCGGAGGTGGTCATCTCGACGGGTATTTGATCAAGATTGCCGCGCTTGCCCGAACTATCTGCAATGGAATTCAGCGCCCGCAGCACGATCTCTTCGTCGGCATCGAAACTCGCATAGATCGGATTGACAGAAACCAGAGAGGTCAGGACCGGCGAGGCAGTCCCTGCGGTCACTAGATTGCCGACGGTCACCTCGATCTTGCCGACGCGGCCATCGACGGGCGCGCGGACCTCGGTGTAGTCGAGATTGAGCTTTGCAGTCTGCAGCGTCGCTTCGGCGGCCTTCACATTGGCGATCGCTTCGCGATTGGCGTTGTCGCGCTGATCGAAATCGCGCCGCGTGACGACGGCGTTGCCGACGAGCTGCGCGCCGCGCTCGACTTCGCTGGCAGTGAAGATCGCACGCGCCTTTGCTGCCTCGAGCTGCGCGCTGGCCTTATCCACTTCGGCGGCGTAGGGCGCGGGATCAATCTTGAACAGTACATCGCCGGCTTTCACGAGCGCGCCCTCGGCAAAATTGGCCGACAGGATCGCGCCAGCGACGCGTGGGCGGAGCTCGACGCGATTGACGGCTTCGAGACGTCCAGAGAAGTCATCCCACAGCGCGGTCCGACGCGGCTCGATTACCGAGATCGTGACGGAGACGGCTTGTTCGGGTGCGGTCCCAGTGGTCGCCTGGGCTGCATAAAAGTAGCGGCCGCTCGCGATCGAACCGGCCGCCACGATGATGCCGATGATGCCAAGGCCGCCGACAACGCGTCGGAAACGGCCGGAACGGAAGGTGTTAGCGGGTGGGGGCATTTGCGCGCTCCATAACTGTAGTGTTCGCTACAGATGTGGAGCTGGACCGCAGTCTGCAAGATACTTATGTACCATCCACTACGAAAATCTTAGATCACCATCCGCAAGACTGGAAATCAAATAAAAGAATCACGATAAATCAGAAGGTTAGACAATTGAACGCCGCGCGAAAAGCGGCGTCGGCTTCAAGGGAGTAACGCGAATGGCCATGGGACGCCCGAGAGAATTCGACGCCGATGCCGCATTGGATCAGGCGATGGAAGTCTTCTGGAGGCATGGCTATGAGGGCGCCACCATTGCGCAGCTTACCGAGGCGATGGGCATCAATCCGCCGAGTCTCTATGCGGCATTTGGAAATAAGGAAGGTCTTTTGAAGGCTGCTCTCGATCGGTACACGGCCAAACGTGCGGCCTGGATGGACGAGGTTTTGAGCGCGCCAACCGCCCGCGACGTCGCGGAGCGGATGCTGATGGGTACTGCAGACAGCCAAACCGATCCCGACAATCCGCCCGGTTGCCTGCTCGTGCAAGGCGGCCTTGCCTGCGGTACCGGTTCGGAGAACGTTCCCTTCGAGCTCGCAGCGCGTCGTGCATTAACCGAAGATCAGCTGCGCGAGCGCTTCGTCAGGGCGAAGGAAGAGGGCGATCTGAAGCCGGCTGCCGACGCTGCCGCGCTGGCGCGCTATCTGTCGGCGGTATCCGCCGGCATGGGCGTGATGGCGTCATCCGGCGCCAATCGCGAAGCGTTGCGGCAAGTGGCGAACGTATCTGTCAAAGTTTTCGAAGAACAGTCGGCAAAGTGAGAGGTCATCTTTCTTGCCGCGCACTGGACGGCCGGTCGTAGCGCCAAGGTCGCCCGACTGCTCGCCCCAATCTTTGAAGAATTCGCCGAGGCTTTGCAACGCAGGATCTCGTTGCAGCCTCGACAGGCCTGCATCGTCGCGGGCGGGCTCGTACCGCTGCGCCATCAAAGGACTTGACGCCCGAGTCTGGTCATCCTACTGGTCTGACCAGGGTCAGATCAATGGACGCAGGGATGGAACTCACGCGGCCTGTCGAGCCAGACAAGGGATTCGAGAAGGTTTTTGCCTTCTTGCGGGAGCGACTTCTCGCAGGGTCGCTCAAGCCCGGCGATCGCCTGATTTCCGAGCGCGAACTCGCAAGCCAGCTTGGCGTCAGCCGGCCGATCGTTCGCGAAGCGCTGCGCGCGCTGACCGTGCTCGGCATCGTCGAAATACGCGATCGCATCGGCACCGTGGTGACGCGGCCGGATGTTTCGGTCCTCAATGACTTCTTCACCTTCGCGCTCGCCCAGCAGGCGGACATGCTCGATGACGTGATGCAGGCGCGCGTCGCAATCGAATGCCAGGCGATCAGGCTCGCCTGTGATCGCGCAGGAATTGCCGATTTCGAACGTCTGCAGCGCGCGCTCGCGCAGATCGAAGCGACGATCGACGAGGCCGATGCGGGCGGCATGGCCGACTTCGAATTTCACCGCACGATCGTGCTCGCCTCACATTCGGAAACGCTGACCGTCCTTCACAATTCTTTGGCGGGTCTCCTGACGCATTCGCATCGCAGCCGCCGTGAGCTCGTGCAGTCGTTCCCTTCGATGAAGACGTATCTGGTCGACGACCACAGGCGCATCTTCGAGGCCGTTATCGCACGTGATCCGGAACGAGCGGATGCGACGCTGCGAAAGCACTTCGAGATTGGCGATGAATACCGCAGGCGTGCGCTGGTCGGCGAGACCGACGGCCGAAAGGCGTCGCGCTGACTGCAACGCAATCGAACAACAAGAAGACGAGAGCGAACAGATGGGACGGGACGGCAAGGGAAGCGTCGGCTTCATCGGCATCGGAACGATGGGCCGGGAAATGGTGCGCAACCTCCTGAAGGCAGGATACGCGGTCCGTGCCTTCGATCTCAACGAGGCCGCCGTCGCAAACATCGCAAAGGAGGGCGCGGCACGGGCGCAACATGCGGCAGACGCCGCGCGCGACGCCGACATCGTCATCACGATGCTGCCCGATACGCCCCATGTCGAGGCGGTAGTCTACGGCGAGGACGGTCTGCTGAAAGCTCCGCCTCCCGGCAAGCTGATCGTGGACATGAGCACGATCTCGCCGGTCGCGGTCCGCCGCGTCCATGCCGATCTGAAGCAGGCCGGCGTCAGCTTCATCGATGCTCCCGTGTCCGGCGGCCCCCTCGGCGCCAAGAATGCGGCGCTGTCGATCATGGCCGGCGGCGAAGCGGAAGCCTTCGGCAAGGCTGAACCTTTCTTCAGGGCCATGGGCACGACCATCACCCATGTCGGCGCTTCCGGCGCCGGACAAACGGTCAAGCTCTGCAATCAACTGATTTGCGGCATCAACATCCAGGCTATTTGTGAAGCGCTCGCTTTGGGACGCGCCTCCGGCGTCGACCTGGATTTGCTTCGCCGCGTTCTGTTGGGCGGCTCGGCCTCGTCCTGGATGCTGGACAAGCTCGGACCGGCAATGATCGGAGGCGACGTCAGTGCCGGCTTCCGGATCGACTTGATGCTCAAGGACCTCAGGCTGGTGCAGGAGCATGCGCAGGCGCTGAACGTGCCACTGCCCGGAACCGCACTCGTCACGAGCCAATATGTCGACGCGCGGGCGCACGGCGAAGGCGCGAACGGTAATCAGGCTCTGTTCCGCGTCTACGACCGCATGACCAATCAGAACACTGGATGATCCTGTTGCGATGAGCATCGAGCTCGACTTTCCCGCGGTGCTGGAACGGTGGCCGAACTTCCTCGGCGGCGCCATTCTGACGCTCGAACTCGCATTCCTCGCAACAGTTTCCGGCGCGCTGCTCGGCACGTTTGCCGCCGTGGGCCGCGGCACCCATAGCCGGCTGATTGCCCGCATCTGCAAAGTCTACGTCGAAGCCATCCGCAATACGCCGCTGCTGGTCCAGCTATTCCTGGTCTATTTCGGACTTGCCAGCATCGGACTGAAACTGTCAGCCTTCACCGTTGCGGTGGTCGCGCTGACGATCAATGTCGGGGCCTACACTGCCGAGATCATGCGGGCGGGTTTCGAAGCGATCCCGCGCGGGCAAATCGAGGCGGCCGAAGGCCTCGCGCTCACGCGCTTCCAGATCTACTGGCACATCATCCTGCTGCCCGCCGTCGAAAAGGTCTATCCGGCTCTGACCAGCCAGTTCGTCCTGCTGATGCTCGCCTCATCGGTCTGCTCGCAGATATCTGCCGAAGAGTTGACGGCGGTTGCCAATTACATCCAGTCGGACACCTATCGGGCATTCGAGACCTACATCATCGTCGCCGTGCTCTACATTCTGCTGTCGCTGGTCTTGCGCGCGGGATTCTGGGGGCTTGGCCTGGTCCTGTTTCCGCGCCGACGCCAACTCGGCACGCCGTTGTGAGGTAGGGCATGGGCGGACATCTCAACATCAACCACCTGCTTTTCCTCGGCCATGGCGCGCTATGGACGGTCGGACTTTCCCTGATCGCGCTTATTGGTGGCGGTATAGTCGGCTTCGTGATCGCACTCGCGCGCATCTCTCCGCTCAGGATCGTGCGACTCCTCAGCGCCGCCTATGTACAACTGATCCAGGGCACTCCGCTCCTTGTCATCCTGTTCCTCGGCTATTTTGGACTGGCAGCCATTGGCCTCAAGATGTCGCCGCTTGCCGCTGCCGGTGCTTCGCTCACTCTTTATGTCGCCGCCTATCTCGGCGAAATCTGGCGCGGCTCGATCCAATCGGTGCCAAAACCACAATGGGAAGCGGCGGAAGGCCTGGCGCTGAGCCGCAGCCAGCGCATGATCAAGGTGATCCTCCCGCAGGCGATCCGCATCGCGACGCCGCCCACCGTCGGCTTCATGGTGCAGATCATCAAGAATACCTCACTCGCCTCCGTCGTCGGTTTCGTCGAACTGATGCGCTCGGGACAGATCGTCAATAACTCGCTGTTCGAGCCGTTCGTCGTCTACGCCATCATCGCCGCCATCTATTTCGCCATGTGCTACCCGCTGTCCCTGTTCAGCCAGAAGCTGGAGCGGCGGATGGGACGTGGCAGTGCCAACTTCAGTCTGGCCTGACATGCAGCAAACCGCATCCTCCACCCCCATCGTGTCGCTCCGCGACGTGCAGAAGAGCTTTGGCTCGCTGAAGGTGCTTGATGGCGTGAGCTTTACCGTCGAGCGCGGCGAGGTCCTTGCCATCATTGGCAGGTCGGGGTCCGGCAAGAGCACCGCGTTACGCTGCATCGATCGGTTCGAGAAGGTCGACGGAGGCGAGATCACCGTCTGCGGACGCAGGGTTGATCTTCCAGACGTCGATCTGCGAGCTTTGCGACAGGATGTCGGTATCGTATTCCAGAGCTACAACCTGTTTCCCCACCTCACGATCGAGCAGAACATCACGCTGGCGCCGTGCTCGGTGAAGCGAATGGGCCTGACCGAGGCGAAAGCGCTGGCACACAAGGTGCTGGCGCAGGTCGGTCTCGAAGAGAAGATTCACGCCTATCCCGAACAGCTTTCCGGTGGCCAGCAGCAACGCGCCGCCATCGCGCGTTCGCTCGCCATGCAGCCGAAGGTCATGCTGTTCGACGAGGTAACCTCTGCGCTCGATCCCGAACTGACAGGCGAAGTGCTGAAGGTGATCGAACAGCTCGCCGCCGACGGCATGACCATGGTGATGGTCACGCACGAAATGGGGTTTGCAAGGAGCATCGCCGATCGGATCGTTTTCATGCATCGTGGCAAGGTTCACGAAACCGGACCGGCCTCGATCCTGACGGCGCCGACGACGCCGGAACTCGTCCAGTTCGTAGGGACGGGCAATCTAAAATCATAACAGGAGAGGAAAACCCCAATGATCGGAAACAGGATGATTCTGAGCAGCGCCGTCGCTGCATGCTGTCTCGTCGTGCTGGCTGACCGGCCGGCGCAGGCCGACCTGCTCGATGACATCACGAAGGCCAAGAAGATTCGGATCTCGACGGACCTTGCCATTCCTCCGTCCGGCATGATGGACAGCAGCATGAAGCCGACCGGCTCCGATGTCGAGGTTGCCCAGTTGCTGGCAAAGGATTGGGGACTGGAGCTGGAATTCATCCAGACTACCGGCGCGACGCGGATTCCGAATGTGCAGACCGGCAAGGCGGATATCATCATTTCGACCCTGTCAGTCACGCCAGAGCGGGCCAAGGTGATCGATTTTTCCAAGCGCTACGCGACCCTACAATCGGATATCGGCTGCCTGAAATCACTGAACGTCAAGGACTGGCCGGACCTGAAGGACAAGACCGTGGGCGTCTCGCGCGGCACCACGCAGGATACGATGCTGTCGAACATGAAGGACAAGGAACTGAAGATCGCGCGCTATGACGACGATGCCACCGGGGTGACGGCGGCCGTCTCCGGCCAGGTCGATTGCGTCGGTTCGTCGGCCACGATCATCAACCAGATCGGCGTCAAGAATCCGGCGCGCGTCTTCGAGTCCAAGATCCCGCTCGCCAGCTTCGATCTCGCCATCGGCCTGAAGAAGGGTGAGACGCGCTTGCTGGAGAAGCTCAACGCGTGGGTCACCGAAAACGTCAAAAACGGCAAGCTCAACGCCATCTACAAGAAATTCCATGGCGTCGAACTGCCACCCGATATGCGCGGCTGAAACCCATAAATCAGTGGCAGCCGTCACGGCCTCCGCCAATCACAAGAGGAAAAACTAGAATGCGTCTCGTCATAGGATCCGACCATGCCGGCTGGTCGCTCAAGAAGGCCGTCATCGATCACGTGCGCAGCCTCGGACATGAGGTCGTCGATGTCGGATCCTACGACGCAAATCCGGTGGATTTTCCGGATATCGCACGGGCGGTCGCGGGGAAGATCATCTCCGGAGAGGTCGCCCGCGGCATCATGGTGTGCGGCACCGGTGTTGGTGCCTCGATTGCGGCCAACAAGATGAAGGGTATCCGCGCCGCGGTCTGTCACGATGTCCATTCGGCCCACCAGAGCGTCGAGCATGACGATGTGAATGTCATGTGCATTGGCGCGCAGATCGTTGGACCGTGGCTCGCCAATGATCTGATCTCCTCGTTTCTTGCCGCCGAATTTTCGACGGAGGAGGATTTCCGACGACGCGTCCAGAAGCTTCACGAGATGGATGCGGAAGGCTGAGGCCTTTGCTAAAGGGGCGATCCCTGTGTTCGGTTCACTCAATGTGGATCTGGTCGCCAGGGTGCCGGCGCCGAGGGAGCCAACGACAGTTCCCCGAACATAGCACGTGCGCTCATATGCGTGGATTTGGCGCCGGCTTTTGTAGCGATGGGCTGACAATCCACGTCTTATCAACGGCTTCGCCGCGCATGTGTTGGAAGTCATACACCCCGATCAGCAGGCGGGCGCCGCTGGGGGGACGATCAAGATCGTCTCGCGTATTGAAAGGTCGGCATCCTTGTCGGACAAGGAGACGGCGTCCTACTGGCGTAGCGCAGCGGCTTGAACCGGAGAAATGTCATGTCAGCGACTGTCCGACCGGCCACCATGAAGGGGCCCGCAATTTTTCTGGCGCAGTTCATCGGCGATGCACAGCCGTTTGACAGCTTCGATGCCATCTGCGGCTGGGCGGCAGGACTCGGTTACAAGGGCGTTCAGGTCCCGACCTCCGATCCACGCCTGATCGATATCGACAAGGCTGCGGCCTCTCAAACCTATTGCGATGAGATTGCCGGCGTGGCTGCGAACCATGGTCTGGTGATCACGGAATTGTCCACCCACTTGCAAGGGCAGCTCGTCGCGGTTCATCCGGCCTACAACGAATCCTTCGACGCTTTTGCGCCGCCGGCAGTCAGGGGCAGGCCGAACGAACGTCAGGTCTGGGCGGTAGATCAAATGATGAAGGCCGCGCAGGCGTCTCGCCGCCTCGGCCTCACCGGCAGCGTGAGCTTCACCGGCGCCCTGGCCTGGCCGTTCCTCTATCCCTGGCCGCAGCGGCCGCCTGGCCTGATCGAGACGGCGTTCGACGAACTCGCGCGTCGCTGGCGTCCGATCCTCGATGCATATGAGGAAGCGGGCGTCGACCTTTGCTACGAGGTCCATCCAGGCGAGGACGTATGCGACGGCATTACCTTCGAGATGTTCTACGAGCGCACCGGCAATCACCCGCGTTGCGCGATCAACTACGATCCGTCCCATTTCGTCCTGCAGCAACTGGACTATCTGGCCTTCATCGACATTTACGCCGAGCGCATCCGCGCCTTCCATGTCAAGGACGCGGAGTTCAATCCGACCGGCAGGCAGGGCGTCTATTCGGGCTTCCAGCCCTGGATCAATCGCGCCGGCTGCTTTCGCTCGCTCGGCGACGGACAGGTCGACTTCAAGGCGATCTTCTCGCGGCTGGCTGCCATCGGATTCGACCGCTGGGCGGTGCTGGAGTGGGAATGCTGCCTGAAGAACGCGGAGGACGGCGCGCGCGAAGGTGCCGCCTTTATCCGCGACCACATCATCCGCGTCACCGAGCGAGCCTTCGACGACTTCGCCGGCGGCACCAGCGACGAGACGCAGATCCGACGGACATTGGGCCTCATCTGAGCGCCTGAATAAATCGACAGGAGCGCGCGACATGGCTGAGCCACGCATTCGACTTGGAATGGTAGGCGGCGGGGAAGGCGCCTTCATCGGCGCCGTCCACCGTATCGCTGCGCGTCTGGACGATCGTTACGAACTCGTCGCTGGCGCGCTTTCGGCCTCGCCCGATAAAGCGATCCGATCGGCGGCGGCCATCGGCCTTGGGTCCGATCGATCCTATCCGGACTTTCGGACCATGGCCCAGGCCGAGGCCGCGCGAACCGACGGTATCGAGGCGGTTGCGATCGTCACTCCAAACCATATGCACGCCGCTGTCGCCGACGTCTTCGTGGATGCGGGTGTTCATATCATCTGCGACAAACCGTTGACGACAACCCTTGAGGAGGCGCGCCGGTTGCGCGACAAGGCACGCACGAGCGGACTAATATTTGCCGTCACCTATAATTATTCCGGTTATCCGCTTGTCCGCCATGCCCGCTCGATGGTTCAGGGCGGCGAACTCGGCGCGATCCGGATCGTGCAGATCGAATATCCGCAGGATTGGTTGGCCGATCCGCTTGAGGCTGCGGGCCAGAAACAGGCCGACTGGCGTACCGACCCAGCGCGCTCGGGTGCCGGCGGCTGCGTCGGCGACATCGGTACCCATGCATATCAGCTGGCGCACTTTGTCACCGGGATGATGCCTCAGCAGATTCTGGCCGAGACGACCATCTTCGTGCCGGGCCGCCGTGTCGATGACAACGTGCAAATCCTGCTGCGTTACGGGAACGGGGCGCGGGGCGCATTATGGGCGAGCCAGGTTGCAGTCGGAAACGACAATGGACTGCGATTACGGATCTTCGGCGAGAAGGGCGGTCTGGATTGGCGGCAGGAAGAGCCGAACCTTCTCACCTGGTCGCCGCTCGGAGACGCACCACGATTGATCCGCCGCGGCACAACGTCCATGAACGCCGCCGGTCAGCGCGTCAATCGTATTCCACCCGGCCATCCTGAGGGATACCTGGAAGCGTTCGCGACGATCTATACCGAAGTGGCCACAGCTATTGTGGCCAGTCGTACGGCATCCCTTGCCGATCCGGGGCTGACCTTTCCAACGATTGAAGATGGCTTTGCCGGTGTTGCGATGGTGGACGCCGTCCTGCGCTCGAGCGCGGCCGGCGGGATCTGGATGCCGGTTGAATTGTGAAAATGCCGACCACACCATCGTCCCGGTCACGTGGGGCACGGAGGCTAATGCGAGGTCTGCGTCATTCTTGACCAGGACTGCTCGTGGGGACCGCCGACGACACGACAGAACGAACTCATTGTCTCGGTCGGTGACTGAGCGGTTCAAGGCTCGTGCTGGACCTGATCCGCGCCCGAATATCTCCTAATTGGGTAGCGGCCTGTCGGTCGGCTGGAGAAGTTGTGAGGTTCGAACGCTTGGCGCGCCGCGTCGATCCGGGCGCAGGATGACCGCTGAAGATCGCCGTGAGTTAAGCAATGTCCCGTATTCGACTCGTAAGACGGACGATTGCAGATTTTGGCTGACCGTGACGCCTTGGTCACACTGGGTGAAGGGTGCAATCCCAGGAAGAAATTATAATGTTCAAATCCTGGTTGTATCTAGTCCTGGAAGCGCGTGTTGCCGATCTTGTGCGCGCATCGCTGCTAGTGCCGATCGCGATAACTCTGCAGTTTCAATGGGTACGTGGACCCGGCGATCGACGCAGCGCGGCTTGTGGCATTTGTGGGTGCATCGTTGTGACATAACTTAGTCGGTGTCAGGGCGGCAGATGTCGCTTGCGCCGCAAGTGGAGCCCTCGCTCAGGACTGGCAACGCATTATTCGTTTGCAGTCTCAACGTCCGCTGCATTGTTGCAATTCATAATCTCGCCAGATTGGAGGACCACTTGTGCGGCGACAAAACCGGTTGTTTGGCGACAAAAAGGGCCAACTTGAAGGCCGCAGTCTCTGGCTGTTCACTGTCGTTCGGTAGCTCGACCGTTTGTCGGGAGACGAGGTCATGTGGTCGCGCAGCCTGTTGGTTCAGAATCTGTTGGTACCAAAAAAAGCCAAGCCACAAGACGACGATGCCGACAGTGCCAACGCGGTAGCCGACCGAGCGGTCTCTTCCGAGCTTCAGATTGCGCCGCCGTTGAGCGGCAATTTTGATCACGCACTCGTCAATGCCGTCCTCTCCGGTGAGGTGGGCGCGGCGAGCAGATTTCTCGAACACGTCTCGACGACCCTATGGTCGATCGTCGTGAAGCTGGTAGGCGATGGAGCCGACGCGGAGGCTGCATTCCTTCACATCGTCGCATCACTGAAGGCTGACGATTATGCGCGGCTGCGAGGGTTCAACGGGCGTTCGCGGATTACGACGTATTTGTCGCTTGTCGCTCGCGATGTTCTCGCCGACCAACTGGCGGGACAATTCAGCAAAACGCCGCGCGAGGCGTGGGAGAGATTCTCGCGCTACTTCGAGGCCGACGTTCGCAGCCGGATCGCCAAACAATTGCCGAGCAAACTTGGTAGAGCCGGTCGCGAGGACGCGTATCAAGAAGTATGCCTCAAGCTGATCGAGAATGATTTTCGTCGCATCCGTTCTTACGGGGGCCGCGGCAGCTTCACAGGCTATATTCTGACAGTGGTCGATCGTATCCTGATCGATCTCGTGCGGCGTGAAACGCCTCGACGGCGTATGCCGGCGGCGATTTCCCGTTCGCCGCCGCTCGACCAGGCGATTTATACGGCCGTGGTATGGGAGGGTTGTCCGCTGGACGCCGATCGGCTTGCCGCTGCACTACGCGGCAGGCTGGTGCAAGATCCGACAGCTGCTGACATCGCCGAGTCGGTCGCGCGCCTTGGCGGTATCGTGAGGTTGGAGCGCACATCGCCTGCAACCGAGGCCGTCTCGCTTGAGGCACTGCTTGGCGAAGGCGGAAGTATTTCGATCGCGGATTCATCGCCAACTCCCGAGGACCGGTTGCTGCTCTTTGAGGAGGAAGAGCGCCGCGCAGCTCTCGTCGCGGCCATCAATGCGGCAGCGGAAAAGCTTCCTTCGGATGAACGGTTGTACCTTCAGATTGTATTTTCGGCCAATGAGCCGTTGCCGGCACGTGGCATTGCGAGGCTGATGGGTTGTCCGGTCGAGGACGTCTATCGCTTGAAGCAGCGCAGCCAGAAATGGCTAAAAGAAATCACGGTGCAATTGGAAAAGAATTCCGATATGTCCGTCTAAACATGGGTATTGGAATTCTGCCCGATGATCGAACGCCCCAGTCACGAGCCGGCGTCTGCGCACGCCGAGGACGACGGCCGCTCCGACCGGCTACAAGCGCTTGAGCTGTTTCGCGCGCAATTGTCGCGGGCCATTTCGGAGGGGGTGGGGCAAGGCTCCGTTGCAGCAGATCAATGGAGCGAGATCGACAACGCGCAGCTCGCCGCGTTTCTCGACGGTTCCCTGTCGCGGGCAGAGTGGGATACCGTCGCTAAGAGACTTGCCAATGACCCGGCGGCCCGCGCGGAGTTAACCGCCGCGGCGGCATTGCTGGACGAAATCCAGTCGCAGCCTGCGACAGTTCCAGCGGGTTTGATGGCGCAGGCGGCCGGCGTTCTTGCTGCCTCAGAACAGAGCCGGCCGCAGGTTTCGGCCGTGGTGGTCGCTCCACTTGCTCAGTACCGGCGTTCGGTTGTGTGGTCCGGCTTCGCTCTGGCCGCCCTGGCTGTGATCGCGATCCCGACTGTCGTGAAGATGGTTGGCGACGGCGTAGCGACCGCGGTCAAGCCGGACGACGCCGGTGATACGATGAGCCGCGGAATCGTGGCGACGCCGTCCAGTCCGACCAAGAAGAAAGATGTTCAGTCGTGCATTGACGCGAACGAACAGGCCAAGAAGTCGACGCTCGATAGCATGGGAAGTGACCGCGGTACTGTAACCGCGCCCTCTCCGGGCGAGGCGCCCACCAAAGACAATGATCCATGCGGGCCAAAGCCGGCGGGTGCCGGCAAGCATCAGCGCCCCGCTTCCGCAGGATCGAACTGACCTAGACTCGACGCTTAAAGTCGTCCGGGCCGCATCTCGGTTGCGGGCGGTACGCTGCGTTCTAGTCACAACGACGGGTCCGAAAGAGACATCACAACAGGGCAACGGATCAAAAGCGAAAGTTTTGTCCGTCTACTTCAATGTTGTTGTCCAAACTCACGTTGTAAAGGAGAAGAAGGTAATGCACCACACAACGACCGAAGCTGCGATCGACTCACGCTTGCGCAGCGCGTTGCCGCTCTTGCATATGGCAGGTGCTGTTCTGCTCGTCATTGCCGTCGCCGGGCCTGCACGTGCGCAGAACACCGGTATCGCAGCTTGCGACGACTTTTTGGCAAAATACGATACTTGCGTGACGTCGAAGCTTCCGGAGGCGCAGCGCGCGACCTACAAGGCGCAGCTCGACCAGACGCGCAAGACGTGGCTTGACATGGCCAAGAACCCGTCAACAAAGCCAGCCATGGAACAAAGTTGCAAGCAGACGATGGACGCGATCAAGACCTCGCTGCAAGGCTTCGGCTGCTCGTTCTAATGTAGCTGCACGGGAAGGCGTGGGGCGTCCATTCGTCCCATCCTTCTGTGGAGCGCACGTCGAAGCAAAAGGGGCTGGAGGCCATCCCGCCAGAGCACGATCCGGAAGAACCTGCCCCGCATTTGTTGCGGGGTGGGACACCGGTTTTCCCTCGCGAGAACCGCGGTTGCGCGGAGATTCACGCTCAGGCAACAAGCCACAGCGCGATGACGATTCATCCTGAACCCGTCGCGCTCATATAAGACGGCTGCGTCCGACGATGGTCTCGAAAGCAGGGCGTGCCAGGGAAGATATTCTGGCCGTGTCATGGTCACGACTGGTGCGACTATCTCGCCTATCGCGATTTAATTTCCCGGCAGCGGGCCGCGCGCAGTCCTGTCAAGGCGTCGCGCTGCAATAGTATCGGGCAAGCATTGCCAAGGTAATAGCTCTCGCCGGTCTCGCGCGCGACTTGCGCCACGACTGCGGTGCCGAGTGTGTTCCAGCAGGCTTCCGTGAGCGCCCCCGCTGCCTTGGCCTCATCCCAGTCGGGAGGCCGGCCGAGCGCGGCAATGACGGCGTCCGTCAGATCTGGATCCGTACAGACCGCCGCGTTCGCTTCGGGCGGTGCTTCGATCGCGATGGCGAAAAACGGCGCAGCGGCGGATCGGTTGAGCTTGCGTCCGACCAGACGGGCAGCGTCACGCGCGAGGTCGACGCGCACCGTACCGGCGCTCTTGGGCGTTGTGCGCACGAAGCTCTCCAGTCGCCGACGGCAATCGACGAGTATCGTCCCGTAAGCCTGCTCAAGGCAGTCGCCGAACGCGGACAGGCCGATCGACGTGCGCAGGGCCAGGAATTTCGGGTTGTCGTTCAGGATCGGAAAGGTCGTGGCATAGTGCTCGAGCGCCGCAAGCCGATCGTGAAATGGATGCGGCGACGTTGCAAGCGGAGTTAATTCGCCGATCGCGGCTTGTTCGGCCAACGAAGCCCAGTGTGCGTCGCGCGCCGTCGGCCTCACCGTTGTCAGGTGGCCGCGGAGCTCGCTCCAGCTTTTCGCGGCCGCCAGCGCGTCGAGTTCGGCGGTCAGAGGATCGGCCGGGGGAGCCGGCACGGCCTCGGTGGCACGCTTGTCGACGTCGGAGAGCAGGGCTGCGGTTTGTGGTGGCGGGGGGGCGGCAGGCGTGGGGCGTCCGCTTGAGTTGAGCACGATCTCGCCAACGACCTGGTCGTAGTAGGCCGGCGTTTGGTCGCGACCGACGCTCGCCGCCAGCTGCCGCACCTCGATTTGCAGGCGCTTGGCAATCTGCACCAGCGTCAGGTCCGGCTCCCCGAGCCGCCGTATGAGGTTTCGCGTGAATACGGAGTTTGAGGCGCGCTCGGTGCTGGACAGCCGGTCGAGCGCGGTTTGCTTGGCGCCAGCGGAGAACATGATGAACACGCCTTCCGCAGGCGTCATCGCTGCGAGACCGCCGCTGCCCTTGAGCCCGCGTCCGCCCGGCCGCTCGAACGGATTGTTACGGCAAGCGTCGAGCACGAGCACCACGGTGCGGGCGCCGCGCCCCTGCAGCCGGTCGATGATCCGGCCGGCTGGAATTGCGGAATCGCGGATTAGCTCTTCCTGTCCCTCGCGAACTTCCGGGATGTCCGTTGGCAGTAGGTAGTTCTGGCCCTGGATCTCGAAGCCGTGTCCAGCGAAGAAGAACAGCGCAGTGTCACCAGGCTCGATCGCCTTGTCGAAGGCGAGCATGGCCTCGCTCATGGCACGGCGCGACTGGTTCTCTACGGAAATCACCGAGAAGCCGAGCTTGCGCAGTGCGGTGCCGACCGCGCGCGCATCGTTGACGGCGGTCTGCAGCCGCGGAATGTTCTCATAGGCGTTATTGCCGACCAGCAGTGCAACGCGCTTCTCTGCGCGTGCGGTTGCGGCGAAACTTATCGCGATGCTCAGCGCGAGAATTGCCAGGCACAAGTGTTTTTTCGACATGAATGCTTTCGTCGATGCTATGGCGGGCTGATGGAGCCGCTGTCTCCGCTGGCTGCCAACGGTTCGGCGTTTGAGCGCCATTATTCGCCAACTCTGGGCCGATTTGGGTTCGTTCGCCACGGGATTTTGTTATGTTAACGTTTGAAATGATCTTTTCAGAGACCTGCCAGAGCGCGATGAGTTCAAGATGAACCGTCATCGCGCTCGTGCCTGTTCTTTGAGCATGATCTCTGCGCAAACGCGGTCCCGCGTTTGCGGCGAGGGATAACCGGTGTCTACCTGCAACAAAGTGCGGGGGCAGGCTTTTTCCGGATCACGCTCTAGACGATACGATA
The DNA here is from genome assembly GCF_009930815.1 of Bradyrhizobium sp. CCBAU 051011. Classification (NCBI taxonomy): domain Bacteria; kingdom Pseudomonadati; phylum Pseudomonadota; class Alphaproteobacteria; order Hyphomicrobiales; family Nitrobacteraceae; genus Bradyrhizobium; species Bradyrhizobium sp. CCBAU 051011. The sequence goes on along the minus strand of NZ_CP022222.1, from coordinate 8,574 downwards.
GAGAAACGTTGCAACGATCGTCCAAAGGCCGAGGACGATCGCGGCATAGCCGAGCATGGTCTGATAGGGCACAATGATGGCGCGAATCTGCTCGCCGCGCTGCACCGCTTCAGCGCTGTGGTTGAGGATGTACTTCGTCAGCAAGGCATAGCCGAGTAGCAGGCCGAGCGAAGCAATTAGCACGCCAGTCGCAAGGTAGGTCAGCCACCAGACCGGCACGTAGCCGAACCAATTCAGGTTGATGATCGCGCTGATAATGATCCAGACACCCCATAGGCAAGTGATGAATCCGAACCATCCCTGGTAAGGTATCATCAGTTCGATATACGCCTTCGCGTCCGGACGCCTCGCGACGAGGCTCGAAGCGGCCGCAAGGGCGCCGAGCGCGAGCAAAACCAGCCCAGTAATCAGACCCGACATTGGATTCCTCTCTTTCTTGATAAGATAGCGCACTATATTGCGGTGATATTTCAAGACGGCCTGCGGCCGTCGCCACCACATCAAGATAGAGAGACGGACCGGCGACGATTTTTTCTCCGCGCCGGCTGCTGTAAATTTGCGCCCCGGGTATCGATCCAGCTACAGGAGGTCGCCGATCGCAGACTTGAGGCGCGCCGAGGACGGCCGGCCTGTAACCGCCTCCATTGCTTTGACCTCCACGATCAGGGCGTCGTCCGCCAACCTGACGTCGACCCGGTCGGCGTCGCGGATGACGACGCGCCGCAGTTTCGCCGCGATAACCTCGCGTGCGATCGGTGAGGTGAGCATCTCCTCCAGAGTAATTCCGGTGACCGCGATTGCGTCCGCCATGGCGGACCATGCGGCGGAGTCAGCGGAAAGGCGCGGCGCGTCGAGCGAGATCGCGAGCGCCGGGGCGCCCGCGCCCCTGAGCTTGCGCCCTAGGGACTCAGCCTCGGTCTCGGCCTGCTCCTTCGTTGCCTTCTTGACGACGAGCGGCTCGGCTTCCTGGTCACGATACGCGTCAGCCGAACCGCCCGACAATTTGTCGCTGAATACGAGGATGCGGCCCGTTTCATAGATCCGAAGAACCGAGACGCCGTCATCGCGCTTGAGCGTCATCGAATTGTATGGAGCCTGCTCGGCGGTCAAGGCCAGGATTTCGTCGGAGCCGTCGAAGCGCAGCTTGATCGGCGTCCCCATCCGGTCGATCACAAAGCCCATCAATCCGCTGCCGGTGCTGTAATGGCCGATGCGAAGCCGCGGGCCATTCTCCGCTGCGAGGGCACCATGGCTGACGATTAAGGTGAGGGCGGCGCCGACGATCATTCGGAAACGTCCGGACATGGTGGACCTCACAGCATCACGACAATCCGCGGGATGCGGTATTGCTGATAAGCGCAGGGAGAAGTGAGAAGCAAATGCGGAGTTTTTGCGGCCGACACTCATATTGAATGCGGCGCATTCATTATTCAAAATGGTTCAATCAAGATTCACCGCGGCAGGTGCCGTGATGACGCAGGAAAATCACCGCCACTGTCCGTCTATCCCTGGGTCCGTCAATGGCCGGACGCCGTGCCCGCACGGGATGTGTGCATGAACATCCAATTCGGAGTTGTCCGCTATGAATATCCACGTCGGTCTCGCCCTCGCCGCGCTCTCGATCCTCTCCTCGATCGCGTTTGCGCAATCGCTCAAGGACAGGGAGTATTTCGCAGACCAAGAGAAGTATCTCGCGGGAGAGGTCGCCACCACCAACGAGCGGTGCGGCAACAGTCTCACAGCAAAGTTTGACTGGTTGAAGCCGCCGGCGCCGGAGGAGCGGAAGATCTACAGCGCCTACGGCTACTGCGGCGCAGCTCTCGAGGCCATGCGGCGCGTCTGTGACTCCCAGGCCGGCAAGGAAGCCGTCAAACAGAAGATCAAAAGCCTGACGTGTAGTTTTGGACCGCAGCGTACTGTTGTGCTCAAGGATGGCTCGATCGACTACGAGGTCAATTTCAATTCGAGCAACGACGCCGACTATGTGTTCGAATATTTACAAAACAATTTGTGAGCGCCTGGAGTAGTCAGGCCGTGCGCCCGCCATTTCAATGCCTTGGCAACAGAACCGTTTGAGAGGCCGATTTTTCAAATGGTTTGGCTGCGCGGACGACTGACTAATCCGCCAGAGCGTCCGTTTCAGATAGTGGCACCGGGAGGGTGCATCTGCCGGTGCTCATCCAATTTCGGTCGAACAGGAGCTCCTCGGCTCAATCCAGCGAAACGGAATCGGTCATCGCGAGGAGGCTATATTCTTCAACTGGACCAGGAATGTTATCAGCCAAGCAAAAGCATACATGCCCGCGAGACCAAGAGCCGTTCTGCGATCCATCAAAGACAGATTAGTCCACCACCATACGCGGTAAAGCCATAATCCCGTCGTGGCCGCGCCAAGCAAGCAGACCAATACCTTCAGAAAGGACGAGTTTGCGACGCCTAAGGCGCCGAACAAAAGCGTTGCTGGAACGAGAAACATCGTGCAGGCGGATATCAGAGTCTCGTTCATGGCTCCTCAAGACGTCTCCGAATCGGAAATACGGTGCACAGTTTGCAGCAACGAGCACCTTTTTTGGAAGGCCGATGTATAGGCGCGCAAGCTTGATTTGGACCCTCCAACTGGGCCCCGATGAGGGACGTGCTACGAGATCGAAATAATCTCAAGCGTTTGGCCGGATGCGCCGACTTCATCCCCGATAGCCTTGCCCATCAGAAGCCTTGCCACCGGTGATACGAAGGAAATAGAACCGGCCTTGGGGTCCGCTTCGTCCTCTCCCACAATACGATATTTCTGCACGCGCCCGTCGTCTCGCCTGAAGGTCACCGTGCTGCCAAAGGCGACAGTGTCAGTCGATGTCGGATTGGGGATGACCTGAGCCGTACGAACTCTCGCCGCAAAGTAGCGCGCATCACGCAACGGAATTGCTGCTTGCCGCCGTCGTTCATTCACGTCTTCGATCTTCTGCGCGGTCTCGTATGCCTCGCGAGCCTGGTGGAGCTGAAATTCCAGAGCCTTCAAGCCTGCTTCCGTGACAAGGTTCGGATGAGGCGAGACCGGGCGGTCGGGGAGCAAGGTCTCCGACGCCGTTTCGGCACTGTCTTCCTTGGTGAAGGCAACGCTCAAGCTAAGAACTCCTCTTAACGGAGATATGCAAAAAGCGGTCGGCGACAAGTGCGCGGACACTTCAAGGGAACCTTCCGCGAATCATATACGGCGGAGCGACACGCGCGCCATCAAAGTTGCCGTCGCATCAGGGAGCCGAACTGCTGCAGCCTTGCTCCGCCGGCAGTTCCTCGGCATTGGGATCGCCCGGGGCCGTCGCCCAGGCCAGTTCGACGAGCGTCACGATCCGCCGACCGGCGCCGTCGAGCTGGCAAACGATGAGGCCCTGCTCCTCGATGTAGGTCAAGAGACGCCGCGCACGGCGCAATGAATGTGAGCCGTAGGCGCGGGCAATCGCTGCATCGCCCGGGCAGGGCCAACCTTCCTTCGCGGCGCGGGCAATCATCATGAAGACGCCCTGCATATCCTCCGGCAGAAGTGAGGCGCGGACGGAGACATCCTGCCACCCGTCATCCTCAGTCATATCGGAGCCGAGCCCGGCACGGGCGCGCGTCAGCATGCGACGGAAGTCACCCAGGTCCGGCACGGCCGAACCGAGGCCCTCGATCCGGCAGCGGACCACGAACTCCTGATAGAGGACGCCGATGGCACGGAATCCCGCGTCGGGTTCCGCCATGATGGCGCGCAGAATACGGTCCACCCGCTCACGCCGTTCTGCCAACTCCTCGGCGCTGAGTGGCTGCTCCACCGCTTCGGGACGAATCTCCAGCGCCGCGGATTTCGCCGCCATGAGCTGGTTGAGGAGATCTGGTGGCGACCGGCGCTGCGGCCGATTATTCTCCGGCGGCGGCGCTGCCAGGATGATGGCGCGTGCGTCCGGTGTCGCTTCCGGCAGAGGCATCAGGCGCGGGGTCGCGTTGCGCGGCGTGGTGTCCGTCGGACCAATGCGCAGACCCAGCGGACGGCGGGAGAGGGCCGGTCCCAGCGCCATGAATTGCCCGCGCTCCAGATCCCGGAAGGCCTCGGCCTGTCGCCGCTCCATGCCCAGAAGGTCGGCGGCGCGCGCCATGTCGATATCGAGGAATGTTCGGCCCATGAGGAAATTGGATGCCTCGGCGGCGACGTTCTTGGCGAGTTTCGCCAGTCGCTGGGTAGCGATGACCCCCGCAAGCCCGCGTTTGCGGCCACGGCACATCAGGTTCGTCATGGCGCCGAGCGAGAGCTTGCGCGCCTCGTCCGAAACCTCGCCGGCGATTGCCGGTGCGAACAGCTGTGCCTCATCAACCACCACCAGCATCGGGTACCAGTGGTCGCGGGCGACCTCGAAAAGCCCGCTGAGGAAGGCGGCGGCGCGCCGCATCTGGTTCTCGGCGTCGAGCCCCTCAAGATTGAGCACCGTGGAGACGCGATGGATGCGCGCTCGCTCCCCGGCGACCTCCAGGCCCCGCTCGGTATGGTCCTCGGCATCGATCAGGAGGTGGCCGAAACGGTCGGCCAGCGTCACGAAGTCGCCTTCGGGGTCCAGGATGGTCTGTTGCACCCAGGGCGCACTCTGTTCCAGCAGCCGGCGCAGCAGATGGGATTTGCCGGAGCCCGAATTGCCCTGCACCAGCAGGCGGGTCGCCAGCAGTTCCTCCAGGTCGAGGTTAGCCGGGGCGCCTGCCGTCGTGTGTCCCATCTCGATCGCAACGGTCATGTCCCGACTCAGTGGCTCCTTAGCGGAGGCGGGCTTAACAACCTGATCGCAGCCCGTCGAGCGCCCATGGCCGACTACTCCGTGTTCTCCACGGCTGGTCGAACGCGATCCAGATGGACTTGCCGACCTTTAACGCACCGGAGGCTGTCGCTAGAGGTCGTTTTCAGTGTTTCTTCCAAATGCGTCTTGAAACTGGGCTACGGCCACTTCTGCAGTGCAGTTCCATCGACCTCTTCCAACGGAAGATCGAGATGCGCCAGCGCCGTGGGTGCCATATCGATGATGCGGCTCGTTCTCGTGATGGATGCACCGGCCTCGAAGCCACGTCCTACCGCGATCAGCGTTGGCTGCGTTTCGTAAGCGCCCAGGCCGCCATGCATGCCGCAGTCTCGACGGATCGCGTCCTCCTGCTCGGAGAACCGCACCGCCATGGCGGTCAGGCCGGGAACGCCGTTGCGGTTTGAGCCTGCGCTCTTCGCCATATCGACGGCAAGCAGATCGTCACCGGGGATCTGGCCCAGTTCGGCAAGGTCTTCGCCGGAGATGACGCGGCCTGCCCAAGGCTGTTCGCCGAGCCAGGAGGCGACCTCGGCGCGGCGAGACAGTGAGCTGCGGCCAAAATGAATGAAGGCGGATGAGCCCTGCGGCGCGACGACAATTTCGGGGCTTTCGAGCGAAGTCTTGAAGCCGGCTTCGAACAGTCGGCGCTCTACTGGAATTACTTCCGTCACGGCCTCATGTCCGTGGTCGGAGCCCATTAATAAGAGAACGTCGTGGCCCTTGTCCCGTAGCCGTTCGACCGCCTGAGCAACTGCGCCGACATGATCATCGACCGCCCGCAGGGCGAGGAGATGCTCCGGTGAGCCAAGTGGAAACGCGTGCATGGTCTTGTCGGGTTCGGATAGCCACAAGGTGGCGATCGAAGGCGGATTCGAGGCGAGAACAGCAAGAAAGCGATCCGCCAGCAAGACATCGCCGATGCTTCCGGGCGGAGCATCGATCGTCTCCTTCAGAGGCAGGCGGCCCGGAGTGTAAGACAGCTCACGATGCAGCAGCGTTCCGTGACCGTATGAATCATGGAAGAATGCCGCTCCGGGCGAGACGTTGGAGCACAGGACGGCGCCGTTGAGAGGTGCCACGCGCTCGGCCAATGATCGGCGCGCCAACAGGCGGCCGAAGTGACCGCGATAGGCATCGTAGAATTTCGGTTTGCCGGCGTCATGGACCTCATGTCCGCCGGCCACGGGCAGGGCGACGGTGTTTCCGCGCAGGCCATGCGATCGAGGCCATGAGCCGGTGGCGATCGAGGCAGAGGAGGCACGAGTGGCCGATGGAAAAATTCCCCGGTGATCGGCAAACCACGTTCCGGCGCGCCTGAGACGCGCCATATGCGGCGTCGTCTCGTCAGAGACAAAATCAGGCCTGTGGCCGTCGCAAATGACGGTGACGACGATGGGGTGGGGCATGACGATATCCGAAATGGGGAGCACGGCTATTTCAGGGTTGGATCAAGCTTGTCGCGCAGCCAGTCGCCGATGATCGAGACGGCGAGCGTGGTCAGGACGATGGTCGTGGCCGGGGCCAGCATGATCCACGGCGCGCGGCCAAGATATTCGCGGGCGTAGCCGACCATGTTGCCGAGGCTGGTCATCGGCGGCTGCACGCCGAGGCCCAGAAACGACAGCCCGGACTCGAGCAGGATCACTTCGGGGAATACGAGCGTCATCGAGACGATCAGGGTCGAGGCGATGTTGGGGAGGATGTGCCGGAAATAGATCCGGGAAGGTGTCGCGCCGAGTTGCCTGATCGCCCCGGCATAACCCTGCGCCGCTGCCGAGATGGCAAGGCCGCGCGCAATCCGCGCATACCGCTCCCAGCCATAGAGTCCCATGAGACATACGAGTAGCTGCAACGAACTGCCGAAGAAGGCCAGCACAGCCAGCGCCAGGATCAGGAACGGCATGCTGGCCTGAAAATCAGCCAGCATGAGCACGATCTGTTCGATCAAGCCGCGGAAATGCGCCGCCAGGAAGCCGAGCAATGTGCCCAGCACGGCGGAAATCGTCGTCGCGCCGAAGGCGATCAGCAACGAAATCCGGATCGAAAATAACAGGCGCGAAAGCACGTCGCGGCCGAGTTCGTCGGTCCCAAGCCAATGCGCCGGATGACCGGGCATCGACAGCCGGTTCTTCAGGTCCATTCGGGTCAGGGTGTAAGGCGCGATCGTGTCCGCAAACAGTGCGACGACAAGGATTGCGAGAATCCAGACAATCGCCACCACCACTGCAGTCGGAATCTTCGGCAGCGAGAGACGTCGACGGGCGGCGCGCTGCTGTGGAAGCGACAGGTCCGCCATCTCAATGCGCTCCTGCCTGTGTTCCGGTCCGCAGCCGCGGATCGAGGAACCCGTAGAGGAAGTCGACGGCGAGGTTCGAGGCGACCATGGTCCCAGCCACCAGCAGCAGAATACACTGCACTACTGCGAGATCGCGGTTGGCCACTGCGACCACCAGCAGCCTGCCAACGCCGGGCCAGGAAAATACGCTTTCGACGACGACGGCGCCGGCGATCAGCGTTCCCACCATGAAGCCGACGATGGTCACGGTGGGGATAGCTGCATTTGGCAGCGCATGCCGGGTGACAACCGCGCGCCACGCGACGCCCTTGGCCGATGCCGTCCGTACATAGGGTTGACCAAGCACTTCGAGCATCGCGCTGCGCGTGAACCGCGCCAGCACCGCGGCGCCGCCGATACCAAGCGTGATGATGGGCAGGATGGCGTGTCGCCAGCTATCCTGACCACCAGAGGGTAACCAGCCAAGCTGTACCGCGAAGATGAGGACGAGCACGGGGCCGAGAACGAAGCTCGGGACGGTGAAGCCGGCAACCGCCGCGGCCATCACCGCGCGGTCGATGAGGCTACCGCGGTGAAGCGCGGCAAGGATGCCGGCGGGAATGCCGATGCCAAGCTTGAGGAGCAGTGCCGGAATTGTCAGAGCCAGTGTCGCCGGAATCCGCTCCGCGACCAGCTGGATCGCCGGGTCGTCCCCCGAACCGGCTCGCCGCGCGATCGCGCCGAAATAGTAGCACCCAGAGCGGGTCATCCAACCCAGGCCTTGCGGAAGGCGGCGACCTCCGGCGGCTCCCATGATGATCGCCGGATCACGGAAAGGCGTAGCACGACAAAGGCAAGGTGACGACAGCGCGATGGTGAGCATGCGCGGGCAATCGGACGCGAAAAGCGCGCTCAGCGGCGGCGAAGCGGCGGCGGGAACGGTTCCGGATGATCAGATGGCGGCGCGTCGCGCGCGGCGTCGACCGCAGCGTGCGAAGGCGAGAGAACAGCGCGGGTGAAAGGCGCATCCTGCGGGGCGAGCGGGGGGATTCGGCGGATCGCCGGTCAGGACGATCCGCTCGGCGCTGCGCCGTCCTGGCGCCGGCGATGCGGAGACCAGCGCGCGCGTATAGGGGTGTTGCGGGGCGGCGAAGAGGTGGTCCGCATCGCCCAGCTCAACGATGCGGCCAAGATACATCACCGCGACCCGCCGGCTGATCTGCCGCACGACGCGCAAATCATGGCTGATGAACAGCATGGTGAGTCCAAGTTCGGCCTGCAGGTCGATCAGCAGGTTGATGACCTGAGCCTGGATCGAAACATCGAGCGCGCTGACCGGTTCATCGCAGACCAGGAAGTCCGGCTGCATCGCCAGCGCTCGGGCGATGACCGCCCGTTGCCGCTGGCCGCCGGAGAGCTCGTGCGGATAACGCAGGCCCTGATCGTGCGAGAGACCGACCGATTGGAGCAGTTCGTCGGTGC